>NZ_JBBEYH010000009.1:0-173050 GCF_050172695.1 Shinella sp. G-2 | reverse complement strand
CTCGGGCTTCATTCACCTCATCGCAGCGATGATATGGATGCAGTGAATGTCGATCCGTCCTAGCCCGGCGTCCTGTAGCCGTAGAGCCAGTCGAAATCGGCGGCGAGGTTTTCCGGCTTGCGCAGGGACAGCACGAGGTTTCGCGCGAGCGCCACCGGCCCGCGCGCGTGATAGGCGAAGCGGTTGAAGGCGCCGCGGCTGCGGACGCGGGCGACGCGTTCGCGGCGAAGGGCTTCGAAGCGGCGGAGCGCCTGAGCGCCGTCCGTCGCGCCCGCCAGCATGTTGGCCAGCAAGGCCGCGTCCTCGATGGCCATGGCCGCGCCCTGCGCCGCGAAGGGCGTCATGGCATGGGCGGCATCGCCGATCAGCACGGTCTTTCCATCCGTCCACGCACCGTCCGGGCAGCCAAAGAGCGGCCACACCATGGGATCCTGCGCCTGCGGCAGCAGGCGGCGGATATCCGCGTGCCAGCCGGCGAAGGCGTCCAGCAGGCGTTCGCGCGCGGCGGTGTCGCCCCTGCGCCGCCAGCCTTCCGGCGGCGCGTCGGCCTGGGCGTGGATGGCGACGATGTTGAAGGCCTCGGTCTCGGCCAGCGGATAGGCGACGAGATGGGCATGCGGGCCGAGAAACGCGGTGACGGTGCGCGGATTGAGGAAGGCCGGCGCGGCGGCATAGGGCACCAGGAAGCGCCAGGCCACATTGCCGGAATAGCGGGCGGGCAGGGCGCCGGGCACTTCCTGCCGCAGCCGCGACCAGACACCGTCGGCGGCGATGAGCACATCGGCCGGTGCGATGGCGAGGGCCGCCTGTCTCTCCTCGATTCGCTGGCCGGTGGTCAGCGTGCAGAGCGGTTCGCGCCTGACGGCATCGAGCAGGACGGCTTGCAGCGAGGCGCGGTGCAACACGCCGTAGGGCGCGTGCCAGCGGGCGCGGGCGGCGCTACCGGCCGGCACCGAGGCGAGGGAGGCAAGGGAAAGCCCCGAGGTGAGGAGGATATGGTCCGGCTCGCTCCAGCGCGCGCTGATGGCATCGAGAAGGCCGAGGTCGGCCAGGATGCGCGTGGCATTGGGGGAAAGCTGCAGGCCGGCGCCGACCTCTTCGAGGGCCGGGGCCTGTTCGAGCACATGCGTGGCAATGCCCTTGCGGGCAAGCGCGAGCGCCGCCGTCAGGCCGGCGATACCGGCTCCGACGATGGTCGTGGATTGGATGGGGGACATGGGAAGCCGGCCTTTCGGCCGTTACGCCGCGACCTGGTTGGTGAAGGTGCAGCCGGCGGGCTCGGTCTGGGTGGCCTTCAGCGCCGGATTGTAGCGGTAGAGCGTCGAGCAGTAGGGGCAGACCTTCTCGTTGTCGTCGCCCATGTCGAGGAAGACGTGCGGATGGTCGTAGGGCACGGAAGCGCCGACGCACATGAATTCCTTCACGCCGATCTCGATCGTGCGATGGCCGCCGTCGTTCTGGAAATGCGGAATGCTGTGCCCAGCCATGTCATGCTCCGTGGAAATGCTCTTTTCTGGCGCGGACCATAGTCGCCTTCGGCTGAAATGTGTAGATGCAAAACCGTCGCGCCCGAGCAGAAATCCGGGGCCTGCCGTTTTCTCGGCGGCCAAACGACGGTATGAGCGTGGACAGAAACGAAAGACGGCCCCGCAATGAATCTCGATAACCCGCCCTTTTCCCGCTTCAGCCATGACGGTCTCGAGCTTGCCTTCTTCGACGAAGGCGATCCGGCCGGCGATCCGGTGCTGCTGATTCACGGCTTTGCCTCCAGCGCGAATGTGAACTGGGTGTTTCCCGGCTGGCTGAAGACGCTGGGCGATGCCGGCTACCGGGTGATCGCCATCGACAATCGCGGCCATGGCGCAAGCGACAAGCCGCACGACCCGGCGCTCTACACGCCGCCGCTGATGGCGGGCGATGCTGTGGCGCTGCTCGATCATCTCGGCATTCCCGAGGCGCATGTCTTCGGCTATTCCATGGGCGCCCGTATCACCGCCTTCCTGGCGCTTGCCCATCCGCACCGCGTGCGCTCCGTCGTCTTCGGCGGGCTCGGCATCGGCATGGTGGAGGGCGTCGGCGACTGGGACCCCATCGCCGAGGCGCTGCTGGCGCCCTCGCTCGACGTGGTGACGCACGAGCGCGGCCGCATGTTCCGCGCCTTCGCCGACCAGACGAAATCCGACAGGCAGGCGCTCGCCGCCTGCATCATGACGTCGCGGGATCTCCTGACGGCCGAGGACATGGCGCGCATCGACATGCCGGCGCTGATCGGCGTCGGGACGAAGGACGACATCGCCGGCGCGCCGCAGCCGCTCGCCGAACTGATGCCGGATGCCCGCGCGCTCGACATTCCCGGCCGCGACCACATGCTCGCCGTCGGCGACAAGGTGTTCAAGCGCGCGGTGCTGGAGTTCTACGCGGATATCGGCGGCCGCTGACGCATCCTTTGCGACAACCGCGCTTTACCACAATCTCCGGGCGGCCATTCCGCTCGGCCGTGCTTTGCTCTATATTTGCAGCGCAATGACATCAGGGAGTGCGGCGATGGTCGCGACGAACGAACTCAGGGCTGAAAAGCTCAAGGCCATGGATCCGATCTGGGACAGCCTGCGCGAGGAAGCGCGCGTGGCCGCCCAGGCCGAGCCGCTACTGGCGGCCTTCCTCTATTCGACGGTGCTGAACCACCGCTCGCTGGAGGAAAGCGTGATCCATCGCGTCTGCGAGCGCCTCGACCATCCGGACCTGCAGGCGAACCTCTTGCACCAGATCTTCGACGAGATGCTGGAAGACTGGCCGGAATGGGGCAGCATCCTGCGTGTCGACATCCAGGCCGTCTACGACCGCGACCCGGCCTGCCTGCGGTTCCTGGATGCCGTGCTCTATTTCAAGGGGTTCCACGCCATCCAGACCCATCGCCTGGCGCACTGGCTGCATGAAAAGGGCCGGCGGGACCTGTCGCTCTATGTGCAGAGCCGGTCCTCCAGCGTGTTCCAGACGGATATCAACCCGGCTGCCCGCATCGGCAAGGGCTTCTTCCTCGACCATGCCACCGGCCTCGTCGTCGGCGAAACGGCCGTCATCGGCGACAATGTCTCGATCCTGCACAATGTGACGCTCGGCGGCACCGGCAAGGAGGGCGGCGACCGCCATCCGAAGATCGGCGACGGCGTGATGATCGGGGCGGGCGCGAAGATCCTCGGCAACATCCATATCGGCCATTGCTCGCGCATCGCCGCGGGCTCCGTCGTGCTGAAGCCCGTGCCGCCGAAATCGACGGTCGCGGGCGTGCCGGCACGGGTCGTGGGCGAGGCGGGCTGCAACGAGCCGTCGCGCGCCATGGACCAGCTTTTGGCCGCATTCGACTACGATTTGTGAACGGGAAAGTCGCTTTCTCGGCAAAATCGAGGGTTTACACGCCCAAAAGCAGGTGCGAGAAGCGCGGCACATCAACCGTTACGGAGACAGATCGTGAAGCCGGAAGAAATCAGGAAGCTCGAGGCCTACTTCAAGCGCAATCTCAACAAGGAGATCGTCGTGAAGGCCCGTCCGCGCAAGGATGAATCCGCGGAAGTCTACCTCGCGGACGAATTCCTCGGCGTCATCTTCCGCGACGACGAAGACGGCGAACTCTCCTACAACTTCTCCATGGCGATCCTCGACATCGATCTCTGATCTGTCGGATCCGTCAGGATAAACGAGGCCCGGCCGCCCATGGCGCCGGGCCTTTTGTTATTGTTTCGCGACAAATCGGCTTTTATCCGCGCCAATAATCATACCTATCGCGCAAGGTGTTGCTTTGCTTGCAAAATATTGCGTTGCAGCATTCGCATTGACTTTTTTGTGCAATGCATATAGATTTCGGGTCAATCACCGGGATCAAAGGAGACTTCGATGTTCAATTTCGACGAAGCAAACAAGAAGGGCAAGGAAGCCGTGGACACGTTCGTGAAGAGCTACACCACCGCCGCCCAGAGCTGGCAGGCCATTGCCACCGAGACCGCCGACTACTCCAAGAAGTCCTTTGAAAACGGCATCGCTCACTTCGAGAAGCTGTCGGGCGTCAAGAGCGTCGAAGCTGCTCTCGAACTGCAGACGGCCTTCGTGAAGTCCTCCTACGAAGGCTTCGTCGCCGAAGCCACCAAGCTCGGCGAAATGTATGCCGATCTCGCCAAGGGCGCCTACAAGCCCTACGAAGCACCGGTCGCCAAGGCCACCGCTGCTGCCAAGGCTGCCGTCGCAGCCTGATCCTCCCACGTTCTGCGTACGCGTATAGCGTTTATCGGCCGGCTGCGGGCAACCGCAGCCGGCCTTTGCGTTTTCCGGGGATTGCGCGAGGCTGACGCAGCGGCAGCAAATTTCGCTATTTCCTTCGGATGGTCGGCGATTATGATTGCAGTGCGAAGCGAGGGTCTTACAATCGTCTGCCGAGACATTAGATAACAGTTCCAGAAGGCAGCCTCGGGGAAAAGCCCGGAGCAAACGACTGTAATCAAGGGAATGACCACGCATGGAAGTGAGACGGGTTCGGATGCAGGATGGCGATGAGGGCGGCGACACTCCCGGTCGCGGCACCTCGGTCATTACCCGCACGAAACCTAAGACCAAGAAGCCGAGCCTGTACCGCGTCCTGCTTCTGAATGACGACTATACGCCCATGGAGTTCGTGATCCACATTCTGGAGCGCTTCTTCCAGAAGGACCGGGAAGCGGCCACGCGGATCATGCTGCATGTGCACAATCATGGCGTAGGCGAGTGTGGCGTGTTCACCTACGAGGTTGCCGAAACCAAAGTGACACAGGTGATGGATTTCTCCCGCCAGCACCAGCACCCGCTGCAATGTGTCATGGAAAAGAAATGAGGAACGAACGTGCCAACATTTTCTGCCAGCCTTGAAAAGGCCCTCCACCAGGCACTGACCTATGCGAACGAGCGCCACCACGAATATGCGACGCTCGAACACCTCCTTCTCGCGCTGATCGACGACGCCGACGCGGCCGCCGTGATGGGCGCCTGCAACGTGAATCTCGACGTTCTGCGCAAGACCGTTACCGACTATGTCGATCATGACCTCGCAAACCTCGTGACGGGGTACGAAGAGGATTCCAAACCCACTTCGGGCTTCCAGCGCGTCATCCAGCGCGCGGTGATCCATGTCCAGTCTTCCGGCCGCGAGGAAGTGACCGGCGCCAACGTGCTCGTCGCCATCTTCGCCGAGCGCGAGAGCCATGCCGCCTATTTCCTGCAGGAGCAGGAGATGACGCGCTACGACGCCGTCAACTTCATCTCGCACGGCATCGGCAAGCGGCCGGGCGCGTCCGAGCAGCGCCAGGTGCGCGGTTCCGACGACACCGAGAACGAGCCCAAGCAGTCGCGGGGCGGCAATGAGCAGGAGGAGACTGCCAAGAAGCAGGATGCCCTGACCGCCTATTGCGTGAACCTCAACGAGAAGGCCAAGAACGGCAAGATCGATCCGCTGATCGGCCGCCATGCCGAGGTCAACCGCACGATCCAGGTCCTGTGCCGCCGCTCCAAGAACAACCCGCTCTATGTGGGCGACCCGGGCGTCGGCAAGACCGCCATCGCCGAAGGTCTCGCCAAGCGCATCGTCGAAGGCAAGGTGCCGGAAGCGCTCGCGGATGCGACGATCTTCTCGCTCGACATGGGCACGCTGCTCGCCGGCACGCGCTATCGCGGCGATTTCGAGGAGCGCCTGAAGCAGGTCGTCAAGGAACTGGAAGACTATCCGGGCGCCGTGCTGTTCATCGACGAGATCCATACGGTCATCGGCGCCGGCGCCACATCCGGCGGCGCGATGGATGCATCGAACCTCTTGAAGCCGGCGCTGTCCTCCGGCGCGATCCGCTGCATCGGCTCGACGACCTACAAGGAATACCGCCAGTTCTTCGAGAAGGACCGGGCGCTCGTGCGCCGCTTCCAGAAGATCGACGTGAACGAGCCGACCATCGACGATACGATCGAGATCATGAAGGGCCTCAAGCCCTACTTCGAAGAGTATCACAAGCTGAAATACTCCAACGAGGCGATCAAGACGGCGGTGGAACTGTCGGCGCGCTACATCAATGACCGCAAGCTGCCGGACAAGGCGATCGACGTGATCGACGAGACCGGCGCGGCCCAGATGCTGCTGCCCGTCGGCAAGCGCCGCAAGCTGATCACCGAAAAGGAGATCGAGGCGACGATCGCCACCATGGCCCGCATTCCGCCCAAGACCGTCTCCAAGGACGACGAGCAGGTGCTCGCGGGCCTCGAGAAGGAACTGCGCTCGGTAGTCTACGGCCAGGATCTCGCCATCGAGGCGCTGGCCTCGGCGATCAAGCTGTCGCGCGCCGGCCTTCGCGAACCGAACAAGCCGATCGGCTGCTACCTCTTCTCCGGCCCCACCGGCGTCGGCAAGACGGAAGTCGCCAAGCAGCTTGCCAGCTCCCTCGGCGTGGAACTGCTGCGCTTTGACATGTCGGAATACATGGAGCGGCACACCGTCTCGCGTCTGCTCGGTGCACCTCCCGGCTATGTCGGCTTCGACCAGGGCGGTCTCCTGACCGATGGCGTCGACCAGCACCCGCACTGCGTGCTGCTGCTCGACGAGATCGAGAAGGCCCATCCGGACCTCTACAACATCCTGTTGCAGGTCATGGACCATGGCTCGCTGACCGACCATAACGGCAAGAAGATCGACTTCCGCAACGTCATCCTGATCATGACGACCAATGCGGGCGCATCCGACATGGCCAAGGCCGCCATCGGCTTCGGCTCGTCCAAGCGCGAAGGCGAGGACATGGAGGCGATCAACCGCCTGTTCACGCCGGAGTTCCGCAACCGCCTCGATGCGATCATCCCCTTCGGCTCGCTGCCGACGCCGGTCATCCATCAGGTCGTGCAGAAGTTCGTCATGCAGCTGGAAACCCAGCTTGCCGAGCGCAACGTCACCTTCGACCTGCAGCCTGAGGCGATCGCCTGGCTGGCGGAGAAGGGCTACGACGAGAAGATGGGTGCCCGTCCGCTGGCGCGCGTCATCCAGGAGAACATCAAGAAGAAGCTCGCCGACGAAATCCTCTTCGGCAAGCTCAAGAAGGGCGGCGTCGTCCGCGTTTCCGTCGGCATGAAGGAAGACGGCTCGAAGGGCCTGATCCTCGACGCCGTGCCCGAGACGACGCGGATCAAGCCGAAGGCCGAGATCGAGGAAGCCGTCAAGCCGGCCAAGCCCCGCAAGGCCAAGGAAACCGTCGCCGCCGAGGCTGCGCCGACCAAGGCCAAGTTGTCGAAGAAGGCGGTAGAAGCCAAGGCCGAGGAGCCGAAGGACGAGCCGCCGCGCAAGTCCTCCGGTGCGGTGCCGAAGGTGCCGCGCAAGAAATAACGGCTTTACAAATCGCATGGGCCGGGCAGGAAACTGCCCGGCTTTCTTTTTGCTGGCTTGCCTTCTTTTTCTGCCAAGAGATTTCATGACCGCCGACCCAGAACATCGATCCCAGGCCCATTGGTTCCTCCAGGGCATGCGCGGCCTTTTCAGCCTGCCGGCAATCATCCTCATGCTGTCCTTCGTCGGCTTCGCCGCCTTCACGGCGGAGGCGAAGGTGCCGGTCGGGCAGGTGATGTTCATGACCGGCATCGTCTGGGCGCTGCCGGCCAAGGTCATCCTCGTCGGCTCCATGTTGTCGGGCGCCCATGTGGCGACGGCCTTCATCGCGGTGACGCTCTCGTCCGTGCGTATGATGCCGATGGTCGCGGCGCTGGTGCCGGAAATCCGCACGTCCCGCACGCCGACCTGGATCTTGCTGATCCTCTCGCATTTCGTGGCGATCACCGCCTGGGTTTTCGCCATGGAGCGGGTGCGTGACATTCCGCGCGAGGGGCGTGTCGCCTTCTTCGCCGGTTTCGGCATCACGCTGACGCTGACGAACATTGTGCTGGTGGGGCTGGTCTATGGTGCGGTGTCGGAATTTCCGCCCATCGTTTCGGGCTGCCTGTTCTTCCTGACGCCGGTCTATTTCCTCACCTCGATCTGGATTTCGGCCCGCCATCGCGTGATCTATTTCGCGCTCGGCATCGGCCTCGCGCTCGGCTGGCTCTTTGCGGTCATCGCGCCGCAATACGATATCCTGCTGGCCGGCGTCATCGGCGGGACGGCGGCCTGGTGGGGCGAGCGGACGCTGCGCCGGCGGGAGGCAAGCCAATGAGTTTCGACGGTCTCTGGCCCTATCTCTACATCGCCATCGCCGGATGGCTTGCGACGGATCTCTGGCGCTGGGCGGGCGTCCTTGTCGGCAATCGCATCGACGAGCGCTCCGAAATCCTCAACTGGGTGCGGGCGGTCGCGACGGCGCTGGTGGCGGCGGTCATCGCCAAGATGATCTTCTTCCCGACGGGAACGCTGGAGACCTCGCCGCTCTGGCTGCGGCTCGGCGCCGTCATCTTCGGCGCGCTGTGCTTCTTCTTCGGCGGCCGCTTCCGGCAGATTCTCGGCATCGCCGCGGCCATCGGCTTCCTGGCCGTGGGGCTTGCTCTGCTTGGCGCCTGAGCATTTCCAGCCGAAGCGAGACTGCTTCGGCGTCGGACAATGCGACAAGCACAAAGAGCATTTCCAGCCGAAGAGGCATCGCTTCGGCTGATTTCACCGTCTTACGGCACGCCAAGGCCGACGCTCTGGCGCAGATCGAAGCCGTTGGCGACGGGGTAGCGTACGTTGGCGATCTTCCAGTCCGCGCCGCGTTTCACGAAGACGATCTCGACGACCTTCGTGACGGCGAAATTCGTGACCCGCGCGCTGACGACGGCATCCGTGTCGCTCTCCGATTCCAGCGACACGACGGCGTGCACCTTGTCGAAATCCTGCGCATCGATGAAGAAATCGAAACCGGGATGGTTTTCACCCGAGAGCTGTTCGGCGACGTCTGGCAGATAGGGCACGTCCCGCGGCCCGTTGCCGTCGTTGTCATAAGCGGCGTAGATCTTTTCGACGATCTCCTCGGGCCGGTCCGCCGCAAAGGCGGGGATGGCCGGCAGCGCCGCGAGGAGGACGAGGCTACCGAGACCGAGAAGAAGCGTGCGGCGGGTGACGGTGTTCATTTCGCAAGCGCCTTTCTGAGTTTTTCGGCATTGGCCGCCAGAACGCCCTGGTCTTCCATCGTGCCGGAATGCGGCTTCAGCGGCAGGCCCTCGACGCGCGGGATGACGTGGAAATGCAGGTGATAGACGGTCTGGCCCGCGGCCGGCTCGTTGAACTGGATGACCGTGATGCCATCCGCCTCGAAGGCCTCCTTCGCCGCCACGGCCACCTTCTGCACCACGGGCATCAGGTGGGCGAGGGTCTGCGGGTCGGCATCGAGGATGTTGCGCGAGGGTGCCTTGGGAATGACCAGCGCATGCCCGTTCGCCTGCGGCATCACATCCATGAAGGCAACGGCGTGCTCGTCCTCATAGACGCGGTGCGAGGGAATCTCGCCGCGCAGGATCTTGGCGAAAATGTTGTTGGTGTCGTAGCTCATGCTCGTCTCCCGGTCCTATTCCGTCTCGTTGTGTTCGCCGCCCCGGCGGAAGGGGCCGTGCTCGGCAAGATAGTCGCCCATCGCCTCGACGTCGCGGCGCTCGCGCTCGAGATAGTCGGCGACGGCGCGTTTGAGGCCCGCGTGCGCGATGTAGTGGGCGGAATGGGTGATGACGGGCAGGTAGCCGCGCGCCAGCTTGTGCTCGCCCTGCGCGCCGGCCTCCACCCGGGCCAGCCCCCTCTCGATCGCGAAATCGATGGCCTGGTGATAGCAGACCTCGAAATGCAGGAAGGGGTGGTCCTCGATGCAGCCCCAGTGGCGGCCATAGAGTGTGTCGCCGCCGATGAAATTGATCGCGCCGGCGATGTAACGGCCATCGCGCCGCGCCATGACGAGCAGGATGTCGTCGGCCATGCGCTCGCCGATCAGGCTGTAGAACGCGCGGTTGAGATAGGGCCGGCCCCATTTGCGGCTGCCGGTATCCATGTAGAAGGTGAAGAACTGGTCCCAGACGGCTTCGGTCAGATCCTTGCCGGTCAGCCAGTCGATCTCGATGCCGTGTTCCAGCGCGGCCCGGCGTTCCTTCTTCAGCGCCTTGCGCTTGCGGGACGCGAGCGTTTCGAGGAAGTCGTCGTGCGAGCCATAGCCTTCGTTGAGGAAGTGGAACTGCTGGTCGGTGCGGTGCAGGTAGCCTGCCGCCTCGAAGACCGGCATTTCCGCCTCCGGCACGAAGGTGACATGGGCGGAGGAGACGCCGTGGCGTCTTGCAAGCTCCTTGAGGCCTTCGGCAAGGGCCGCCTGCGTCTCGACGACCGGCTGGTCGACGCGGTGAAGCAGGCGCGGGCCGGTGGCGGGCGTGAAGGGGATGGAAGCCTGCAGCTTCGGATAGTAGCGCCCGCCGGCGCGTTCGAGCGCGTCGGCCCAGCCATGGTCGAAGACATATTCGCCTTGGCTGTGGTTCTTCAGGTAGACGGGCAGGGCGCCGTGCAAGGTTCCGTCGTCGCCCTCCAGCAACAGGTGCTGGCCGAGCCAGCCGGTCTCGGCGATGGCGCAGCCGGATTCTTCCAGCGCGGAGAGAAAGGCGTGGCTGACGAAGGGATTGTAGGGAACCTGCGCATCGGCCCTGGAGGCGCCGGCAAGGCGCCCCCAGTCTTCCGCCGGAATGTCGGCGAACGTGGTTTCGACGCGGATGCGCACGGCCCTTTCCATGCTCAGGCGGTCAGCGGCTCGCGCGGATCGAAGCCCTCGAAGGTCATCTGGTCCGCATTTTCGGCCGTGATCGTGCGCGCCTCGTCGTCGCGCACCGTCCAGGTGATGACCTGCTTGCCGAGTTCGCGTTGCCGGCTGATGAAGGCGTTCGGCAGGTGCCCGTAGTAATAGGAGATGAAGTCGAGTTCGAGCTGCATCGCCTCCTCGTGGACGGCGAAATTCTCCGGGCGCGGGCCTTCCGCCGTCAGTCCGACGGGGCGGCTGGTGCCGATCGCCTTGAGATCCTTCAAGAGCCAGTGGTCGAAGCTCATCAGCGCGATGGGGCCGGCATAGTCCTCGATGGTATCGAGCACGGCCATGGCGAAGCCCTCGTCGTCGTCCTTGCGGCCTTTCAGCTCCAGCACCAGCGGCACGCGGCCCTTCACGAGGTCGAGAAGCTGGCGCAGCGTCGGCACCTTGTCGGCGGTACCGCCGACGGTCAGCAGGCCGAGTTCGGCGGCCGTGCGCTTGCGCACGTCGCCCTCGACGCCGCAAAGGCGCTTCAGGTCGTCGTCATGGAAGACGACCGGAATGGCATCGGCCGAATATTGCAGGTCGCATTCGATGGCGAAACCCGCATCGGCGGCGCGCGCGAAGGCGGAGAGCGTGTTTTCCCAGACGGCCCGGTTGCGGTCGTGGTAGCCGCGATGGGCGATCGGCCGCTCGGTCAGCCAGTTGAACTTGTGCATCAGGCGATTTCCATGATCGCGTCGATCTCGACGGCGGCATTGAGCGGCAGCGAGGCCATGCCGACGGCGGCGCGGGCATGCTTGCCGGCATCGCCCAGTGCGCCGACGAGGAAGTTGGACGCGCCGTTGAGGACGAGGTGCTGTTCGACGAATTCGGGCGCGGAGGCGACGAAGCCGTTGATCTTGACGATGCGCTTGATGCGCGAGAGATCGCCGAGCGCGGCCTTGGCCTGGGCAAGGAGGCCGAGGGCGCACAGTTCCGCCGCCTTCTGGCCGCCGGCGACGTCGACATTCTTGCCGAGATGGCCGGTATAGGCGAGCTTGCCGTCCTGCATCGGCAGCTGGCCGGAGATGTGGAGCATGTTGCCGCTGATGACGAAGGGCACGTAGTTGGCCGCCGGGGCTGCCGCCACGGGAATGTCGTAGCCCAGTTCCTTGACGCGATTTTCGATTTCAGCGGACATTCCGGTCTCCGTTCTTGATTGCCGCCGCATGGGCGCGGGGCGGTGCGGTATGGGACATTGCGGCACATCTTCCCGCAATGTTGGAAATGACTGTGGCATCGCGCGGATATTGCCTCGCTTTTGCCGAAAGAGTTCATATAACATCGCCACCGGATTCAACAGGAGGAAACGGATGTTTCGTTCAGCCATTGTCACGGCGCTGATGGCCGGGGCATGCTTCGCCGGCAGCGGCGTTACCAGCGCTTTTGCCAACCCGGCGAGCGGGCTTGCGCCGCACCGCGCCGTCTACGACCTCCAGCTCAAGGACGCGACCGAGCGCTCCGGCATCGCCGGCATGTATGGCCGCATGGTCTACGAGTTCAACGGCAGCCCCTGCGACGGCTATACGGTGAGCTTCCGCTTCGTCACGCAGGTCAATACCGGCGAGGAAACGCGCCTCACCGATCAGCAGACGACGACCTACGAAGACCTGAAGGGCGGCAGTTTCCGCTTCCTCACCCGCTCCTTCACCGACGAGAAGCTGGACAAGGAAGTGCGTGGCACGGCGCGCGAGGAAAAGGCCGGCGTCAGCGTCGACCTGACCGCACCGGCCACCAAGCAGGTGGAGCTTGCCGCGAGCCGGTTCCCGACCGAACACATGCTCGAGGTCATCGAACACGCCAAGAAGGGCGAACGTTTCTTCGAATCGCGCATCTACGACGGCTCGGATTCGGGCGACAAGACGCTGATGACCACCGCCGTCGTCGGCAAGAAGGAAACGCCGAAGGCAGGCGACCCGGATGCGGACAAGGCCGGCACCTTCTCCAAGCAGGCCTTCTGGCCCGTCTCCATCGCCTATTACAATGACAACAGCGAAGGCGACGCGCTGCCGGTCTACCGCATGTCCTTCAAGCTCTACGAGAATGGAATCACCCGCGATCTCACCATGGATTACGGCGAGTTCGTCCTGAGCGGGAAGCTCGCCAAGCTGGAAATGTTCAAGCCGCAGGAATGCAAGTAAAGCTGCCAGAATGCATTTTTTACCCCGCTGCCCTTGATTTGCCGGGAAACTGCGGTTAAAGGGCCGCTCATTCCACACGTGAGGCATGGGATCGTCCGGGAGAAATCCGGGCTGTTCCGCCCGGTGGCATTTCCGAAGGAAGTGCTGTTCGCCTTGCGGAGGTTCAACCGGAAAAGGATAACTAGGCATGGCATTGCCCGATTTCTCTATGCGCCAGCTTCTGGAAGCTGGTGTTCACTTCGGCCACCAGACGCACCGCTGGAACCCGAAGATGAAGCCGTACATCTTCGGCGATCGTAACAACGTTCACATTATCGACCTGGCACAGACCGTTCCGATGCTGTCGCGCGCCCTTCAGGTCGTGTCCGACACCGTCGCCGGCGGCGGCCGCGTTCTCTTCGTCGGCACCAAGCGCCAGGCGTCCGAGATCATCGCCGACGCTGCCAAGCGTTCGGCCCAGTACTACGTCAACGCCCGCTGGCTCGGCGGCATGCTGACGAACTGGAAGACGATCTCCAACTCGATCCAGCGCCTGCGCAAGCTCGACGAAATCCTGGCTTCGGAAGGCTCCGGCTATTCCAAGAAGGAACGCCTGAACCTCGAGCGCGAACGCGAGAAGCTTGAAAAGGCTCTCGGCGGTATCCGCGACATGGGCGGCACCCCGGACCTGATGTTCATCATCGACACCAACAAGGAATCGATCGCGATCCAGGAAGCCAAGCGTCTCGGCATCCCGGTCGTCGCCATCATCGACTCCAACTGCGATCCGGACCCGATCGACTTCCCGATCCCCGGCAACGACGACGCCTCGCGCGCCATCTCGCTGTACTGCGACCTGATCGCCCGCGCTGCCATCGACGGCATCGCTCGCCAGCAGGGCGCCTCGGGCCGTGACCTCGGCGCTTCCGCCGAAGCTCCGGTCGAGCCGGCTCTCGAAGCCGAAGCGTAAGGCCAAGGTCGGAGCGAACCCTTCGCTCCCGCTTTTCTATCCAACCGAGGCCAGAGAGACGATCCCTGGCCTCGGCTTGTTTGAAGGTCCTGTCTGCCCACGATCCCCAAGTGGTTGAAGCGACAGGCCGGCGGTGATCTTCATCACCCTGTCATACTTCCGGGTACATTCGTTCCCAAAACCTTGAGTTCGCCGAGGTTTTCCGGCGACACGCAACAAGAACCGACAAGAGGCTCACAATGGCTGAAATCACCGCTGCACTGGTGAAGGAACTGCGCGAAAAGTCCGGCGCAGGCATGATGGACTGCAAGAAGGCGCTGGCTGAAAACAACGGTGACATCGAAGCGGCAATCGACTGGCTGCGCGCCAAGGGCATCGCCAAGGCCGACAAGAAGTCGGGCCGCACCGCTGCCGAAGGCCTGATCGGCGTCGCCAGCTCCGGCACCAAGGCCGTTGTCGTCGAAGTCAACTCCGAAACCGACTTCGTTGCCCGCAACGATGCCTTCCAGTCCATGGTCCGCGGCGTTGCCGACGTGGCGCTCACCACCGACGGCACCGTTGACGCCGTTGGCGCCGCCATCTACCCGGCAACCGGCAAGTCGGTCACCGACACCATCAAGGACGCCGTCGCCACCATCGGCGAAAACATGAACCTGCGCCGCTCGGTCCTGCTGTCGGTCGAAGACGGCGTCGTCGCGACCTACATCCACAACGCCGCCGCCGACCGTCTCGGCAAGCTTGGCGTTCTCGTCGCGCTGAAGTCGACCGGCGACAAGGAAGCCCTGAACGCCATCGGCCGCCAGGTTGCCATGCACGTTGCCGCCACGGCTCCGCTCGCCATCCGCGCCGAAGAAGTCGACGCGGCCGTTGCAGAACGCGAACGCAACGTCTTCATCGAGCAGTCCCGCGCCTCCGGCAAGCCGGAAAACATCATCGAGAAGATGGTCGAAGGCCGCATGCGCAAGTTCTTCGAGGAAGTCGCCCTGCTGTCGCAGGCCTTCGTCATGAACCCCGACCTGACCGTCGGCGCTGCCGTCAAGGAAGCTGAAAAGACCGTCGGCGCGCCGATCGAAGTCGTCGGCATGGCCCGTCTCCTGCTCGGCGAAGGCGTCGAAAAGGAAGAATCGGACTTCGCCGCTGAAGTCGCAGCCGTCGCCAAGGGCTGATTTTCTTAATCCCGATTGGGAAAAGCTGAGGGCGCCGCGTGACAACGCGGCGCCCTTCGTGTATCCGGCTTGCCGATATGCCTGCCCCGAAATTCCGCTGCGGCCAGGGCTGCCCTGTGTTGAGCCATCCCCGGCTCCGCCCGGCAGCCGGATCGGGCGAGCAGGCGCATGCGTTCAGGAGCGACAATGACTGCCAAGCCAATCTACAAACGTGTTCTGCTGAAAGCCTCGGGCGAGGCGCTGATGGGATCGCAGGGCTTCGGCATCGACGTCGCCGTTGCCGACCGCATCGCCTCCGACATCGCGGAAGCCCGCGCGCTCGGCGTTGAAGTCGGCGTCGTCGTCGGCGGCGGCAACATCTTCCGCGGCGTTGCCGTTGCCTCCAAGGGCGGCGACCGCGTCACCGGCGATCACATGGGCATGCTGGCGACCGTCATCAACGCGCTGGCGCTCGCCACCTCGCTGCGCAAGCTCGACATCGACACCGTCGTGCTCTCGGCCATCGCCATGCCGGAGATCTGCGAAAGCTTCTCGCAGCGCGCGACGCTGCATCATTTCTCGCTCGGCCGCGTGGTGATCTTCGCCGGCGGCACGGGCAACCCGTTCTTCACGACCGACTCGGCCGCCGCGCTGCGCGCCGCCGAAATGGGCGCCGAGGCGATCTTCAAGGGCACGCAGGTCGACGGCATCTATTCCGCCGACCCGAAGAAGGATCCGCATGCGACCCGCTTCGACCGCCTGACGCACAGCGAAGTGCTGGAAAAGGGCCTTGCCGTCATGGACGTCGCCGCCGTTGCGCTGGCGCGCGAAAACGCCATTCCGATCATCGTCTTCTCCATCCATGAAAAGGGCGGATTTGCCGAAATATTGACCGGTGGCGGACGCGGTACCATCGTTACCGACAACTGATTCTTGAGGCGCGCACGCTCGCTGCGTGCAGCCAGGACTGCAAACGGGAGTATTCCGATGAGTGAAGGTATTGACCTGAAGGAACTGAAGCGCCGCATGGACGGTGCAATCAATGCGTTCAAGAACGACATCGCGTCGCTGCGCACCGGCCGCGCCTCGGCCAACGTGCTCGATCCGGTGCAGGTCGAGGCCTATGGTTCGCGCGTGCCGCTGAACCAGGTCGCCAACATCTCCGTTCCCGAGCCCCGCATGCTTTCGGTTTCCGTCTGGGACAAGGGCATGGTCGGCGCCGTCGAGCGTGGCATCCGCGAATCGAATCTCGGCCTCAACCCGATCATCGACGGCCAGAACCTGCGCATTCCGCTGCCGGAGCTCAACGAAGAGCGCCGCAAGTCGCTGGTCAAGGTCGCCCATGACTATGCCGAAAAGGCCAAGGTGGCGATCCGCCACGTGCGCCGCGACGGCATGGACGACCTGAAGAAGGCCGAGAAGGATGGCGATATCGGCCAGGACCTTTCCCGCAGCCAGTCGGAAAGGGTGCAGAAGATGACCGACGACACGATTTTGGAGGTCGATCGCTTGCTTGCCGACAAGGAAAAGGAAATCATGCAGGTTTAAGGCTTTGGCCGCCTGCATCCATTTCTCTTTACCGGATTGCACATGAACCAGCTTTCGCCCAGCACCGTACCGGCACACGTCGCCATCATCATGGATGGCAACGGACGCTGGGCGAATGCGCGCGGCCTGCCGCGCGCCATGGGGCATCGCAAGGGTGTCGAGGCCGTGCGCGAGGCCGTGAAGACGGCCGGCGAATGCGGCGTCTCCTACCTGACGCTCTTCGCCTTCTCCTCGGAGAACTGGAGCCGGCCCGAAAGCGAGGTCTCCGACCTCATGGGTCTCCTCAAGACCTTCATCCGGCGCGACCTCGCGGTGCTGCACAAGCAGAATGTGCGCATCCGCATCATCGGTGACCGGGAGAACCTGTCCGGCGATATCCTGCCGCTGCTGCTTGAAGCGGAAGAAACCACGCGCGCCAACAAGGGCATCACCCTGGTGATCGCCTTCAATTACGGCGCGCGCGACGAGATTGCCCGCGCCGTGCGGGTGCTGGCTGCCGACGTTGCGGCCGGGCGGCTCGATGCGGCCGCCATCACGCCGGAGCGTATCGGCGCCGCGCTCGATACGTCAGGCATTCCCGATCCCGACCTCATCATCCGCACCAGCGGCGAGGAACGGCTTTCCAATTTCCTGCTGTGGCAGGCCGCCTATGCCGAACTGATGTTCATTCCCGATTTCTGGCCGGACTTTTCGCGCGAGACCTTCCTGTCCGCGCTTTCCCGCTATGCCATGCGGGAACGCCGGTTCGGGGGGCTGCAGCCTGCCACCACGCTAGCGGTGGGTTCGTAATGCAGAGTGAACTGCGCCTGCGCATCATGTCCGGCATCGTGCTGGCGGTCGTCGTGCTTGCCGCGACATGGTTCGGGGGCTTCGCCTTCCGTGCGCTCGCCGCCGCCATCGCGCTGCTGATCTATTACGAATGGTCGACCATCACGCGGCTGATGGAAAAGGACTTCCGCGGCAACGCCTTCGGCTGGCTGTCCGTCGCCATCATGGCCGGCCTCGTGATCTTCGGCTTCGACGAACTGGCGCTGCCCGTGCTCATCGGCACGACGGTGCTTGGCGTGCTCTACGCGTTTGTCTCCAAGGCAACGGGCTGGCTGCCGGGCGGCATCCTCTATTCCGGCCTGACGGCGATCTCGCTTGCCGCCATCCGCGGCGATGGGGCCGATGGCTTCGCCGCCATGGTCTTCATCTTCGCCGTCGTCTGGGCGACGGACATCCTTGCCTATTTCATCGGCCGGGCCATCGGCGGGCCGAAGCTCGCCCCGCCGATCTCGCCGGGCAAGACCTGGTCCGGCGCCATTGGCGGGGCCATTTCCGCCGTTATCGCCGGCACGCTGGTGCATATGGCGTTCTTTCCGCTGAACGGCCTGTGGGTGCCGACCATCGCGCTCGTGCTCTCGGTGTTCAGCCAGGTCGGCGACCTCTTCGAATCCTTCATCAAGCGCCGTTTCGGCGTCAAGGATTCCAGCCGCCTCATTCCGGGACATGGCGGCGTCATGGACCGTGTCGACGGCCTTGTTTTCGCCTGCTTCGCCGCGTTCCTCATTGCGCTCGGCGACGCACTCGTGTCGGGCTCCGCGAACACGCCGGCGGGCGTGTTCCTTTTCGGCCCGTGACCACGACAGATTAGGGACTGGAAGAATGGATATCCTCGCAGGCTCCGTCGGTTTGTTGACGGGCTATATCATTCCTTTCCTCATCGTGCTGACGCTGATCGTCTTCGTGCATGAGATGGGCCACTACCTTGCCGGCCGCTGGTCGGGAATCGGCATCACGGCCTTTTCCGTCGGCTTCGGCCCTGAGCTTTGCGGGTTTACCGACCGGCACGGCACGCGCTGGAAGCTGTGCGCCATTCCGCTCGGCGGCTATGTGAAGTTCTTCGGCGACGACGATCCGGCGTCGATCCCGGACTATAATGCCGTGGCGGGTCTGCCCGAAGAGGTGCGCAAGCGCACCTTCCTCGGCGCTGCGCTCTGGAAGCGGGCGGTCACCGTGGCTGCCGGTCCCATCGCCAATTTCATTCTCGCCATCGCGATCTTCGCCGTGATGTTCTCCCTCTATGGCCGCCAGATTGCCGATCCGATCGTCGCGGAAGTGCGTCCCGACAGTGCGGCACTGGAGGCGGGCGTGCGCCCCGGCGACCTCTTGGTGGCGCTCGACGGCGTGCCGGTGACCACCTTCGATGATGTGCGCCGCTATGTCAGCGTGCGCCCGGAACTCAAGATCATCGTGACGGTGCGCCGCGACGGCCAGGATCTCGACCTGCCCATGGTGCCGAAGCGCACGGAGGTCACCGACCAGTTCGGCAACAAGGTCGAGCTCGGCCAGATCGGCATCGTCACCACGCAGGAAACCGGCAACTTCCGCGTTGTCGAATACAGCCCGCTGGAGGCCGTGGGGCAGGGCGCGCTGCAGAGCTGGCACATTGTGACGGGCACGTTCGACTATCTGTCGAACATTCTGGCGGGCCGCATGAAGGCCGATCAGCTCGGCGGTCCTATCCGCGTCGCGCAGGCTTCCGGCCAGATGGCGACGCTGGGTGTTGCCGCGGTGCTGCAGCTTGCCGCCGTGCTCTCTGTTTCCATTGGACTTTTGAACCTGATGCCGGTTCCGGTACTTGATGGCGGCCATCTGATGTTCTATGCGGTGGAAGCTGTCCGTGGCAGGCCTATCGGTCCCGGGGCGCAGGAGATCGCATTCCGCATCGGCATGGCGCTGGTGCTCATGCTGATGGTCTTTGCGACCTGGAACGACATAACCACGGTTTTCAGCTGAGAGGGGCCGGCCTTGCCGGCATGAATTCAAAGGGGAGCCGCAGTCCGGAAGGTGGTCGCGCTAACAGTCTGTTTACCGTGTTGAAAAGCATGTAGTGGCCTTCGGGCCACGGTTTGAATTGAAGTAAACAGAAATTAACGCGTGACCTTGCTTAGATGGCAAAAGCGGTTAAAACGGCAAACGTGTCCGGAATCGGGCATGCCTGCCGGGCGATAAAACGAAGGTAAGTAGTGAACATGAAAGCTGGTTCAAACTTTTTGAACGCCGTGTCTGCCGTTGCATTGTCGGCGAGTATGGTTGTCACGGGCGGCTCTGTTGCCACGCTTGTCTCCGCCTCTGGCGCTGAAGCGGCTACCATCCGCAGCATCCAGGTGCGTGGCGCCGACCGCGTGAGCGCGGATACGGTCAAGGCCAACATCTCGATCCAGCCCGGCAAGAACTTCTCCAATTCGGACATCGATGAATCGGTGCGTCGCCTCTACGCGACGGGCTATTTCTCCGACGTCAAGATCTCGGTCTCCGGCGGCACGCTGGTCGTCGTCGTCAACGAGAACCAGCTGCTGAACGAAGTCGTCATCAACGGCAACCGCAAGATCAAGGACGACAAGCTGCAGAACGTCATCCGTTCGCGCTCGCTCGGTCCGTACAGCGAAACGACGATCGAAGCCGACAAGCAGGCCATCCGCGACGCCTATGCCGCGATCGGCCGCAGCGACGCGACCGTCACCACCCAGACCTATCCGCTCGGCAACGGCCGCGTGAACCTTGCCTTCGTCGTCGACGAAGGCGACCGCACGAAGATCTCCCAGATCAATTTCGTCGGCAACGAGGCTTACAGCAACAGCCGCCTGCGTTCGGTCATCCTCACCAAGAAGTCGAACTTCCTCTCGTTCCTGACCCGCAAGGACGTCTACAGCGAAGAGAAGCTGCGCGCCGACGAAGAGGCGCTGCGCCAGTTCTACTTCAACAGCGGCTATGCCGACTTCCGCGTCATCTCGTCGGAAGCCGTGCTTGACGAAGCCTCGAACGAATATGTCGTCACCTTCACGGTGGAAGAAGGCCAGCGCTACAATTTCGGTGACGTCAACGTCGAATCGACGGTTGAAGGCATCGACCCCGAAGAGCTGAAGGGCCTCGTCGAAACCCGTCCGGGCAGCACCTACCGTGCGAAGGACGTGCAGGACTCGATGTCCGAGATTTCGCAGCGCGTCGCGGCCAAGGGTTATCCCTTCGCCCGCGTGACGCCGCGCGGCAACCGCGACCTCGGCAACGGCACCATCGCCGTCGACTACCTGGTCGACCAGGGCGAGCGCGCCTATGTCGAGCGCATCGAAATCCGCGGCAACACCCGTACGCGCGACTACGTCATCCGTCGCGAGTTCGATATCGGTGAAGGCGACGCCTTCAACCAGGAAGTCATCACGCGCGCCAAGCGCCGCCTCGAAGCCCTCGGCTACTTCTCGTCGGTCAACATCTCGACCGCGCCGGGCAGCCAGTCTGACCGCGTCGTGCTCGTCGTCGATGTTCAGGACCAGTCGACCGGTTCGTTCGGCATCGGCGCCGGCTATGAGACCGGCAAGAGCGGCGGCTTCAAGCTGGAAGCCTCGATCGAAGAAAAGAACTTCCTCGGCCGTGGCCAGTACATCCGCGTTTCGGCCGGCCGTGGCGGCAACTCGCGCAACTACAGCCTGTCGTTCACCGAGCCCTATTTCCTCGGCTACCGCCTGGCTGCCGGCTTCGACATCTTCAGCGACTCGGACGAGAGCGAAGATTTCTACGACGTCAACTCGAAGGGCTTCACCCTGCGCGTGACGGCTCCGATCACCGAAGACCTGTCGACGACGTTCCGCTACAACTACACGAGGCTCGACTACAACTCGAACGACCTCACGCAGCTGTCGTCGCCGTACCAGCACGTCGTCACCGATGGTCCGTGGGTCCGTTCGTCGATCTCGCACAGCCTGACCTACGATACGCTCGACGACCGCACGCTGCCGCGTGATGGCATCTTCGCGCAGATCACGCAGGAATTCGCCGGCCTCGGTGGCGATTCCGACTACTACAAGATTTCGGGCAAGGCGCGTTACTTCCACACGCTCCTGGAAGATGCGGATGTCATCGGCTCGCTCAGCGCCAGCGCCGGCCACATGTGGGGCATTGGCAGCGACACGAAGGTCTACGACCAGTTCACGCTGTCGGCCTCCGAAATCCGCGGCTTCGAATCGGGTGGCATCGGTCCCCGCGCGACGTCGACGGGCGACTCGCTCGGCGGCACGACCTACTTCACGGCTTCTGCCGAAGCCTCGTTCCCGCTGCCGATGCTGCCGCGTGACTCGGGCTTCCGTGGCGCCGTCTTCGTCGACGCCGGCACGCTCTATGGCAACGATGTGAAGACCGTCGCCGCAGACAAGGTCGAAGGCACGGGCATGAGCCTGCGCGCTTCCGCCGGCGCCAGCATCATCTGGGCGTCGCCGTTCGGCCCGCTGCGCTTCGACTATGCGATCCCGATCAAGAAGGAATCCTTCGACGAGGTTCAGCGCTTCAAGTTCGGCATTGCAACCCAGTTCTAAGGCCTCGCGTCCAGAACTGCGCGAACAGGAATGTTCTGGAGTCGTGTCGATGGAGCATAATTGGTTCTTTCCGCCCCATGACGGTATGCGTCTGGGCGACCTTGCGGTCGCCCTCGGGGCGGAACTTGCCGATGCTGCGCATGCCGATCGCATCGTGCGCAGCGTCTCGCCCGTAAACCGGGCGAAGGACGGCGATCTCTGTTACATGCTGTCCCGCAAGATGCGCGCCGAGCTCGAAACGAGCGAGGCGACGGCGATCCTGTGCGACCCGGCGCTGGCCTCGCTCGTGCCGGCGCATATTTCCGTTCTCCTGATCAAGCGCCCCCATACGGCCTTCGCCATTGCCGGCGCCTTGCTGCATCCGTCCGCGATGCGGCCGGAGCCGATGACCTCGGCGGCCGGCACGTCCGGCGCGTTCATCGATCCGCAGGCCCGCCTCGAGCCCGGTGTGGTCGTCGAACCCATGGCCGTGGTCGGCAAGGGCGCCGAGATCGGCGAAGGCACGCATATCGGCCCAGGCGCGGTCATCGGCGCCGGCGTCCGGATCGGCCGCAACTGCACCATCGCCGCCGGCGCGACGATCCAGTGCGCGCTCATCGGCAACAATGTCATCATCCATCCCGGCGCACGCATCGGCCAGGACGGCTTCGGTTATGCGCCGGGGCTGAAGCCCGGCATGATCAAGATCGTGCAGATCGGCCGCGTCATCATCCAGGACGACGTGGAGATCGGCGCGAACACGACGATCGACCGCGGCACGATGGACGATACGGTGATCGGCGAGGGGACCAAGATCGACAATCAGGTCCAGGTCGGCCACAACGTGCGCATCGGCCGCCATTGCGGCATCGTCAGCAAGGTCGGCATTGCCGGCAGCACGCGTATTGGCGACGGCGTGATGATCGGCGGCGCTTCCGGCATCAATGGTCACATCACCATCGGCGACGGCGTTCAGATCGCGGCGATGAGCGGCGTCATCGCCGATATCCCGGCCGGCGAGAAATACGGCGGCATTCCCGCGCGCCCGATGCGCGATTTCCTGCGCGACATGGCGGAACTCGTCATGCGCTCCAGCACTCGAGTCCAGAAGAAGGGGAGCAAAGATGAGTGAAGAGGCCAAGACCGCGCTCGGCGTCGCGGACCTGCGTGAAATCCTCAAGCTGCTTCCCCATCGCTATCCGTTCCTGCTCGTCGACAAGATCATCGAGATCGACGGGGACGATTCGGCGATCGGCATCAAGAACGTGACGGTCAACGAGCCGCACTTCATGGGGCATTTCCCCGATCATCCGATCATGCCGGGCGTGCTGCTCGTCGAAGGCATGGCGCAGACGGCCGGCGCGATCTGCGCACGCAAGGCGCAGTCCGGCTCGAACCTCGTCTATTTCATGACGATCGACAATGCGCGCTTCCGCCGGCCCGTCGTGCCGGGCGACCGCGTGGAATTCCACGTGAAGAAGCAGAAGCAGCGCGGCAATATCTGGAAGTTTCACTGCGACGCAAAAGTTGATGGGCAACTTGCCGCCGAAGCTGATATCGGCGCGATGATCGTGAAAAAGGAAGATGCCTGAAAATGATTGCCGCCAGTGCGAAGATCCACCCGCTCTCCGTCATCGAGGACGGGGCGGTCGTCGGTGAGAACGTTGTCGTCGGCCCGTTCTGTCATGTCGGGCCGAAGGTCGTTCTTCACGAGGGCGTGGAACTTCTGACACATGTGGTGGTGACCGGCCGCACCGTTATCGGTCGCGGCACACGCATCTTCGCCAATGCCGTCATCGGCGGCGATCCGCAGAGCCTGCATCACGACGGCGCCGAGACGACGCTGACCGTCGGCGAGATGTGCACCTTCCGCGAAGGCGTGACGATCAACACCGGCACGACGGAAGGCGGCGGCAAGACCGTCGTCGGCAACCACAATCTTCTCCTCGCCAATTCGCATGTCGCGCATGACTGCATCCTCGGCGACCACATCGTCATGTCGAACAACGTCATGCTCGCCGGCCATGTGAAGGTCGAGGACCGCGTCATTCTCGGCGGCGGCTCGGCCGTGCACCAGTTCACCCGCATTGGCCGGCAGGCCTTCATCGGCGGCCTTTCGGCGGTGTCCTACGATGTCATCCCCTATGGCATGCTGAACGGCAATCCGGGCATCCTCGGTGGCCTCAACGTCGTCGGCATGGCTCGCGCCGGCATGGAAAAGCCGGCGATCCACGAGGTCCGCCGCGCCTTCAAGCAGATTTTCGAAGGCGAAGGTTCGGTCCGCGCCAATGCCGCGGCGATCCGCGACGACTATACCGGCAGCGTGGCCGTGATGCAGATCCTCGATTTCATCAGCGCCGAAAGCGACCGCGCCCTGTCGTCCCCGAACCGGGGCAAGGGCTGAGCATCATGACGGTGAGCCGGCCCGAAGCACGCGACCGGCTGGCCATCATCGCCGGCGGAGGCATGCTGCCGCGCTATGTCGCCGATGCCGCCCGCGCACGCGGCGAAGATCCCTATATTCTGGCGCTGAGCAACGAGTCGGCGGAGACCTGGTCGGGCTTCGATCACGAATTCATCTCCATCGGCAACTATGCCGGCATCGGCGCGGCCTTTCGCCGGCAGGGCATCGGCCGGGCCGTGCTGTCCGGCTGGGTGCGCCGCCGGCCGGAATGGCGAGATATCCATGCGCCACTCAAGGCGCTGTTCATTCTGCCATCGGTCGTGCGCACGCTGCTCAAGGGCGGCGACGATACCGTTCTGAAAATGGTCATTCGCCTCATTGAGGCCGAGGGCGTCCGCATTGTCGGCGCCCATGACATCGTGCCCGATCTGCTCGGCAGCGAAGGCCCGCTGGGCAGCGTGGCGCCGGATGGCGCGGCCGAGGCCGACATAACCGCCGCTGCCGCCGCCGCGCTCGCCCTGGGCCGGCTCGACGTGGGGCAGGGCGCCGTCGCCGTCGGCGGGCGCGTGGTGGCGCTGGAGGGTGCGGAGGGCACGGATGGCATGCTGGAGCGCGTTGCTGCGCTCCGCGCCGCGGGCCGCATCTCGCAGCGCCGCAAGGGCGTGCTGGTGAAGCTCTGCAAGCCGGGACAGGACATGCGCGCGGACCTGCCCTCCATCGGCGTCGAGACGCTGCGGCGGGCGAAGGCGGCGGGGCTGGCCGGCATTGCCGTGGAGGCCGGCCGCTCGCTGGTGCTGGAGCGCGACGTACTCATTGCCGAAGCGAATGCGCACGGCCTCTTCGTGACGGGGATCGTGCCCGGGGAAATGGAGACCGCGCGATGACGGGAAAGACGATCAGGATCGGCGTGATCGCCGGCGAAGTCTCCGGCGACCTTTTGGGTGGCGATCTCATCGCGGCGCTTCGCACGGCCTATCCCGGCGGTGTCGAGCTTGTCGGGGTCGGCGGCGAGGCGCTGGAGCGGCAGGGTCTGACATCCCTGTTCGACTTTTCCGAACTTTCCATCATGGGCATTTCCCAGGTGCTGAAGCGCCTGCCGCTGCTGCTGCGCCGCATCCGCCAGACGGCCGATGCCCTGATCGCCGCGCGGCCGGACGCGCTGCTTATCATCGACAGCCCGGACTTCACCCACCGCGTCGCAAGGCGCGTGCGCAAGGCTCTGCCGGATCTTCCCGTCGTCAACTATGTCTGCCCCAGCGTCTGGGCCTGGAAGGAAGAGCGCGCGCCGCGCATGCGCGCCTATGTCGATCACGTGCTGGCGCTGCTGCCCTTCGAGCCCGCGGCCATGGAGCGGCTCGGCGGCCCGAAGACGACCTATGTCGGCCACCGGCTGATCAACGATCCGGATATCGGCCGCGTTCGCGCGGCGCGGCTGGCGCGGGAGGGCGAGACCCCGGCTGCACCCGCCTGCCTGCTGCTTCCCGGCTCGCGCAGCACGGAAATCAACCGGCTGCTGCCGGTCTTCGCGGAGATGGCGACGGAGCTTTCCGCGCGCCATCCCGGCATCCGCTTCCTTCTGCCCACCGTGCCGCGGCAGGAAGCGCTCGTGCGCCAATTGACGGCGGACTGGCCTGCGCAGCCTCTCATCACCACGTCGAGCGAGGACAAGTGGCGCGCCTTCGCTGAGGCCGATGCGGCCGTCGCCGCCTCCGGCACGGTCATTCTGGAACTTGCGCTTGCCCGCGTGCCCGTCATTTCCACCTACCGCTTCGACTGGCTGGCAAACTTCTTCTTCCTGCGCAAGGTGAAGGTCTGGACGGCGGCGATCCCCAACATCATCGCGGACTATGTCATCGTTCCGGAATTCCTCAACGAGCAGGTGCGCGCCGGCACGCTGACGCGCTGGTTCGAGCGGCTTTCGGCCGACACGCTGCAGCGCCGCGGCGTGCTGGAAGGCTACGACCTCGTTCATGCCCGCATGCAGACGGAGCGCCCGCCCGGCGAGACCGGCGCGGCGGTGATCCTCGATCTTCTCGCAACAAAAAAACCCGGTCAGTTCTGACCGGGTTTTCTTCTTTTCGGGGGGGGGCTGAAATCAGCGCTTGGAAACCGGCACGTAGTCGCGCTTCGGGGCGCCGACATAGAGCTGGCGCGGACGGCCGATGCGCTGTTCCGGATCTTCGATCATCTCGTTCCACTGGGCGATCCAGCCGACGGTGCGGGCGAGCGCGAAGAGCACGGTGAACATGGTGGTGGGGAAGCCCAGCGCCTTCAGCGTGATGCCGGAGTAGAAGTCGATGTTCGGGTAGAGCTTCTTCTCGATGAAGTATTCGTCGGTCAGCGCGATGCGCTCGAGCTCGATCGCCACTTCCAGCATCGG
Source organism: Shinella sp. G-2 (assembly GCF_050172695.1). Taxonomy (NCBI): domain Bacteria; kingdom Pseudomonadati; phylum Pseudomonadota; class Alphaproteobacteria; order Hyphomicrobiales; family Rhizobiaceae; genus Shinella; species Shinella sp. G-2. The sequence goes on along the minus strand of NZ_JBBEYH010000009.1, from coordinate 146,390 downwards.
ATCGTCCTTGATGCCGAGCTCGCCGAGAACCTCATGCGTCGTCTTCTGCATGATGCGGGCGCGCGGATCGTAGTTCTTGTAGACGCGGTGGCCGAAGCCCATCAGGCGGAACGGATCGTTCTTGTCCTTGGCGCGGGCGACATATTCCGGAATGCGCTCGACCGAGCCGATTTCCGCGAGCATGTTCAGCGCCGCTTCGTTGGCGCCGCCATGCGCCGGGCCCCAGAGGCAGGCAATGCCGGCCGCGATACAGGCGAAGGGGTTGGCGCCCGAAGAGCCGGCGAGGCGGACCGTCGAGGTGGAGGCGTTCTGCTCGTGGTCGGCATGCAGGATGAAGATGCGGTCCATGGCGCGGGCAAGCACCGGGTTGACCACGTAGTCCTCGCAGGGAACGGCAAAGCACATGCGCAGGAAGTTCGACGCATAGTCGAGGTCGTTCTTCGGGTAAACGAAGGGCTGGCCGATATGGTACTTGTAGGCCATGGCGGCGATCGTCGGCATCTTGGCGATCATACGCAGCGAAGCGACCATGCGCTGGTGCGGATCGGTGATGTCGGTCGAGTCATGGTAGAAGGCGGAGAGGGCGCCGACGCAGCCGCACATGACGGCCATCGGATGGGCGTCGCGGCGGAAGCCGGTGAAGAAGCGGCTCATCTGCTCGTGCACCATGGTGTGGTGCGTGACGCGGTAGTCGAAGTCGGCCTTCTGGGTCTTTGTCGGCAGTTCGCCGTACAACAGAAGGTAGCAGACTTCGAGGAAATCGCCGTGTTCGGCCAGCTGCTCGATGGGATAGCCGCGGTGCAGCAGAACGCCTTCGTCACCGTCGATATAGGTGATCTTCGATTCGCAGGAAGCCGTGGAGGTAAAGCCGGGGTCGTAGGTGAAGGCGCCGGTATGTTTGTACAGGGTGCCGATGTCGATTACATCGGGGCCGATCGTCCCGGATCGCGTCGGCAGTTCGACTGTCTTGCCATCGATCGATACACCCGCGCTTGTTCCTGTCATAACGATCCTCCGTTGTTTCAAATGGCGGCACGAGGTTGTGCCCGGCCCATGAACATGCTCGTTTTGCTAGCCCATTTACGGTGCCCTGCCAAGCGATACGAAAGGCAAATTGTGCATTGCGGAAATGGACTTTCCGGCAACGCAATATCTACCCTTTCCGGGAAGTTGCAAGCAACCTTTGAGAGTGTCCTTCAAATTATGGAGGTGGCATCCTTTCTGTCTGGCTTAGCAATTGCGAAGCATCTGACGGTTGAAGATTTCTCCGTTCGATTGCACAATCGCATGGAGGGAACGGGGCCGGGGACATGGCCAAGGTGGAAGTCGCCGAGCGGGAAGACATGTCCGAGGCCGATGCCTTCCGGACAACACTTCCCGATGCCGTCGCGCCAGCCGCGCCAGGCCCGACAGGGCGGCGTCCGACGCTTTCGGCGCGCCTGCGCCATGCCGCTTTCCGCTTCGGGCATCGCGCCTTCGGCCGGCAGAACCTCGCCGAGGCCTTTGCGCAGGAGCGGGCGCATGGCCACTTCTTCCTCTTCGTTCCGGTCTTTCTCGGCATGGGGGCGGCGCTCTGGTTCGCGGCCGCATCGGATCCGCCGCTCCGCGTCCTGATCCTGCTTCTCTGCGTGACGCTCTGGCCTGCCTTGCGGCTCAGGCATCGCGAGGACTGGATCGCGCTTGCGGCCGGCGCGGCGTTCCTCGTACCGGCGGGCATGCTGCTTGCAGCGCTCGAAAGCGCGCGGCTGAATACGGTCGTTCTGGACGCACCCGTCACGAGCGAGATCGGCGGCCGGGTGCTGGCGCGGGAAAGCGATGCGCGCGGGGCCATTCGCTATCGCATCGCGCTGGAGGCAACGCGCGATCCGGTGCTGAAACGCGCACCCGGCGTGGTGACCGTGCTTGCGCGCAGCCGGCATGAGCCGGTCGCGATCGGCGGCGGCATAAACGGGCGAGCGCGTCTCAACCCGCCCTCCGGGCCCGCCCTTGCCGGGCTCAACGATTTCACCTTCGACGCCTATTTCGCGGGTACGGGCGCCATCGGCTATTTCTACAGCGCGCCGACGGCGGTCGTGGCCGGAGAAAGCGGTTTCGAGGGGCGTATCCGGGAGACGATCGCGGGCTGGCGCAACAACCTCACCGAGCATATCCGCAGCCGCATCGGCGGCGATGCCGGCGCGATCGCCGCCGCGCTCGTGACGGCAGAACAGCGCGCGATCGACGAGGACACGGTCGAGGCTCTGCGGCAGGCGGGACTTGCCCATGTGCTTGCCATTTCGGGGCTGAACATGGTGCTGGCGGCCGGCATCTTCCTGGTCGGCGCACGCGGGCTCCTGGCGCTCATACCGGGGTTCGCCGAACGCTATCCGACGAAGAAGATCGCGGCCGCGGGTGCGCTCGTCATGGTGACGCTCTACATTCTCGTTTCGGGCGGCGCGATCTCGGCGGTGCGCTCCTGGATCATGATCTGCGTCATGCTCGTCGCCGTGCTTTTCGGCCGTTCGGCCATCAGCCTGCGCAATGTGGCGCTTTCGGCGATCATCATCCTTGCGGTGACACCGTCGGCCATCACCAATCCGGGTTTCCAGATGTCCTATGCGGCAACGCTCGGCCTCGTTGCCGGCTATGCCGCCTGGCGGGAGCGACCGGCGCGGCAGGAGGGGCGGGGAGGACCGTTCCAGCTTTTCGGCGGGGCGGTGGGCCGCTTCCTCGGCGGACTGCTTCTGTCCTCGCTGATCGGCGGCGTTGCGACGCTGATCTATTCCGTCGGCCACTTTCACCGCATTCCCGCCTATGGGCTCGCCGGCAATCTGCTGGCCATGCCTGTGATCAGCGCCATCGTCATGCCGTTCGGCCTCATCGCCGTGCTGCTGATGCCCTTCGGTCTCGACGCCATTCCCTTCGCCATCATGGGCAAAGGCATCGAATGGATGATCGCGCTGTCGAACTGGGTGGCCGGCTGGAAGGGGGAGATCGTGACGGGCCGCATTCCCCCGCTCGCCTTCCTGCTGATCGGTCTCGGCGGCGGCCTTGCCTGCCTGCTGCGCACGCGCCTGCGGCATGCCGGGACGCTGCTCGTGCTGTTCGGCGCCGGCCTTGCGTTCTGGCCAGGCGGCGCGGCGCCGGAAGTGCTGGTATCGGAAGACGGGCGTCTCGTCGCCATCCTTGAGAACGACAGTGCCGCAACGAACCGCGCCCGGCCGACGGACTTCATCTACGATCAATGGCGCCGCGCGCTTCGCCTGAGCGGCCACCGGAAGCCTGAGCTGCGGAAGACCGCCGGACTGTTTCGTGAAGAAGCGAACGCCGCCGACGGTGCAGGCGAAACTGCCAGGGATGGGAAGCGGCCGCGCCGGAAGGCGGACCGGCAAAACGCCCTGGCCGCCATGACGGACGCGTTCGCCACGGCCGGAAAGACGCGGGCCTTCGTCTGCGAGGCGAAAGCCTTCTGTGCTGCGATATCGCCGAGCGGCTGGCGGATCGTCACGCTGGAAGACACCGCGTTTCTCGGCACGGCCTGCGACAATGCCGATCTCGTCGTCGTGCCGTTTCCGTTGCGGATCGATGCGTGCCGTTCAGGCGCGCGACTGGTGACGGCTCGCCACTTGCGGCGAACGGGCGCACTGGAAATCAGACCTGCCGACGCGGGGCAATCGGCTGACGCGGGTACGGGTGTATCCGCGCGCCTGTCTGCCGCTCCTCTGTCCTCCGCCATCGTGACCCCCGCGGTCGAAACGCTCGACCGGCCCTGGGCGCGACATCGCGCCTATGACTGGCGCACCGGCAGTTTCACGCCGGCGGTGGCGGCTCAGTTGTAGCGGCGGATGAGGCCGACGAGCTTGCCCTGGATCTTGACGCGATCCGGCCCGAAAATGCGGGTTTCGTAGGCGGGGTTGGCGGCTTCGAGCGCAATGGAGGCGCCCTTGCGGCGGAAGCGCTTCAGCGTTGCTTCCTCGTCATCGACGAGCGCAACGATGATCTCGCCGGGATTGGCGCTACTGGCATTGCGGATGATGACCGTGTCGCCGTCGAGAATGCCGGCCTCGATCATCGAATCGCCCTTCACTTCCAGGGCGTAGTGGTCGCCGCTGCCGATCATCTCGGCGGGCACGGTAATGTCGTGGGTATTGTTCTGGATGGCCGAGATCGGCACGCCGGCGGCGATGCGGCCCATGACCGGCACGGAGACCGAGGAGGACATCTCGACCGCAGAAGGCGCACTGCGCTGCACGGGTGCGGGCGCCGCCGGCTGCTTGCCACGGCTGCCTTCGATGACGGAGGGCGAGAAGCCGCGACGCGGCTGCAGGCTCGGCGAATAGGCGTCCGGCAGCTTGATGACTTCAAGCGCGCGCGCCCGGTTGGGCAGGCGGCGGATGAAGCCGCGCTCTTCGAGCGCGGTGATGAGGCGATGGATGCCAGATTTGGAGGCGAGATCCAGGGCATCCTTCATCTCGTCGAAGGACGGAGGAATGCCGGATTCCTTCATACGCTCGTGAATGAACAGGAGCAGTTCCTGTTGTTTGCGCGTCAGCATGGCCTCTCCACCGAGAATCGTGAAACAAATCCAGAACATACACTATCTGTTCCATATGTGTTCTGCAAGAGGCCGCTGAAACAATAATACTGTTCAGGCGGCGGGATCGCGCAGCAGGAGGACCGTGCAGGGCGCGCCCGCCGAGGCCGCAGGGGCATTGGGGGGACGAACCAGCAGACCTTCGGCTTTCGCGAAGACCTGCATCATGGAAGAATCCTGCTTGTCGAAGGGCGTGACCGTCAGGTTGCCCGCCGGGTCGAGCGCGATTCGCGCCCGCACATAGTCCTGCCGATGGTCGTTTTCCTTGAGCGGCACGGCGGCCACGGCCTGCCGCAGCCGGTTCTTCGGCGGCAGATGGGCGAGGCGGCGGACCAGCGGTTCGAGGAAGAGATGGGCGCAGACGAGGCTGGAAACGGGATTGCCGGGAAGGCCGACGAACTGCACGGGGCCGAGGCGGCCGACCATCAGGGGCTTGCCGGGGCGCATGGCGATGCGCCAGAAATCGAGTTCCATGCCGGCCTCGCCGAGCACCGGCTGGACGAGGTCGAAATCGCCGACCGAAGCGCCGCCGAGCGTGACGAGCACGTCGATGTCCTGCGCCAGGGCCTTGCGCACGGCCGCAAGCAGGGCCTGCTTGTCGTCGCCGACGATGCCGAGGTCGATGATCTCCGCGCCCGCGGCCCGCGCGATGGCCGAAACGCCATAGGTGTTGGAGGCGATGATCTGGCTGGCGCCGGGTGGCGTGCCCGGCGGCACGAGTTCGTCGCCGGTCGCCAGCACGGCGATGCGGGGGCGGGCATAGACGGCAAGATGGGCATGGTTCATCGCGGCCGCGACCGTCAGGCGGCCGGCATCGAGCACGTCTCCGGCCTTCAGCACCACGTCGCCTTCGGAGAAATCCTGGCCGCGCGGGCGGATATGCCGGCCTTTCGGCGTGAGGAACGTCGTGCGGATGCGGCCGTCCTCGAGGACTTCGGCATCTTCCTGAAGAAGAACCGTATCGGCAAAGGCGGGCAGCGGTGCGCCGGTGAAGATACGCACGGCCTCGCCCCGCCCGGCGGTGCCCATGAAGGCATGGCCGGCGGCCGAGGTGCCGGCGACCGTGAGGATCGCGCCGCGCTCGGCGATGTCGGCGTGACGGACGGCGTAGCCATCCATGGCGGAATTGTCGAAGGGCGGCTGGGTGAGGCGGGCGGCGACGTCCTCGGCGAGCACGCGGCCTTCCGCCTCGTGCAGCGCAACCGTCTCCACCCGGCGAACCGGCTTCGCCGCCGACAGCAGGCGCTCTAGGGCGTCGGCGACGGGCAGGAGGGCCATCAGGCGTCTTCCCGCTTGTAGTCGCCCGAACGGCCGCCGGATTTTTCCCGGAGGCGCACGCCGCCGATTTCCATTTCGCGGTCGGCGGCCTTCGCCATGTCGTAGACGGTGAGGCAGGCGACGCTGACGGCCGTCAGAGCCTCCATTTCCACGCCGGTGCGGCCGGTGAGCTTGGCCATGGCCTCGACCCTGAGGCCGGGAAGCGCACGGTCCTCGCGGATCTCCAACGCCACCTTGGTCAGCATCAGCGGGTGGCAGAGGGGGATGAGGCTTGCCGTCTGCTTGGCGGCCATGATGCCGGCAAGGCGCGCCGTGCCGATCACGTCGCCTTTCTTGGCATCGCCCTTGAGGATGAGGTCGAGCGTCGCCGGCGCCATGCGGATGAAGCCCTCGGCGACGGCGATGCGCACCGTCTCGGCCTTGTCGCCGACATCCACCATGTTGGCTTCGCCGGAGGCGTCGATATGGGTGAGCGTGCGGCCGTCGTCGGCCATCATTCCGCCGCCAGCATGCCGGCGTCGCCGGTGAGCAGTTCGCGCGTGGCGGCCGTCACGTCGTCCTTGCGCATCAGGCTTTCGCCGACGAGGAAAGTGGAAATGCCGACCTTGCCGAGGCGCGCGCAATCGGCATGGGTGAAGATGCCGCTCTCGCCGACGAGCAGCCGGTCGTCCGGCACCATGCCGGCCAGCTTTTCCGAGACGGCGAGGTCGACGTCGAAGGTGCGCAGGTTGCGGTTGTTGACGCCGACGAGCTTGGACTTGAGCTTCAGCGCGCGTTCCATTTCCTCTTCGTCATGCACCTCGATCAGCACGTCCATGCCGAGCGAGAAGGCGGCGTCTTCCAGCATCTTCGCCGCGTCGTCGCCAAGCGAGGCCATGATGAGGAGAATGCAGTCCGCGCCCCAGGCACGGGCTTCCAGCACCTGGTAGCTGTCGAACATGAAATCCTTGCGCAGCGCAGGCAGCGCGCAGGCTTCGCGTGCGGCGGTCAGGAATTCCGGCGCGCCCTGGAAGCTCGGCGTATCCGTCAGCACGGAGAGACACGCCGCGCCGCCCGCCTCATAGGCCCTGGCGAGCGCCGGCGGATCGAAGTCCGGGCGGATGAGGCCCCTGGAAGGGCTTGCCTTCTTGATCTCGGCGATGAGGCCGAAACGGCCTTCGGCCTTGCGGTCCCTGAGGCTGGCGAAGAAGCCGCGCGGCGGCTCCTGGTCGCGAATGCGGGCGCGAAGCTCGGCAGGGGCGACGCGCGCCTTGGCGGCGGCGATTTCCTGCAGCTTGTAGGCTTCGATCTTCTTCAGAATGTCGGTCATGGCCAATCCTACTCCGCCTGGCCTTCGTTGGAAACCGCTACGAGACGTTCCAGCGCGGCGCGGGCGCGGCCGCCTTCCAGCGATTCGGTCGCGCGCTTCATGCCGTCGGCCAGCGTTTCCGCCTTGCCGGCGACGACGATCGAGGCGGCGGCATTGGCGAGCGAGATATCGCGATAGGGCATATGCGCGCCGCCGAGCACGGACAGGAGAGCGGCGGCATTGTGCGCGCCGTCGCCGCCGCGCAGATCGTCGAGCGTGACTTGTGGCAGGCCGAAATCGGCCGGCGTCAGTTCGAAGGTGCGGATCTTGCCGTCCTCCAGCGCCGCGACCTGCGTGGTGCCGGTCGTGGTGATCTCGTCGAGGCCTTCACCATGCACGACCCAGATGCTTTCCGAGCCGAGGTCGCGCATCACCTCGGCGATCGGCACCAGCCATTGCGGCGAGAAGACACCGAGCAACTGCCGCTTGACGCCGCCGGGATTGGAGAGCGGACCGAGCAGGTTGAAGATGGTGCGCGTGCCGAGTTCGACGCGCGACGGGCCGACATGCTTCATCGCGGGGTGATGCAACTGCGCGAACATGAAGCCGAGGCCGGCATCGTGCACGCAGCGGGCGATTTCGGCGGGGCCGATATCGAGCTTGACGCCGAGGCAGGACAGCGCGTCGGCCGTGCCCGACTTGGAGCTGAGCGCGCGATTGCCGTGCTTGGCGACCGGAACGCCGGCGCCCGCGACGATGATCGCCGCGAGCGTGGAGATATTGTAGGTGCCGGCACCGTCGCCGCCCGTGCCGACGATGTCCATGGCGTCGGCCGGCACGTCGACCGGCAGCATGCGGGCGCGCATGGAGCCGACGGCGCCGTAGAGCTCGTCCACGGTCTCGCCGCGCACGCGCAGCGCCATCAGGAAGCCGCCGATCTGCGAGGGCGTCGCCGCGCCCGACATGATGATCTCGAAGGCGCCGCGGGCCTCTTCCCGGTCGAGCGCTTTGCCGGCGGCGACCTTGGCGATGTAGGGTTTCAGGTCGGACATGCGGTTCCTTCTTCCCTTATTGCCGCGCCATGCTCTGTTCGGCGAGCGCGCGGTTGATCGAGACGCCGTAGGTGGCCTGCAGCGCGTTCACCATCTGGTCGAGGATGTCGTCGCCGCTGGTGCGGGCGAGGGCCGCGATCTGCTGCTCCTCGTTGGAAAGCGCGTCGGTGGTCGCGTCCGCGTTTACGTCCGTCACCTTCAGGAGAATCTGGCCTTCGCCATCGACGCCGGGCGCCGCGGCAATATGGCCGAGCGGACCGCCAAAGGCCGCTTCGACGGCGGCGGGGCTGAGGATCGGGTCCTGCGCGCCACGGTGCAGGCCCGTCTTGTTCTCCACGACCATGCCAAGCTCGGTGGCGATGGCGGCAAGATCGCCGCCCTTGCGCACGCGCTCGGCCAGCTCTTCCGCCTTCTTGGCAAGCGTCTGGCGCTGCTGTTCGGCCGTCCAGTCGGCGACGACGCGTTCGCGCACTTCGTCCAGCGTGCGGTCGTGATCGGGGATCACGTCGAGAACCTCGAACCAGGCATAGCCTTCGCGCCCGACATTGAGCGGCTGGGTTTCCATGCCGACATCCGTCTTGAAGACCTCGCCGATAAGGGCGGCCTTTTCCGGCAGACCGTAGACTTCCTCGCCCTTCTGGTCGTTGCCCTGGGCATCGGCCGCTTCGACCGTCACGGCCTTGAGGTTGTTCTTGGCGGCGGCCTCGGCGAGCGTCAGGCCTTCTGCGCGGCTGTCCTCGATGCGGTCATGCACGGCGAGAATACCATTGGCGGCCTCGGTGAGCGCAAGCTCGTTGCGCAGCTCTTCCTTCACCTCGTCGAAGGTCTTCAGGTTTTCCGGACGGATGTTGGTGATGCGCAGGATGATCGGTCCGAAGGTGCCATCGATGACCGGCGTCGTGCCGCCATCGGCTGCGACCGCGAAGGCGGGCTCGGCCAGCTTCTGGTCCGGCACGTTCGCCTTGGTGAAGTCGCCGAGCAGCACGTCGGTGGAGGTCTTGCCTTCCTCGGTGACGAGGGCGTCGAAGGTGGTGCCGGCGGCGAGCTTGGCGGCAGCGGCGTCCGCGGCCGCGCGATCCTTGAAGGTCAGCTGCTCGACGGTGCGTGTTGCCGGCGTCCGATACTTTTCCTTGTTCTTCTCGTAGTCGGCCTTCAGCGCCTCGTCGGTGATGGCGGCCGTGTCCATGATGTCCTTCGGCTCAAGCGCGACATAGACGAACTTGCGGTATTCCGGCGCGCGGTACTTCGCCTTGTTCTGTTCGAACCAGGGCGCGAGCACGTCGTCGGCAGGCGCCTTCACCGGGTCGATATTCGCATTGCTCAGCAGAAGGAAATCGATGGTGCGCGCCTCCTTGCCGTATTGACGCAACGCCGCCGTCAGCACGTCGGGCGCCTTGTAACCGTCGGTGACGGCTTCCACGACCTGCGTGCGGATCGCAGCCTGGCTGCGGTTGTTGATGTAGTCGTTTTCCCGCAGGCCGGCATTGCGCAGTACGGCCGAGAAGGCCGTGCGGTCGAACTGGCCGTTGACGCCGCGGAAGTTCGGATCGTCGCCGATGAGCTGGGCGAGGCGTCCCTCGGACAGGCCAAGGTTCATGTCGCGCGACAGCTGGTCAAGCGCCGCGCCGGCGGCAAGCTCGGCAAAAACCTGGTTCTCGACGCCGACGGCGCGGGCCTGTTCGGCATTCAGCTGCATGCCGAAGCGTCGCGACAGGGCTGAGATCTGGTTCAGATAGGCAAACCGGAAGTCCGTCGGCGAGACCTTGACGTCGCCGACCGTGATGACGGCGTTCGCCGTGCCGGTGACGAGGAAGCCCGAAACGCCCCAGACTGCGAAGGAACCGACCAGTACGATCATCAGGGCTTTTGCCACCCAGGTCTGGGAAGCGCGTCTCAGGGCGTCGAGCATCGTCTAAATTTCCTCATATCGTCGGCCGTGCGGCCGGAAACCGTCTCTTAACGGAAAGTTTGCAGGAATTGAAGTGGAGAGCGCGCGTGCCTCATCCTGCAAAATCATGGTTGCCGCAAAACGGCCGGCATTTGGCGATTTCCTTTGCCGGCAAAAGATTTTTTTCTGAAATTATTGGCATATTCCGGCTGAATTCCACTGTCATAATTTGAAAATTCGTGTTCCGATGAGGGTTCGCTTCGATGAGTCCGTCGCGAAGCCAGGGGGAGGGAATAAAAAGGTGGAATCCACGATCGTCATGATCAACCTTTTCGGCGCGGTCGCGCTGCTGCTCTTCGGCCTTGCGCTGGTGAAAGACGGCGTGACGCGGGCCTTCGGGGTCAAGCTGCGCTCGGGCCTTGCGCTCGGCACGCGCGGGCCGTTCCGCTCCTTCTTCGCCGGTTTCGCCGCGACTGTCGCACTGCAGAGTTCGACCGCGACGGCGCTGATGATCGCCTCCTTCGTGGAAAAGAATCTGGTGCGGGCGCGCATGGCGCAGATCGTGCTGCTCGGCGCCAATGTCGGCACGGCCGTTACCGCCTGGCTGGTGGCGACGGGCATCGAATCGATCTCGCCCTTGATCATCCTCGTCGGCGTCGTTCTCTACAAGTCGTCGAGTTCCACGGCCCGGCAGGGGCTTGGATCCGCACTGGTCGGCATCGGCCTGATGCTGCTGTCGCTGCATCTTCTCAGCCTCGCGACGGAGCCGATGCGTCAGTCGCCGGCGCTGGCGGCCTTCCTGAAGCTGCTTGACGGCGCATGGCCGGCGGCGCTCGCCTTCTCCACCGTGCTTGCCATCATTTCCTCCTCCAGTCTCGCGGTGGTCGTGCTCATTCTGTCGCTGACGGCGATGGGCATTCTCTCGCCAGCCCTGACGGTCATTCTCGTTCTCGGCGCCAATCTCGGCGGCGCCGTGCCGCCCGTCATCGCGACGATGAAGGCCGCCGCCTCGGCGCGGCGCGTGACGCTCGGCAATCTCCTGGTGCGCGGGGTCGGCTGCCTCGTCGTCCTGCCTTTCGCCGGACAGATCGCCGATCTCCTGGCGCGCCTGCCGCTCCCGGCGGCCAAGCTGCCCGTCGACGTGCATCTTGTCTTCAACCTGGCGGTCGCGCTGGCCATGTGGCCGCTTTCCGGCGCGCTGTCGCGCCTGATGGAAAAGCTGGTGCCGGAGGAAAAGCAGCCGGAAACCGGGCCGAAATATCTCGACGACACCGCGCTTTCGAGCCCGGTCGTCGCGCTTTCGGGCGCAACACGCGAGGTGCTGCGCGTCGGCGACCTCATCGAAGCCATGCTGATCCGCACCATGCGGGCCTTCAACGACAACAACATGGCCCCGATGAAGGATATCGGCGAACTGGAACGCCAGGTCGACGGCCTGCAGCAGGAGGTAAAGATCTATCTGTCGCGCCTCGGGCGGCAGGGCGTCTCCGGTGAATGCGCGGCCCGCTCCATCATCATCATCGACTACGCGATCAATCTCGAACATGTCGGCGACATCATCGAGAAGGGCCTGCAGGAGCAGGTGCGCAAGAAGATCGCCAACGGGCTGAAATTCTCCGACGACGGCTACAAGGAACTCGCCAACCTCTTCAACCTGACGATCGAGAACCTGCGCATCGCCCAGACGATCTTCGTGACGCGCGATTCCGGCCTTGCCCGCCAGTTGATGGAGGTGAAGGTGGACGTGCGGCGCATGGAGAAACAATCGTCCGAACGGCATCTGGAGCGGCTGCGCGACGGCCGGCTCGACAGTCTCCAGACGAGTTCGCTGCATCTCGACATGCTGCGCGACCTGAAGCGCGTCAACGCCCATCTCGTTTCCGTCGCCTATCCGATCCTCGACGAAAGCGGCCTTCTCACCGAGAGCCGGCTGCGCAGCAATAGCGGTTGAGCCCCCGAGAAATCCCTTTGTCTGCATCCGTGCCTTTTTGCTAAGGAACGGCATCGAATACGGATGAACGAGGGATTCTCATGACCGCAGACCGAACGCAGCGCACGTGCCTGGCCGTGATCCTGGCCGCCGGCGAAAGCACGCGGATGAAATCCTCGCAGTCGAAGGTGCTGCATCCGGTGGCCGGCCGGCCGATGATCGCCCATGTCGTCGATGCCCTGGCAAAGGCCGGCATTTCCGACATCGCGCTCGTGTTGGGCCGCGACGCGGAGAAGGTGGAGGCGGCGGCGAAGAACGCGGCCGTCGAAAGCTCCGTGCATATCCAGACGGAACGGCTCGGCACAGCCCATGCCGTTCTCGCCGCCCGCGAGGCGATAGCCAAGGGATATGACGACCTCCTCGTCGTCTTCGGCGATACGCCGCTCATCACCGAAACGCCGCTGATCGCCGCCCGCGAGGGACTTGCGGCCGGCGCCGACGTTGTCGTCATCGGTTTCGAGACGGCCGATCCGACCGGCTACGGCCGCCTCATCGTGGAGAACGGCGCGTTGCTGGCGATTCGCGAGCACAAGGATGCAAGCGAAGCCGAGCGGGCCATCACCTATTGCAATGGCGGCCTGATGGCGATTTCCGGCCGGAAAGCCCTCGACCTCATCGGCCGGATCGGCAATGCCAATGCGAAGGGCGAATACTATCTCACCGACATCGTCGAAGTCGCGCGCGCCGCCGGCGGGCGGGCCATTGCCGTCGAGGCCCCCGAAGAGGAATTGACCGGCTGCAACACGCGCGCCGAACTGGCGGTCATCGAACGCCTCTGGCAGCAGCGGCGTCGCCGCGACATGATGATCGACGGCGTTTCCATGATCGCGCCGGAAACCGTCTTTCTTGCCTATGACACGCAGATCGGCCGCGACGTGACGATCGAGCCGAATGTCGTCTTCGGCCCCGGCGTCACCATCGAGAGCGGCGCGGTCATCCATTCCTTCTCGCATATCGAGGGCGCGCATGTTTCGGCCGAGGCCGAGATCGGTCCCTATGCCCGCCTGCGGCCGGGCGCCAATCTCGGCGTCGGGTCGAAGGTCGGCAACTTCACCGAGGTGAAGAAGGCGGAGATCGGCGCCGGCGCCAAGGTCAACCATCTCAGCTATATCGGCGATGCCTTCATCGGCGCCCATACCAATGTCGGCGCCGGCACGATCACCTGCAACTACGACGGCATCAACAAGCATGTGACGCGAATCGGCGAGAACGCCTTTATCGGCTCGAACACGGCGCTGGTCGCCCCCGTCACGATCGGCAATGGCGCCTATGTCGCCTCCGGCAGCGTGATCACGGCCGATGTGCCCGACAATGCGGTCGCCTTCGGCCGGGCGCGGCAGGAGAACAAGGAAGGGCGGGCCGTGCTCATCCGCGCACGCAACCAGGCGATCAAGGACGCGAAGAAGAAGGCAGCGAAATGACCGAGTGGGCGCGCCCACGTTAACGCTTGCAATCGAAAGTGAGCGTGGTCGTGTTGCACTGCGGGGAAAAAGCTCTACGAAGGCAGCTAGTCGAATCCCCCGAAGGAAGCGGAGCAGCCCATGTGCGGAATTGTCGGTATCGTTGGAAACCAGCCTGTTGCGGGCCGGCTTGTCGATGCCCTGAAGCGCCTTGAATATCGCGGCTACGATTCCGCCGGCGTCGCCACCATCGTCGACGGCAAGCTCGCCCGTCGCCGCGCCGAGGGCAAGCTGTTCAACCTGGAGAAGCGTCTTGCCGAAGAGCCGCTCGACGGCACGATCGGCATCGCCCATACCCGATGGGCAACGCATGGCGCGCCGACCGAAGGCAATGCCCATCCGCATTTCGTCGATGGCGTCGCCGTCGTGCACAACGGCATCATCGAGAACTTCTCCGAGATCAAGGACGAGCTGACCGCCGGCGGCGCGACCTTCACCACGCAGACCGACACGGAAGTCGTCGCGCAGCTCATCGCAAAGCTCCTGCGCGACGGCCTTGGCCGCCGCGAGGCCATGCATGCCATGCTGCGCCGCGTCACCGGCGCCTATGCGCTGGCCGTGATCTTCGAGGATGACCCGTCGACCGTGATGGCGGCCCGCAATGGCCCGCCGCTCGCCATCGGTCATGGCCGCGGCGAGATGTTCCTCGGTTCCGACGCCATCGCGCTCGCCCCCTTCACCAACGAGATCAGCTATCTCGTCGATGGCGACTGGGCCGTCATCGGCCGGGACGGCGCCTTCATCTTCGACATGGACGGCAATCGCGTCGAGCGTCAGAAGCAGATCTCGTCGGCCGCCGCCTATCTCATCGACAAGGGCAACCACCGGCACTTCATGGAAAAGGAAATCCATGAGCAGCCGGAAGCGATTTCCCATGCGCTCAGCCGCTATGTCGATTTCGTCACGCAAACCATCCGCCCGGTTGCCGGCGACATCGATTTCGCGACGGTGCCGAACCTTGCCATTTCCGCCTGTGGCACGGCCTATCTGGCCGGTCTCATCGGCAAATACTGGTTCGAGCGCTATGCGCGCCTGCCGGTGGAGATCGATGTCGCCTCCGAATTCCGCTACCGCGAAATCCCGCTGAACCCTGCCTCGGCCGCGCTCTTCATCTCGCAGTCCGGCGAAACCGCCGACACGCTGGCGTCGCTGCGCTATTGCAAGGAGCACGGCCTGAAGATCGGCGCCGTGGTCAATGCCAAGGAATCGACCATCGCGCGCGAATCCGATGCCGTCTTCCCGATCCTTGCCGGGCCGGAAATCGGCGTCGCCTCGACCAAGGCCTTCACCTGCCAGCTTGCCGTGCTTGCCGCTCTCGCCATCGGCGCCGGCAAGGCGCGCGGCACGCTGACGGAGGCTCAGGAGAAGGACCTGGTCCGCAATCTCGCCGAGATGCCGCGCATCATGGCAAGCGTGCTGAACACCATTCAGCCGGCCATCGAACAGCTTTCGCGTGAACTCTCCAAGTGCAAGGACGTGCTCTATCTCGGCCGCGGCACCAGCTATCCGCTGGCCATGGAAGGCGCGCTGAAGCTCAAGGAAATCTCCTATATCCACGCCGAAGGCTATGCCGCAGGCGAATTGAAGCATGGTCCCATCGCGCTGATCGACGAGAACATGCCGGTCATCGTTATCGCGCCGCATGACCGCTTCTTCGAGAAGACCGTGTCGAACATGCAGGAAGTCGCCGCGCGCGGCGGGCGCATCATCTTCATCACCGACGAGAAGGGCGCGGCAGCCTCCAAGCTCACGACGATGGCGACGATCATTCTGCCGCATGTCGACGAGATCATCGCCCCGATGATCTATTCGCTGCCGATCCAGCTTCTGGCCTATCACACGGCCATCTTCATGGGCACCGACGTCGACCAGCCGCGCAACCTTGCCAAGTCCGTGACGGTCGAATGATCGTCCGGCCGGAGCGCGACGGGGATATCGATGGCATCCGCACCCTGACGGAGGCGGCGTTCAAGACGGCGGCGCATGCCGACGGCACGGAACATATCATCATCGATCGCCTGCGCGCCGCCGGCGCGCTGACGCTTTCGCTGGTGGCGGAAGCGGACGGCGTCCTCGTCGGGCATGTCGCGTTCTCTCCGGTCACCGTTTCCGACGGCAGCCCGGACTGGTACGGTCTCGGCCCGATTTCCGTCGATCCCGCCCGGCAGGGCGAGGGCATCGGCGGCAAGCTGGTGCGCGCGGGGCTGGAGCAATTGAAGGCGGTGGGCGCTGCCGGCTGCGTTCTGCTCGGCGATCCCGCCTATTACAGCCGCTTCGGTTTCGCAGCGGATCCGAGGCTGACGCTGGATGGCGTGCCGCCGGAGTATTTCATGCGTGTGGCGTTTTCACCGGTTTACGGCGAGGGAACCGTTTCCTATCATCCGGGTTTCTACGGCTGAGCGGCCTCCCACGCTCGCCTCAAGCTGGATCGCCGATGACCGACCTCGTTCCCAGGCAGTCGCTTGCCATGCGACTGCGCAACAATTTCCTCACCGGCCTCGTCATCTGCGCGCCGATCGCCATCACCATATGGCTGACCTGGACCTTCATCCGCTGGGCGGATAGCTGGGTGAAGCCCTATATCCCCGCGCAGTACAACCCGGAAAACTACCTCCAGTTCGCCATTCCCGGCTTCGGTCTGCTGATCGCGCTGGTGCTGATCACCCTTGTCGGTTTCCTCGGCAAGAACCTGATCGGCCGCACGGTGGTGGAGTTCGGCGATTCGCTCTTCAACCGCACGCCGCTGGTGCGCACGGTGCACAAGAGCCTGAAGCAGATCTTCGAGACGGTGCTGAAGGACAAGGGCAATTCCTTCAACAAGGCGGCGATGATCGAATATCCGAGCCCGGGCCTCTGGTCGATCGTCTTCGTGGCGACGGATGCGCGCGGCGAGATCGCGACGAAGTTCCAGTCCATGGGCCGGGACATGGTCGCCTGCTTCCTGCCGCCGACACCGTTTCCGACAGCCGGCTTTCTCGTCTACGTGCCGCGCGAGAAGCTCGTCCCGCTCGACATGAGCGCGGAGGATGCCGCCAAGCTCATCATTTCGGTCGGTCTCGTCACGCCACCGGAAAAGACGCTGCAACTGGTCGAAAGCGACGAGCGCAAGGCCAGGGCGAAGGGCAAGAAAAAGGGCTAAAGCCTTTCCAGCCGAAGCGGAAACGCTCCGGGGACGCCGTCCCGAGGACGGGACGGCCCCGGGCGCCTAGTCCGCGACAGCCGCGTCCTCTTGCTCCTGCAGGAGGATCGGGTCGGTTGTCGCCGGAAGGCGGGACTGTTTTTCGGTGGTGACGACGCTTGCCGTCGTGATGGTCTTGTCGACCTTGGCGTCGGCCGAGGTCTTGTTGTGCCAGGCGCAATCGGCAAGGGCCGCGGATGCCGAAAGGCCGAGCGCTGCTGCGACGACGAGAACTGTCTTCATGGCATTTCTCCTTTTTCGCTGATGCGCTGCGAGTATGCGCCCCTGCGTCAAAGCCACGAAATCACGATTGTGTGGTCACCCGGCGCGCAGGAACCGGATCGCCTCGTCCCGGCGGTGAAGATAGAGCAGCGTGCGGATCGCCTCGCCGCGTTCGCTCGTCAGGTCCGGATCGCGTTCCAGCACATAGACGGCGTCCTTGCGGGCGATTTCCAGAAGGTCGCCATGGGCTTCGAGGCTGGCCACGAGGAAGCCCGGCGTGCCGGATTGCCTTGTGCCGAGAAGCTCGCCTTCGCCGCGCAGCTTCAGGTCTTCCTCGGCGATGCGGAAGCCGTCCTCCGTCTCGCGCAGGATGGACAGGCGCGCATGGCCGTTCTCGCTGAGCGGCCCCTTGTAGAGCAGGATGCAGCTCGACGCCTCCGCGCCGCGCCCGACGCGGCCGCGCAGCTGGTGAAGCTGGGCAAGGCCGAAGCGTTCGGCATGTTCGATCACCATGATGGAGGCATCCGGCACGTCCACGCCCACCTCCACAACCGTCGTTGCCACCAGAAGCCGCGTCTCGCCATTCTTGAAGGCCAGCATGGCGGCGTCCTTTTCCGGCCCGCTCATGCGCCCGTGCACGAGGCCGGCGGCGGGACCGAAGATGCTGGCGAGCGTCGCGTGCCGCTCCTCAACGGACATCAGCTCGCTTTCTTCCGTTTCCTCGACCAGCGGGCAGATCCAGTAAGCCTTCTTGCCCTCGGCGAGCGCCGCGCGCAGCCGGTCGACGATATCGCCGGTGCGTTCCTGCGGCACGACGACGGTCTGGATCGGCTTGCGGCCGGCCGGCTTTTCCGTGAGCTTGGAAACGTCCATGTCGCCGAAGGCGGCGAGAACGAGCGTGCGGGGAATGGGCGTCGCGGTCATGACGAGCATGTGCGGCGAGATGCCCTTGGCCGTCAGGCGCAGGCGCTGGTGCACGCCGAAGCGGTGCTGCTCGTCGACCACGGCAAGCACGAGATCCTTGTAGGCGACATTGTCCTGGAAGAGCGCATGCGTGCCGATGACCATCTGCGTCTCGCCGGAGGCGATGCGTTCGAGGATGGCGTCGCGCTCGCGGCCTTTGGTGCGGCCGGTCAGCACGTCGATGGTGACGCCCGCCGGCGCCGCCATGCGGGAAAGCGTTGCAAAATGCTGGCGCGCGAGGATTTCCGTCGGCGCCATCAGCACCGCCTGGCCGCCGGATTCGACGGCCGCCAGCATCGCCATCAGCGCCACCGCCGTCTTGCCGGCCCCGACATCGCCTTGCAGCAGCCGCAGCATGCGCTGCTCGCCGGCCATGTCCTTCAGCACCTCGGCAATGGCCGTCTGCTGGCTGTTGGTCAGCGAAAAGGGCAGGGCGTCGATGACCGGGCGACTGAGCGCACACGTGGCGTTCACCGGCCGGCCAGCCACCTTGCGCAGACGCTGGCGCACGAGGGCGAGCGAGATCTGACCGGCGAGGAATTCGTCATAGGCAAGGCGCCGGCGGGCCGGGGCCTGCGGATCGAGATCCGTCTCGTCGCGCGGATCGTGCAGGCGGTGGAAGGCATCGAAGGCGGAAGGAAAACTCTGCCGTTGCGCCAGCGTCGCATCGATCCATTCCGGCAGGTGCGGCACGCGTGTGAGCGCGGCTTCTACCGCCTTGCGCAGCACGCGCGCCGTCAGGCCCGCGGTCAGGCCATGCACGGGCTCGACCAGCGGCAGGTTGTCCGCCTCGCCGAGCCGGACCATGTAGTCCGGATGCACCATGGAGGGACGGCCGTTGAACCAGTCGACCTTGCCGCTCACCACCACGGTCTCGTCGATGGGCAGTGCCTTTTCCAGCCAGTTGCCCTTGGCGCGGAAGAAGGTGAGCGCCAGTTCTCCCGTCTCGTCCTGCAGGAAGACACGGTAGGGCATGTTCGCCTTGCCCGGCGGCGGAGGCTGATGGCGATCGACGCGGCCGGTGATGGTGACGATGACGCCCTGCTGCGCATTGGCGATGCCCGGCTGGTTGCGCCGGTCGACGATGGAGTGGGGGAAGTGGAAGACGAGGTCGATGACCCGGCAATCCTCGATGCTCTCGTGGCCGAGAAGGCGCGCGAAAAGATCGCCCAGCTTCGGGCCGATGCCGGGAAGCGAGGAGAGGGGGGCGAAGAGCGGATCGAGCAGGGCAGGTCTCATGGCGGGCAAAATCGCCGGAGATCATGCCTTTGGCAAGGCTGACAAGCGGCTTTTGCCGGTCTATAGAAGCGCCAACTGGACTGCGGCTTGGAAAGCGAGGACGATCATGACGGGAACGACACGCTCGAGCGCCGAGATCGACCCGCGGCGCAAGCGCATCCTTTTCCGCTGTTGGCACCGGGGCATCCGCGAGATGGACCTGGTGCTCGGCGCCTTCGCCGATGCCGAGATCGCCACGCTCTCCGAGGAGGAACTGGACGAACTCGAACGCATCATGGCCGAGGAGGACAACGACCTCGTGAAGTGGGTGACCGGCGAAAAGCCGGTGCCGGCCGAATTCCGCGATGGTCTCTTCCCGCGCATCGCCGCCTATCGCCCCGATTTTTCGCCGCTCTTCAAAGATACCAGCGCATGATCCCCGGATTCTCCCCTGAACGCATCGCCGCGGCGGGCCGGCCGATGACCATCGGCGCGGTCCCCTCCGGCGTCGAGCCGCTGATCCTTGCCGACCTTGCCCGCAAGACCGGCCCCGTCGCCTATGTGCTCTCCGACGGCCAGCGCATTTCCGACCTCGAACAGATGCTCGGCTTCGTGGCGCCCGACATTCCGGTGCTGACGCTGCCCGGCTGGGACTGCCTTCCCTATGACCGCGTCTCGCCCAGCGCCGAAGTGTCCGCCCGGCGGCTTTCCGCGCTGTCGGCGCTGATCGCGCACCAGAAGAAGCCGCATGCGGCCATCGTGCTCGTCACCGTCAATGCCATGCTGCAGAAGACGGCGCCGCGGCCGACCATCGAAAGCCTCGCCTTCTCGGCAAGGCCCGGCAACCAGGTCCGCATGGACGATATTGCCGCCCGGCTGGAGCGCAACGGCTTCGAGCGGGTCGCGACCGTGCGCGAGGTCGGCGAATATGCCGTGCGCGGCGGTATCCTCGACGTGTTCGTTCCGGGGAGCCTCGAGCCCGTTCGCCTCGATTTCTTCGGCGACACGCTGGAATCGATCCGGTCCTTCGACCCCGCCAGCCAGCGCACGACCGGCCAGGCGCGCTCCCTCGATCTCAACCCGATGAGCGAGGTGACGCTGACGCCGGAGACGATCTCGCATTTCCGCAAGCAGTATCTCTCTTCCTTCGGTGCGGCGACGCGCGACGACGCGCTCTACCAGGCCGTTTCCGAGGGACGGCGCTATGCGGGCATGGAGCACTGGCTGCCGCTGTTCTACGGCGGGCTGGAAACGGCCTTCGACTATCTCGACGGCTTTCGTATCGTCACGGACCATACCGTACGGGAGGCGGCTATCGAGCGCTCGCGCCTGGTGCGCGACTACTACGACGCGCGCCTTGCCTCCGCGACGCCCGGCAAGGGGCAGGTGGCGCAGGCCACGCCCTACAAGCCGGTGCCGCCGGGCCTGCTCTATCTCGACGCCGAACGCTTCGCCCGCGAGCTCGACGAACGCAACGCCATCCGGCTATCGCCCTTCAACGAGCATGAAGGCGAGGCGCGCCATGTGGAGGCCGTCGAGGCGCGCACCGGCATGCGTTGGGCGCGGCCGGCCGGCAGCGAGGATGCCGATGGCGCGCGCGTCAACGTCTTCGACCAGGCGGTGAAACACATTGCCGACAAGCGGGCCACCGGCGCCAAGGTGCTCGTCACCGGCTGGTCGGAAGGTTCGCTCGATCGCCTGCTGCAGGTGCTTGCCGAACACGGGCTCGGCAATGTCGTGCCCGTCGAGAAATTCGGCGATCTGCGCAAGCTGAAGCCGGGCGAGGCGGGATCGGCCGTCCTCAGCCTCGAAAGCGGCTTCGAGGCGGGCGATGTCGTCGTCATCGGCGAACAGGACATTCTCGGCGACCGCATGGTGCGGCGCTCCAAGCGGCGCAAGCGCGGGGCGGACTTCCTCACCGAGGTCGCCGGTCTCGACGAAGGCTCCATCGTCGTGCATGCCGAACACGGCATCGGGCGTTTCGTCGGCCTGCGCACCATCGAGGCGGCCGGTGCGCCGCATGCCTGCCTTGAACTCGTCTATGCCGACGAGGCCAAGCTCTTCCTGCCCGTCGAAAACATCGACCTGCTGTCGCGCTATGGCGGCGAGGGCACCGATGCGATGCTCGACAAGCTGGGCGGCGTCGCCTGGCAGGCGCGCAAGGCCAAGCTCAAGAAGCGCCTGCTCGACATGGCGAACGGGCTCATCCAGATTGCCGCCGCGCGCCTCGTGCGCCATGCGCCGGTGCTCGCCGCGCCCGACGGCGTCTATGACGAATTTGCCGCCCGCTTCCCCTATGACGAGACCGACGATCAGGCGAATGCCATCGACGCGGTGCGCGAGGATCTCGGCGCGGGCCGTCCGATGGACCGGCTGGTCTGCGGCGACGTCGGCTTCGGCAAGACGGAAGTGGCGCTGCGCGCCGCCTTCATCGCGGCGATGAACGGCGTGCAGGTCGCCGTCGTGGTACCGACCACGCTGCTCTCTCGCCAGCATTTCAAGACCTTCTCCGACCGCTTCCGCGGTCTGCCGATCCGCCTGCAGCAGGCGTCCCGCCTCGTCGGCTCGAAGGAACTGGCGCTGACCAAGAAGGAGCTTTCCGAGGGCAAGACGGATATCGTCGTCGGCACGCATGCGCTGCTCGGCAGCTCGATCAAGTTCGCCAATCTCGGCCTCCTCATCATCGACGAGGAGCAGCACTTCGGCGTCAAGCACAAGGAGCGGCTGAAGGAGCTGAAGAGCGACGTGCATGTGCTGACGCTGTCGGCAACGCCCATCCCGCGCACCCTGCAACTTGCCATGACGGGCGTGCGCGAACTGTCGCTGATCACCACGCCTCCGGTCGACCGCATGGCGGTGCGCACCTTCATCTCCCCCTTCGATCCGCTCGTCATCCGCGAGACGCTGATGCGCGAACATTATCGCGGCGGCCAGAGCTTCTATGTCTGCCCGCGCCTCAGCGATCTCTCGGAAATCCATGATTTCCTGCGGCAGGACGTGCCGGAGCTGAAGGTGGCCGTCGCGCATGGCCAGATGCCGGCGACGGAACTCGAAGACATCATGAACGCCTTCTACGAAGGCCGCTACGATGTGCTGCTGTCGACCACCATCGTCGAATCCGGCCTCGACGTGCCGACGGCCAACACGATGATCATCCACCGCGCCGACATGTTCGGCCTTGCGCAGCTCTACCAGTTGCGCGGCCGTGTCGGCCGGTCGAAGGTGCGCGCCTTCGCGCTCCTGACGCTGCCGGTCAACCGCACGCTGACGGGCATGGCGGAGCGCCGCCTCAAGGTGCTGCAATCGCTCGACACGCTCGGCGCCGGTTTCCAGCTCGCCAGCCACGACCTCGACATTCGCGGCGCGGGCAACCTGCTCGGCGAGGAACAGTCCGGTCATATCAAGGAAGTCGGCTTCGAGCTCTACCAGCAGATGCTCGAGGAGGCGGTCGCCGAAATCAAGGGTGACGAGGAGATTGCCGATAGCGGCTGGTCGCCGCAGATCTCCGTCGGCACGCCGGTGATGATCCCCGACGAGTACGTGCCGGACCTGCATCTTCGCCTCGGCCTCTATCGCCGCCTCGGCGAGATCACCGAGCTTGGCGACATCGACGCCTTCGGCGCCGAACTGATCGACCGGTTCGGGCCGCTGCCGCTCGAGGTGCAGCACCTCCTGAAGATCGTCTACATCAAGTCGCTCTGCCGCGTGGCCAATGTCGAAAAGCTCGATGCCGGGCCGAAGGGCGTCGTCGTGCAGTTCCGCCACAAGGAGTTCCCGAACCCTGCGGCGCTGGTCGGCTATATCGCCAAGCAGGGAACGATGGCGAAGATCCGGCCAGACCAGAGCCTGTTCCTCGCGCGCGAATATCCGACGCCGGAAAAGCGCCTGACCGGGGCGGCGCAGGTGATGACGCAATTGGCGGGGCTGGCGAAGCAGCCGACCTGAGAGCGGGACCGTCCGTCATCCGTATCTCCTGTCGTCCTTCTCCCGCCCGGAGAAGGAGGCGGCAGCCGGATGAACGGCTGCCGTTCAAGGCTCAGTTCTTTCCGATGCGCTCCTGCGCCTTCATCGCCGCGATCTCGCGGAAGGCATTGGTCAGCACATCCACCGACTGCGCCCCCATCACCGCGTATTTGTTGTCGATGATGAAGCAGGGAACGCCGGTAACGCCCATGTCGCGGGCCATGCCGATCTCTTCCTTGACCGAATCGACATCGGCGCCGGCGGAAAACAGCGCGCTGACGACCGCCCGGTCCATACCGGCGGTTTCGGCGACGTCGAGCAGAACGGCGCGGTCGCCGACATTGCGGCCTTCCTCGAAATAGGCCTTGAAGAGGGCGAGCGCGACGCGGCTCTGCACCTGCGGCCCCTCGATCATCGCCCAGCGCAGCAGACGATGGGCATCGAGCGTGTTCGGGCTGATCTTCACCGCCGGGAAATCGAAGGCGATGCCGTCCTGCTGGCCGAGACCGGTCAAGGTGTCGTGGGCGCGGTTGACGGCCTCGGCGCCGCCGAGCTTTTCGGCAAGGTGCTTCTTGTGGTCGACGCCTTCGGCGGGCATGTCGGGATTGAGCTGGTAGGGTCGGAACGTCACCGAGACGGCGAGTTCGTCCTTCACGTTGTCGATCGCCTGTTCGAGGCGCTGGCGGCCGAGATAGCACCAGGGGCAGACGACATCCGAGACGACATCGATCGAAATGGCTTCCATCCGGTTTTCCTTTCACGCTGCCGGCATCTGCCGGCGCTCGCGCAACACCTGAAATGAAAATCGTTACAGGACATTGCGCGGCAAGTTCGAAGTTACCGCCGAGATAGGCCGGCCCGCCGCCGCTTTCAACAGGTTACCTCGATGTAACCCCAATTCTGGGGATGCCCCTTGTCATTGCGCCCGCGCATCCCACCAGGTCGGAAACTGGAATCCGTAGAGCGGAACCGTCTCCGGCCGGGCGATATGTTTGGAATGGGCCACCCATTGCTGACCGAGATGGTAGAGCGGCACGACATAATAGCCGGAAAGCAGCATCCTGTCGTGCAGGCGCACGGCCGAGCGGAAGTCCTCCGCCGTGCGCGCCCTCAGCATGGCGTCGATGATGCGATCGACATCGGGATCGGCAACGCCCGCAAAGTTCGAGCTGCCCTGCCGCTCGCGCGAAATCGAGCCCCAATAGCTGATCTGGTCGATGCCCGGCGAGAGCGAGGAGGGGAAGGCCTTGATGATGATGTCGTAGTCGAAGGTCTGGCTGCGGCTCTGGTACTGCGAATCATCGACCGTCCGGATGCCGGCACGCACGCCGAGCGCGGCAAGGAACCGCTGGTAGGCGAGCGCCAGTTTCTCCTGGTCGGCATTCTGCGTCATGATCTCGAAGACGAGCGGCTTTCCGCCAGCATCCACCATGCGGCCGTCCTTGATGGCGTAGCCGGCCTTCTCGAAGTAATCCATCGCCTCGCGCAGCACCTTGCGGTCGCGGCCGGAACCGTCGGTCCTGGGAAGGCGATGCGTGCCGGCGAGGATATCCGGCTCGATCCGCGCCAGCGCCGGGCCGGCGATCTCGCGTTCGCGCGCATCGGCCGGCGCGGCCATGGAACTGAGGTCGGAGTTCTGCCAGTAGCTTTCCGTGCGCTTGTAGGCGTTCTCGAAGAGGCTGCGGTTTACCCATTCGAAATCGAAGACCAGCGTCAGCGCCTTGCGCAGGTCCTGGTTCTGGAAGACCGGGCGGCGGGTGTTGAAGACGAAGCCGAGCATGCCGGAGGGTGTCTTCGGCGCGATGCTATCCTTGACGACGGCGCCCGACAGCGCATTTGGGAAATCGTAGCCGCGTGCCCATTTCGTCGGATTGCCTTCCTGATAGAGGTCGATCTCGCCCTTCTTGAAGGCCTCGAACAGCGTGTTCTCCTGCAGGAAATACTCGACGGAGATCTCGTCGTAATTGTCGAAGCCGATCTTGGAAGGAATGTCCTTGCCCCAATAGTCCGGGTCACGGACATAGACGATCTCCTCGCCGGGCTTGACCTCCTTGACCCTGTAGGGACCGGAGCCGAGCGGCGGGGCGAGCGACGTGCGGTCGAAGGTCTCGACGTCGATGGCGTGTTTCGGCAGGATCGGAGAGAGGGCGAGCAGCAGCGGCAGTTCGCGGTCCGCCTTGTCGTTGAAGGTGAAGCGGACGCTGTGTTCGCCCAGCTTTTCCAGTTTGCCGACGCCTTCCAGGCGCCGGTTGAAGGGCGTGCGGCCCTTGTCGCGCAGAAGCTCGAAGGTGAAGATCACGTCCTCGGGCGTCACCGGCTTGCCGTCCGCCCAATGCGCTTTCGGATTGAGGTTGAACTGCACGAAGGTGCGGTCCTCGTCCCATTCCACCGTTTCGGCGAGCAGGCCATACATGGTGAAGGCCTCGTCGCGCGAGCGCTGCATCATCGATTCGTAGACAAGATTGCCGAATTCCGGATCCCAGACGCCGCGCGCCGTCGTGCGCATGCTCTTCAGGATGAAGGGATTGAGATTGTCGAAGGTTCCGACGACGCCATAAGCGATGCGCCCGCCCTTCTTCACGTCCGGATTGACGTAGCTGAAATGCTTGTAATCCGGCGGCAGGGCCGGCTCGCCGTGCATCGCGATGCCGTGCAGCGGCGCGGCGCGCCCGGGCAGGGCGGAAAGGGCGAGCAGTGAGACGGCAAAGGCCATCGGGAAGGCGCGCAAGGGTGTCTCCTTGTCTGGGCCGGAGTCTGGTCCGGAATGATTCTTGTCCATTATAGCCGCCCGAATGGGGACAGTACCGTGGCGGGGCGGAAATAGAAGGCGCGCAGGATTTTCGCAAGGAAAGGCTGGATATCCGGCGCGGCCCATTGTAACAGGTTACGCCGAAGCGGGTCATGCAAATGCCTCAATTCGCCGACAGGAGAGCGCACGGCTGACCACAACGCCCGCGAGGGGCTTTAGGAGGGGCGGCGTCGCTCCGGCACCGGATTTTCAGGAGACCGAACTCGTTATGATCTTCACATCGAATCTCATCAAGCGGACCGTGCTTTCCGCCTTTGCTGCTACCGTCGCCCTGGCGGCCGCACCGTCGGCTTCGCTGGCACAGCAGCAGGCCGCTCCGCCGAAGGGCTGGTTCAAGGTCTGCACCAAGCAGGAAGACAACGACGTCTGCATCGTGCAGAACCTGCTGACGGCCAATAGCGGCCAGCTCATCACGGCCGTTGGCCTCATCACGGTATCCGGCAAGACGAACCGCAAGATCATGCAGATTTCGGTGCCGAGCGCGCGTCTCATCCCGGCCGGCGTCCAGATGCAGATCGACGGCGGCAAGGGTCAGAAGATCGACTACGCGATCTGCATGCCCGACAAGTGCGTCGCCGAAGTGCTGCTGAGCGACCAGATGATCGCAAGCCTGAAGAAGGGCGGCGAGGTGGTCTTCACCTCGATCAACTTCCAGCGCGCACCGAACCCGATCAAGATCTCGCTCGAAGGCTTCACCGGCGTGTTCGACGGCGAGCCGATCGAACAGTCGCAGCTCGAAGAGCGCCAGCGCCTGCTGCAGGAAGAAATGCAGAAGAAGGCCGAGGAAGCCCGCAAGAAGCTCGAAGACGCCCAGAAGGCAGCCAAGAGCCAGTAAGCGGCAACGCCCATGCAATCATGAAAAACCCGGCCATCGGCCGGGTTTTTTGTTGCGTCAAGGTCTGACAAGCCAGTGAAAGATGGCGGCCAGTGGAAGATGGCGATCAGTGGAAGATGCCGCTCTGTTCCTTCCAGCGATAATGGCCGTGGTCGGAGTCCATCAGCGCCCGGACCTGCGGATGGCGGATCGGCTGGCCGCTGTCATCGGGAATGAGGTTCTGTTCAGAGACATAGGCCACGTATTCCGTGTCCTCGTTCTCCGCGAAGAGGTGATAGAAGGGCTGATCCTTCGAGGGCCGTATTTCGGCCGGAATGGCGTTCCACCACTCTTCCGTATTGGCGAATTCGGGGTCGACATCGAAGATCACGCCGCGGAAGGGGAATATCCGGTGGCGGACCACGTCGCCGATGGCAAATTTTGCGTCACGCATCTTCATCGCGTACCTACCTTTCCGCTTATATTTGGGTAATTGCGTTGAAACATCAATAGTTCCCATCCGTCATCCGTTCTTCACACGAGGGGAGCGGCGCTTGCGCCACCAGGCGTTTCGGCGTACCTCGAAGATAGAGGTCTGGATGGGTCTGACAGCATGAACAATCAGTGGGGCAGGAGCGGCAACGGATCGGCAGCGGGCGGCGGCTCCGGTATCGGCGGCATCCTGTTCGCCTCCGTGGTGAGCCTCGCGCTCGGGGCGGCCGGCGGCTACGGCGCTTTCCGCATGATGGACGGGGCAACGCCCTCCGGCGAGATCGAGCAGCGCGACCAGCGCATCGCCGACCTTGCCAGGGAACTCGATGCCCGCGTCGCGCAGATCGAGGAAAGCACGCAGAAGGCGCAGACGCTGAGCGAGGAGAACGGCGCGCTGAAGCGCCAGGTGGAAACCCTCGGCAAGAACGCCGATACGTCCAAGGCTGCCGATACCTCCGAGGCGACGGTCGCGCTCGCCGAGAATGCCAAGCTGACGCAGGAGATCGTGCCGGGGCTGAAGAACGACCTCGAGCTCGCGCGGCAACGGGTCGCCGATGCCGAGGCACTGCAAAAACGCGCCGAAGACGCCAAGCGCGACCGGGATCGGCAGCTCTCGCTCAGCATGGATGAGATCGCACGGCTCAAAAAGACGCTCGAAGAGACCCGCAACCAACAGCAGACCACACGCAGTGCCGAGGCCGAACGTCTCGGCGCGGAAGCGGAAGATCTGCGCGCCCAGCTCAAGCAGGCGCAATCGGCCGCAGACACGCTGCGCAAGCAGGATGTGCCGGCCCTGCGCGCGGAAATCGCGCGCAGGGACCAGACGATTTCCGAACTCAACGCCCGGAATGCGGCACTTACAAAACGCATCGGCGCGCTGGAGACAGCCGCGCGCGCCGTGCAGCCGAGCCGTCCGGAGGAGGACGGCGGCGACAAGCCGGCGCTCGACAATGCCAGGCCCGCCGAAGGCCGCAGCCCGCGCAATGCCGCGCTGGTGGCCGAGGCGATGCGCGATACGCCCGGGCTCGACCGTCTGACGAGCGTGCAGCGCGACCAGCTGGAACGCACGCTGCTTTCCGGCGAATGCGTCACCAATGCGCTTGGCAATGTCTTCAAGCGCGTGCCGGTCCTGACGCTTCGCAACATGATGCGCGATCTCGACAGCGATTGCTGATTTGACCGCGGTCCGGCCGCCGGTTTTATTTTCGCACTTCCGGACGCCAACACGACAAGCGTTTGCCGGAAATGCCCTTGGGAAGGAGACCTCGATGAAGCGATCTGTTCTGGCGGCCGCACTCGGCCTTGCGCTTTCGGCCGGCGGCGCATCGGCCGAAGGGTTTGAGCGCAACATCATGACGGGCGGCCCGCAGGGCACCTATATCAAGATCGGCCGCGACATCGCCGCCCTCGGCGCCGACTGCGGCCTGAAGCTGAACGTCGTCGAAAGCGCCGGCTCGCTGGAAAACTTCGTCGGCGTGCGCAACCGGCGCAACACGCAGTTCGGCATCGTGCAGAGCGACGTGCTGGAATATCTGAAGACCTTCGAGGCGAACGACCCGGAGGTGCAGAAGGCCGTGAAGGGCGTGCGCATCATGTTCCCGCTCTACAACGAGGAAATCCATGTGCTGGCCCGCAAGGACATCGCCAGCATGAAGGACCTTGCCGGCAAGAAGATCGCCGTCGGCAAGAAGGACAGCGGCACCTTCCTCACCGCGACGCTCATCATGGACATCCTGCAGGTGA
The DNA here is from genome assembly GCF_050172695.1 of Shinella sp. G-2. Lineage (NCBI taxonomy): Bacteria > Pseudomonadati > Pseudomonadota > Alphaproteobacteria > Hyphomicrobiales > Rhizobiaceae > Shinella > Shinella sp. G-2. The sequence continues at coordinate 117,459 of NZ_JBBEYH010000009.1, read as the reverse complement.
AGGCCGGCGAGCGCATGGACATCAACCCGGACGAGGCGCTGCCGAAGCTGCTGTCCGGCGAGATCGACGCCTTCTTCTACGTTGCCGGCGCGCCGGCCGCGCTCTTTACCGGCAACAGCATCGACAAGGCGAAATTCCACCTGGTGCCGATCACCGAGGCGCCGCTTCTGGCGACCTATACGCCCTCGCGCATCGACGCCGGCACCTATTCCTTCCAGGACCAGCCGGTGGATCTCATCGCGGTGAAGGCCGTGATGATGACCTATGACTACGATACCAAGCGCAACGCCTATCATCGCGACAGCTGCAAGACGGTGGCGGATTTTTCGAACCTCATCATCGGTGGGCTCGACAAGTTGAAGACCACCGGCCACCCCAAATGGAAGACCGTCGACCTCACGGCCTTGCCGCCCGGCTGGCAGGTCGGCGTCTGCGTCAAGGCCGGCATGGCGCTGGACTACAAGCCAAGCTGCAAGCCGGCGGCGGGCGCCGCGTCCGGGGCGAATGCCGACGATTCCAACGAGGAATACCTGAACCTGCTGAAGCAGCGGCTTCAGCAGTAGCGCGAGCTGCGCCAAACCGTTCAGACAATAAAAAACCCGGCCAGTGGCCGGGTTTTTCGTCTTCTGGACCCTCCCGCCCGAAGGCGGGAGGAAACCGGCCGATCAGGCCGAGTAGTACATGTCGAACTCGACCGGGTGCGGCGTCATTTCGAAGCGCATGACTTCCGCCATCTTCAGCTCGATGTAGGAATCGATCTGGTCGTCGTCGAACACGCCGCCGGCCGTCAGGTACTTGCGGTCCTTGTCGAGGTTCTCCAGCGCTTCGCGCAGCGAGCCGCAGACCGTCGGGATCTTCTTCAGTTCCTTCGGCGGCAGGTCGTAGAGATCCTTGTCCATGGCCTTGCCGGGATGGATCTTGTTCTTGATGCCGTCGAGGCCGGCCATCAGCATGGCGGCGAAGCCGAGATAGGGGTTGCCGAGCGGGTCGGGGAAGCGGATTTCGACGCGCTTGGACTTCGGACCCGTGCCGAACGGAATGCGGCAGGAGGCGGAGCGGTTGCGGGCCGAGTAGGCGAGCAGGACCGGCGCTTCATAACCCGGGACGAGACGCTTGTAGGAGTTCGTCGTCGGGTTGGTGAAGGCGTTGATCGACTTGGCATGCTTGATGATGCCGCCGATGAAGTAGAGGCAGCTTTCCGACAGGCCGGCATATTCGTCGCCGGCGAACTGGGGCTTCGAATCCTTCCAGATCGACAGGTGAACGTGCATGCCCGAGCCGTTGTCGCCGAAGATCGGCTTCGGCATGAAGGTGGCCGTCTTGCCGTAGGCATTGGCGACCTGGTGCACGACGTATTTGTAGATCTGCACCTTGTCGGCGCTGCGCACGAGCGTGTCGAACTTGACGCCGAGCTCGTGCTGGGCGGCAGCCACTTCGTGGTGCTGCTTTTCGACGGTGACGCCCATCTCGGTGAGCACCGTGAGCATTTCCGAACGCATGTCCTGGCACGAATCGACCGGCGGGACCGGGAAATAGCCGCCCTTGACGCGCGGACGATGGCCGAGGTTGCCGGTTTCATAATCGGTGTCGTCGTTGGACGGCAGTTCGGACGAATCCAGCTTGAAGCCCGTATTGTACGGGTCGGCCTTGTACTTGACGTCGTCGAAGACGAAGAATTCCGGCTCCGGGCCGGCATAGACGGTGTCGCCGATACCCGAGGCCTTGAGATAGGCTTCTGCCTTCTTGGCCGTTCCGCGCGGGTCGCGATTGTAGGCTTCGCCCGAGACCGGCTCGAGGATGTCGCACATGACGACGAGGGTCGACTGGGCGAAGAACGGATCGATGTGCACCGTCGCCGGATCGGGCATCAGGACCATGTCGGACTCGTTGATGGCCTTCCAGCCGCCGATCGAGGAGCCGTCGAACATGACGCCGTCGGCAAACATGTCTTCGTCGACGCAACCGACATCCATCGTGACGTGATGCAGCTTGCCGCGCGGGTCGGTAAAGCGCAAGTCGACGAACTTGACGTCGTTTTCCTTGATCTGCTTGAGGATTTCGTTGGCAGTCGTCATGTGTATTGGTCCCTGTGTGAAATGACGAGTAGAGCCTCGGCCGGACGGCCGGGCGGGATTAGATGGCGTCGACGCCGGTTTCACCGGTGCGGATGCGGATGACTTCCTCGACGTTGGAGACAAAGATCTTGCCATCGCCGATGCGGCCGGTCTGGGCCGCGTTGCGGATCGCCTCGATCACGGCTTCCGCGTTCTCGTCCGCCAGAACGACCTCGACCTTCACCTTGGGCAGGAAGTCGACGACGTATTCGGCGCCACGGTAAAGCTCCGTGTGCCCCTTCTGGCGTCCAAAGCCCTTCGCCTCGGTGACGGTGATACCCTGCAGGCCGACTTCCTGAAGAGCCTCCTTCACCTCATCGAGTTTGAAAGGCTTGATGATCGCTTCGATCTTTTTCATGAGAAAATGTCTCTCCGCTTCTCCCGTTTGCGCGGAACTGCGCCCGCTGGGAACTTTAATGCACGTGGCATGCCAACTTGAAAGCAGAATGCGTGCCAGATGGAATAAATCCGCTTGCCGCACGATCCCGCTCGTCCTCACGGCGGCGATGATGCGGCTTTCCGGACAAAAGGGCTAGAGGCAACTGCCTAAAAATTATCTCTTTTTCCGTCACGCGCCGCATGCCTGCGCCGTCGCGCGCAGGGGTGGCGTCGAAAGCTGCAAATTTGAGCATATCGAATGGGCATATGCATAAAAAACAGGCTTGAGACTGGATGGGCCTCCGGGCTTGCCTCGGCCACCGCTTTACGGTCATGCTGGCGGCATGCACCACGAGATCGATACGCTGATCGCTACGCCCGAGGACATGGGCCGCATTGACCGCGCCGCCGCCGCATCGGGCCTTTCGAGCTACGGGCTGATGGAGCGGGCCGGGCACGCGGTTGCCGCCGCGGCGCTTCGCCTTTTTCCCGGCGCGCTGCGCTTTGCCGTGCTCTGCGGCCCCGGCAACAATGGCGGCGATGGCTATGTCGCTGCCCGTGCCCTGCAGGAGGCCGGCGCCGATATTGCCGTCTACACGCTCGGCGATGCCGCGGCCTTGACGGGCGACGCCGCGACGGCCTTCGCCGCCTTTGCGGGCGCAACGAGACCGCTGGCCGATTATGTTCCGCGAGCCGGCGATGTCGTTGTCGACGCGCTGTTTGGTGCGGGCCTGTCGCGCGACGTGCCGGAGACGGTGGCGCGGCTCATCGCGGCCGTCGGCCAGACTGTCCTGCCCGTCCTTGCGGTCGATCTGCCGTCCGGCATCGACGGGCGCACGGGGCAGGTGCGCGGCGCGGCCTTCGAGGCGGTGGCGACGGTCACCTTCCAGTGCCGCAAGCCCGGTCATCTGCTCCTGCCGGGACGGGCGATGGCAGGGACGGTGGAGGTTTTCGATATCGGCATTCCCGCGCGCATCCTCGCGCGCCATGCCGGCCACATGCGGATCAACCGTCCGGCGGTCTGGCGCCTGGCGCTGCCGGTGCAGACGGGGGTGACGCACAAATATGTGCGCGGCCATCTTGCCGTCTTTTCCGGCCCGGCGACGGCCACCGGCGCGGCCCGGCTCTCCGCCCTGGCAGGCCTGCATGCGGGGGCAGGGCTCGTCACGTTGCTGTCGCCCGGCGAGGCCCTTTCCGCCAACGCGGCGCATCTTACCGGCGTGATGCTGAAATCCCTCGATAGCGAAGCGGATCTTGCCGCCCTCATCGAAGACGCACGGCTGAAAACCTTCGTGCTCGGCCCTGGCTTCGGCGATGCCGGCAAGGCGCGCCGCTATGTCCGCCAGCTCGCCGAAAGCGGCCGCAGCCTCGTGCTCGATGCCGATGGCATCAGCGCCTTCCGCGACGCGCCGGACGACCTTTTCGCCCTCTTTGCCGGTGGAAATCCACGCCTGGTGCTGACGCCCCATGACGGGGAATTCGCCCGGCTGTTCCCCGATCTTGCCGCCGACAGGAGCCTCTCGAAAATCGAGCGTGCGCAACGTGCGGCCGCGCGCAGCAATGCCGTGCTTGTTCTCAAAGGGGCGGATACGGTTATCGCCGCGCCGGACGGGCGCGCGCTCGTCAACGAAAACGCGCCGCCCTGGCTTGCGACAGCCGGCTCCGGCGATGTGCTCGCCGGCATCGTCGGCGCGCATCTTGCCCAGGGCATGCCCGCCTTCGAAGCGGCCGCTAGCGCCGTATGGCGCCACGGCGCGGCGGGCCACAAAGCGGGCGAAGGGTTGATTGCGGAAGATCTGCCGGAGGCGATCCCGCCATGGCCATAGGAGGTTCGTCGATGGAAAGCAGCGTCAGGGCCTTCTTCGAGCGGTATGAGAGGCTTTTCAACCAGTCGCTCGGTGGAGACGCTGACATGGAGGACGTCGCGGCCCTCTATGCGACGGACTTCATTGCGGCCTCGCCCGCCGGCGTGGCGGCCGGGAAGAACGACGGGCATTTCAGAGAGGCCATGACTGAAGGCTATGCGCGTTACCGGGACATCGGGACAAAGGAAATGCGCATCCGCGATATCCGCCTTTCTCCGATAGACGACCGCCATTGCCTGGCGCATGTCGCATGGACCGCGCTCTACACGCGTGCGGACCAGCCGGATATCGCCATCGATTTCGACGTTCACTACCTTGTCCAGATGCTGGACGGCCAGCCAAAGGTGTTTGGCTGGGTCTCCGGCGACGAGCAGGCGCTGCTGAAGGCGCATGGCGTCATCTGACGCCGACGCTCCTTCTCATCCCACGCGCGTCTGAAGCGCCCGCGCGCCGTTCGGCGCATTCACCTTGCCCGAGGTGATGAAGAAGGCGAAGACATCGCGGGGCTTTTTCGCCGGCCTGGTGTCGGGGTCGATCTTCGGCAGATCCGAGGGCTCGCCGCCGCCGGCCCAATCCTTCAGACGCGCCGCCCATTCGTCGAGCGCCTTTTCCGGATAGCAGGTCTTGATGTCGTCCGAGCCCTTCTGCAGGCGGGCATAGACGAAGTCCGCCGTCACGTCGGCAATCTCCGGATAGTCCTCGTGCTGCGCATAGACGATGGCGGCATTGTATTTGCGGGCGAGGGCGGCGAATTCCGGTGTCATGAAGGTGTCGTTGCGCACTTCGAGTGCGTGTTTCAGCGACAGGCCATCGAGCTTTTCCGGCAGCAGCTTCAGGAAGCCCTCGAAATCGTCGGGCTCGAATTTCTTCGTCGGCGGAAACTGCCAGAGGATCGGGCCGAGATGCGCGCCGAGTTCGGTGAGGCCCTGCGTCAGGAACTTCTCGACGGATTCCCCGCCATCGGCGAGCACCTTGCGGTTCGTCGTGAAGCGGCTGGCCTTCAGGGAGAAGATGAAACCGTCAGGCACTTCGGAGGCCCATTTGGCGAAGGTCTCGGGCTTCTGCGACCCGTAATAGGTGCCGTTGACCTCGATGGCCGTAAGCTCGCGGCTGGCGAATTCGAGCTGGCGCTTCTTCGGCAGCTTCTCGGGATAGAAGGTGCCTTCCCACGGATCGAAGGTCCAGCCGCCGATGCCGGTTCTGATGGTGCCCGATGTGCTCACTGCATGATCCTCCATTTTCGCAATAATTGCGTCGACCGTAGCCGACCGTCCGTCATTCCGGACCTGCGGGGGCAAGGAATAGGGTGTCGCCCCTTCTCCAAACCCGTGAACTGCTGAGGCTTCCATGTCGAATTCTTCGGCTTGAAGCCGATAGATTTTAGCATCGTGCGAAGCAGTCGCCACGTCACCGATGCGTAACGCCTGGCGAACGCGATCGAGCCTACGAACCTGCTCCATGTTCAAGGTCGGCCCCCAGTGAACATCAGCATCCTCAAGCTGAATTTCAACTTCGGCCAAGCGGTCACCCTCACGGATGAACTGAACTGTTGTTCTTGTCATATCCGCCTCTTCGTGAACGAAGGATCCCACTTTCTGAGATCGGGTCTATAGGCCGTTACCAAAACGGCCGGTTCCTTTTCACCCGCGGGTATTCCCCAAACCAAGTGCACCGGTTCGCCAGTCTCGTCTCTTTGAAGCACAAGGATAGCAGGACCTTTGTGATAGTCTGGATAATCCTCCACGAGCGTCGCCTTCGATAGATTAGTGACCAAGGGCTCAATCAAAAGACCGTCGTTTATCAATTCCTGTACAGCATGGAGCGAAACGCGCACCTTACCGACCGCAACTAGATAGACGACGTCCCGAAACGTATTGCTCACATTTATTCCGCCGCCACGCGCTTCATCGGCCGCCGTTCCAGCAGCTCCTTGAGGAACTGGCCGGTATAGGAGCGTTCGACCTTGACGACGTCCTCGGGCGTGCCCTCGGCGATCACTTCGCCGCCGCCATCGCCGCCCTCGGGGCCGAAGTCGATGATCCAGTCGGCCGTCTTGATGACCTCGAGATTGTGCTCGATGACGACCACCGAATTGCCCTGGTTGACCAGTTCGTGCAGCACTTCGAGAAGCTTTGCGACGTCGTGGAAGTGAAGGCCGGTCGTCGGCTCGTCGAGGATGTAGAGCGTGCGGCCGGTGGAGCGCTTCGACAGCTCCTTGGCAAGCTTGACGCGCTGCGCCTCGCCGCCCGACAGCGTGTTCGCCTGCTGGCCGACCTTGATATAGCCGAGACCGACCTGGTTCAGCGTCACCAGCTTGTCGCGCACGGCCGGAACGGCGGCGAAGAAGTCGACGCCTTCCTCGACGGTCATGTCCAGGACGTCGGCGATCGACTTGCCCTTGAAGGTGACGTCGAGCGTTTCGCGGTTGTAGCGCTTGCCGTGGCAGACGTCGCAGGTGACGTAGACATCGGGCAGGAAGTGCATTTCGATCTTGATGACGCCGTCGCCCTGGCAGGCCTCGCAGCGTCCGCCCTTGACGTTGAAGGAGAAGCGGCCCGGCTGGTAGCCGCGCGCCTTCGCTTCGGGAAGGCCCGCGAACCAGTCGCGGATCGGCGTGAAGGCGCCGGTATAGGTCGCCGGGTTGGAGCGCGGCGTGCGACCGATCGGCGACTGGTCGATGTCGATGACCTTGTCGATATATTCGAAGCCGTCGATGCGCTCGTGTTCGGCCGGGATTTCGCGCGCGCCCATGATGCGGCGGGCGGCGGACTTGTAGAGCGTCTCGATCAGGAAGGTCGACTTGCCGCCGCCGGACACGCCCGTCACGGCCGTGAAGACGCCGAGCGGAATGGAGGCGGTGACGTTCTTCAGGTTGTTGGCCTTGGCGCCGACGACCTTGATTTCCTTTTTCTTCTTCGGCTTGCGGCGCTCGCCGGGCACGGCGACCGCGAGTTCGCCCGAAAGATACTTGCCCGTCAGCGAGGCCGGATTGGCGATGACCTCCTCGGGCGACCCCTGGGCGATGACCTCGCCGCCATGGATGCCGGCGGCGGGGCCGATATCGACCACATAGTCCGCCGTCAGGATGGCGTCCTCGTCATGCTCGACGACGATGACCGTGTTGCCGATGTCGCGCAGGTGCCGGAGCGTGTCGAGCAGGCGCGCATTGTCGCGCTGGTGCAGGCCGATGGAGGGCTCGTCCAGCACGTAGAGCACGCCCGTCAAGCCCGAGCCGATCTGCGAGGCGAGGCGGATGCGCTGGCTTTCGCCGCCCGACAGCGTGCCGGAATTGCGCGAGAGCGAGAGATATTCGAGGCCGACGTCGTTGAGGAAGCGCAGGCGCTCGCGGATCTCCTTCAGGATGCGGACGGCGATCTCGTTCTGCTTGCTGTTGAAATGCTCCGGCAGCGCCTCGAACCAGTCGCGCGCGACGCGGATCGACATGGCCGTCGCCTCGCCGATATGCAGCTTGTTGATCTTCACCGCCAGCGCCTCGGGCTTCAGGCGGTAGCCGGCGCAGGCCGGGCAGGGCGCGGCGGACATGTAGCGCTCGATTTCCTCGCGCGACCAGGCCGAGTCCGTTTCCTTCCAGCGGCGCTCGAGGTTCGGCACGATGCCCTCGAAGGTCTTCACCGTCTTGTAGGAGCGCGCGCCGTCCTTGTAGTTGAACTCGATCTTCTCGTCCGTGCCATGCAGGATCGCCTTCTGCGCCTCCGCCGACAGTTCCGACCAGCGGTTGGAGAGCTTGAAGCCATAGGCGGCGCCCAGTGCTTCCAGCGTCTGGGTGTAGTAGGGCGACGAGGATTTGGCCCAGGGCGCGATGGCGCCGTCGCGCAGCGTGCGCTCGTTTTCCGGCACGATGAGATCAGGGTCGATCTTCTGCTGGCTGCCGAGGCCGTCGCAGGTCGGGCAGGCGCCGAAGGGGTTGTTGAACGAGAACAGCCGCGGCTCGATTTCCGGAATGGTGAAACCGGAAACCGGGCAGGCGAATTTTTCCGAGAACATCACGCGCTCGTGCGTCTCGTTCAGCGACTTGTTGGCCGAGCCGCCGGCGGCGGTTTCCTCGATCGGCAGCGGCTTGTCGGCGAATTCCGCGATGGCGAGGCCATCGGCGAGCTTCAGGCAGGTCTCGATGCTGTCGGCGAGGCGCGAGGCAAGGTCGGCGCGCACGACGACGCGGTCGACCACCACGTCGATGTCGTGCTTGTATTTCTTGTCGAGCGCCGGAACGTCGGCGATCTCGTAGAACTGGCCGTCGACCTTGACGCGCTGGAAGCCCTTCTTCATCAGCTCGGCGAGTTCCTTCTTGTACTCCCCCTTGCGGCCGCGCACGACGGGCGCGAGGATATAGAGACGGGTGCCTTCGCCGAAATCCAGCACGCGGTCGACCATCTGGCTGACGGTCTGGCTTTCGATGGGCAGGCCCGTCGCCGGCGAATAGGGCACGCCGACGCGCGCGAAGAGCAGGCGCATGTAGTCGTAGATCTCGGTGACCGTGCCGACGGTCGAACGCGGGTTCTTCGAGGTCGTCTTCTGCTCGATGGAAATGGCCGGCGACAGGCCGTCGATCTGGTCGACGTCCGGCTTCTGCATCATTTCGAGGAACTGGCGGGCATAGGCCGACAGGCTCTCGACATAGCGGCGCTGGCCCTCGGCATAGATCGTGTCGAAGGCAAGCGACGACTTGCCCGATCCGGAAAGCCCGGTCATGACGATCAGCTTGTTGCGGGGCAGGTCGAGGTCGATGCCCTTGAGATTGTGTTCGCGCGCGCCGCGAATGGAAATGGTCTTGAGTTCGCTCATGGTGTCCAGCGTCAGAAATCGTTGCGCATTGCAAGTGGGATCGGCCCCTATGTAGGGATTAGGTGGAGCCTGTCCATGCGCGATGGGAAGATTCCGTGCCTGTTTCCGATTCGGTTGACAAGAGTGTAGGGAATTATTAGAACAAAAAAAGAACGAAAATTTACAATTGATCTGTGGATTACCACTTGCACGGGGCGGCGTCGGCGGTCGTCAGCCGATAAGATGACGCATTCGTGTAGTGAAATGATGTCGGGCGCCTTCGTCCGGCGCGACAACGGGAAGTACGGGTATGGCTGGAAGCGTCAACAAGGTGATCTTGATCGGCAATGTCGGGGCGGACCCGGAAATCCGGCGGACGCAGGACGGTCGGCCGATCGCCAACCTGCGCATCGCGACGTCCGAAACCTGGCGGGACCGCAACAGCGGCGAGCGCCGCGAAAAGACGGAATGGCACAATGTCGTCGTCTTCAGCGAGCCGCTCTGCAAGGTCATCGAGCAGTATGTGAAGAAGGGCGCCAAGCTCTATATCGAAGGCGCGCTGCAGACCCGCAAGTGGCAGGACCAGACGGGCAACGACCGCTATACGACGGAAGTCGTGCTGCAGGGCTTCAACTCGACGCTGACCATGCTCGACGGTCGCGGTGAAGGCGGCGGCGAGCGCCGCGGCGGCGGCGACTTCGGCGGCAGCAGCAATTACGGCGGCGGCGCACCGAGCTACGACGACTACGGCTCGCGTCCGTCTTCGGGCGGCGGCAGCAGCGGTGGCGGCAGCCGTTCGGGCGGCGGCGGCGGTGGTTCGCTCTCCCGCGACATGGACGACGACATCCCGTTCTGAGAAGACAACCCGTTCTGGAATGGACTGGTCGGGCCGGCGGATGCGCCGGCCTCTGCCTTGGCGCTTTCGACGGAGCAGCAATGCGGATAGAGGCGTGTCATGGCAGGTGAAGCGAAAACGACAGGCGAAAAGACGGCCGCAGATGTGTTGTTCCTGCGGCCGGGCGAGGGGCGGAATTATCCGCTTGGTCGCATGCAGGCGATCTTCAAGGCCGACCACGGCGAGACTGGCGAGGCCTACAGCGTTTCCGAATGGTGGCTGGAGCCCCGCACGAGCGGGCCGGGCGCCCATTCCCACGACGGCAATACCGAACTTTTCTATGTGCTTTCAGGCGTCGCCAGCATTCTTGCCGGCGCGGACTGGCTCGAGGCGCCGGCCGGCAGCTTCGTGCGCATTCCGCCCACGGTGATGCACGATTTCGAGAACCGCACGGACGAGCGCGTCGGTCTGCTCAACGTTTTCCTGCCCGGTGGTTTCGAGGAGAACATGCCGGCCATCGTGCAATGGTTTGCCGATCATCCCTGACCGCACCGCCAGCGACCGGGCCTGTGCTTGCAAAGCGTGTCCTACCTTCCTAGATCAACGGCCATGCATCAGGATCCGACACTGCCCGTCACGACGGACCGCCTTGTTCTGCGCCGTTTCTCCGACAGCGACTTTCCCCTCTTCGCCGCCTATCACAGCCGGAAGGATGTCTATCGCTATCTCTATGCCGCCCCGCCGCAGGGCGCGGCCTTGCGCCAGAAATTCGACAAGGCGCGGACGGCGCCCTTTGCCGAGGATGGCGACATTCTCAAGCTCGCCGTCGCGCGTCGGGACGACGACCGGCTGCTCGGCGAAGTGCTGCTGAAACTGGAGAGCCGGGCGGCACTGCAGGCCGAGGTCGGTTATGTCTTCGACCCGGAACAGGGCGGCAGGGGCTATGCCACGGAGGCCGTCGCTACGATGATCGACATCGGCTTTTCCGCCTTCGGCTTCCATCGCATCTTCGCGCGGCTCGACGCGCTGAACCGGGGTTCGGTCGGTGTCGTCGAACGGCTCGGGCTGCGCCGCGAGGCCCATCTGGTCGAAAACGACCGCTTCGACGGCACCTGGGGCGACGAGTACATCTATGCCGTGCTTGCCCGCGAATGGCGGGCGCGGCGGGGCTGAGTCCGCAGCAACCCTGAATGCGGGACCGTCAGATCCCGAAGGCCGATTTCACCCCGTCCACCACGAACTGGACCGCCAGCGCCGCAAGGATCACGCCGAGCAGGCGGGTCAGGATGGCGCGGCCGGTATTGCCGAGGAAGCGGTCGATGCGCTCGGCGATGACGAGCGACAGGAAGAGGATGGCGATGCAGAGCGCCAGCACGCCGATCAGCGCGCCGCGTTCGAGGGCGGAGGGGAAGGAGCCCGACAGCAGGATCGTCGCTGAAATCGCGCCGGGGCCGGCGATCAGCGGCAGGGCGAGCGGGAAGACGGCGATGTTGTGGATGTGGTCACGGGTGATCGCCACTTCGCTGGTCTTTTCCTTGCGCTCGTTGCGCCGCTCGAAGATCATCTCGAAGGCGATCCAGAACAGCAGGAGGCCGCCGGCGATGCGGAAGGCGCCGATGGAGATGCCGAGCAGCGAGAGCACGCCCGCGCCCGTCAGCGCAAAGACGGCGAGGATGCAGAAGGCGATGATGCAGCCGCGCAAGGCCACCTGCTTGCGCTGCGGCCGCGTCATGCCGACCGTGAGGCCGAGGAAGATCGGCGCAAGGCCCGGCGGATCGATGGTCACGAGCAGCGTCGTGATCGCATTGACCACGAGATCGATGTTGAGCATTCGGGCGTTCCCCTCGCCATTGAGCGGCCGTTCCGGCGGCCTTGTTGCCGCATTGTTAGGCGAGGGCGGCGCGGAAGGGAAGGGTGCGTGAAAACGCGGACCGATCCGGCCATGAAAATGCGCAAATTCGCGGATTTTACTTGGAAAAGGGTGGGAAAAGCCTGTTCAAAACCCTTGCGAAATTGGCGCTTCCAGCCTCGGTAGGCTATAAAATTACATCTGATTCTGAACAACGATCGTGACCGAAATTGACAGAACAATCGACACCCGGCGGCAAGAACCCTCCCGGCATTGAGCCGATTTCCATCATCGAGGAAATGCAGCGGTCCTATCTCGATTACGCCATGAGCGTGATCGTTTCCCGCGCGCTGCCCGATGTGCGCGACGGTCTGAAGCCGGTGCACCGGCGCATCCTCTACTCGATGAGCGAGATGGGTGTCGACTGGAACAAGAAATATGTGAAGTCGGCCCGCGTGACCGGTGACGTGATGGGTAAATACCATCCGCACGGCGACTCGGCGATCTACGACGCCCTGGCCCGCATGGCGCAGGACTGGTCGCTCCGCCTGCCGCTGATCGACGGTCAGGGCAATTTCGGCTCGGTCGACGGCGACCCGCCGGCGGCCCAGCGCTACACGGAATGCCGCCTGGAAAAGGCCGCCCATTCCCTGCTCGACGACCTCGACAAGGAAACGGTCAATTTCCGCGACAACTACGACGGCACGATGAGCGAGCCGGTCGTGGTGCCGGCGAAGTTCCCGAACCTGCTCGTCAACGGCGCCGGCGGCATCGCCGTCGGCATGGCGACGAACATTCCGCCGCACAACCTCTCGGAAGTCATCAACGGCTGCATCGCGCTGATCGACAATCCGGCGATCGACCTGCTCGACCTCATGCAGATCATCCCGGGCCCGGACTTCCCGACCGGCGCCCTGATCCTCGGCCGCGCCGGCATCCGCCAGGCCTATGAGACCGGCCGCGGCTCCATCGTCATGCGCGGACGCGCCACCATCGAACCGATGCGCGGCGACCGTGAGCAGATCATCATCACCGAGATCCCGTTCCAGGTGAACAAGGCCTCGATGATCGAGAAGATGGCGGAACTCGTGCGCGACAAGCGCATCGAGGGCATTTCCGATCTGCGCGACGAATCCGACCGCGACGGCTACCGCGTCGTCGTCGAATTGAAGCGTGACGCCAATGCGGACGTCATCCTCAACCAGCTCTATCGCTACACGCCGCTGCAGACCTCCTTCGGCGCCAACATGGTGGCACTGAACGGCGGCAAGCCGGAGCAGATGACGCTGCTCGACATGCTGCGCGCCTTCGTGTCCTTCCGCGAGGAAGTCGTCAGCCGCCGCACCAAGTACCTGCTGCGCAAGGCGCGCGACCGCGCCCACGTCTTGGTGGGCCTCGCCATCGCCGTCTCCAACATCGACGAGGTGATCAACCTCATCCGCCGCGCACCCGATCCGCAGACGGCGCGCGAGCAGTTGATGGAGCGCCGCTGGCCGGCCAAGGACGTCGAGGGGCTGATCCGCCTCATCGACGACCCGCGCCATCGCATCAACGAGGACCTGACCTACAATCTTTCCGAAGAGCAGGCCCGCGCGATCCTCGAGCTGCGTCTTGCCCGCCTCACGGCCCTCGGCCGCGACGAGATCGACGAAGAGCTCAACAAGATCGGCGAAGAGATCAAGGATTACCTCGATATCCTGTCCTCGCGCCTGCGCATCATGACCATCGTCAAGGACGAGCTCGGCGCCATCAGGGACGAGTTCGGCACGCCGCGCCGCACCGAGATCGCCGAAGGCGGTCCCGATATGGACGACGAGGACCTGATCGCCCGCGAAGACATGGTGGTGACGGTCTCGCATGCCGGCTACGTCAAGCGCGTGCCGCTCGCGACCTATCGCGCGCAGCGCCGCGGCGGCAAGGGCCGCTCCGGCATGGCCATGAAGGACGAGGATTTCGCGACCCGTCTCTTCGTCGCCAACACGCATACGCCCGTCCTCTTCTTCTCCTCGCGTGGCATCGTCTACAAGGAGAAGGTCTGGCGCCTGCCGATCGGCACGCCGCAGTCGAAGGGCAAGGCGCTGATCAACATGCTGCCGCTGGAGCCCGGCGAACGCATCACGACCATCATGCCGCTGCCCGAAGACGAGACGATGTGGGAAAACCTCGACGTCATGTTCTCGACGACCCGCGGCACGGTTCGCCGCAACAAGCTGTCCGACTTCGTCCAGGTCAACCGCAACGGCAAGATCGCGATGAAGCTCGAGGAAGAGGGCGACGAGATCCTCAACGTCGAGACCTGCACGGAACGTGACGACGTGCTGCTGACGACGGCGCTCGGCCAGTGCATCCGCTTCCCGGTCGATGACGTTCGTGTCTTCGCCGGCCGCAACTCGGTCGGCGTGCGCGGCATCACGCTGGGCAATGGCGACCGCATCATTTCCATGACCATCGTCGGCCATGTCGAGGCCGAGCCGTGGGAGCGCGCCGCCTATCTGAAGCGCTCCGCCGCCGAACGCCGCGCCAGCGGCGTCGACGAGGAAGACATCGCGCTGGTCGGCGAGGAGGTCGGCGAGGTCGGCGATCTCTCGGAAGAGCGCTATCAGGAGCTGAAGGCGCAGGAGCAGTTCGTGCTCACGGTCTCGCAGAAGGGCTTCGGCAAACGCTCGTCCTCCTACGACTTCCGCACCTCGGGCCGTGGCGGCAAGGGCATCCGCGCCACCGACACGTCCAAGACCAGCGAGATCGGCGAAGTCGTCGCCGCCTTCCCGGTCGAGGACAAGGACCAGCTCATGCTCGTCTCCGACGGTGGCCAGCTGATCCGCGTGCCGGTCGACGGCATCCGCATCGCCAGCCGCGCGACGAAGGGCGTGACGATCTTCTCCACCGCCAAGGACGAGAAGGTCGTGTCCGTCGAACGCATCAGCGAGCCGGAAGGCGAGGACGATGGCGAGGCGACGGAAGCCGAAGGCGATATCAACGCCGCAGAGGGAACGGCGAGCGAGGACTAAATCCTCGCTTCGCTGAAGACACGAAAAAGCCGGACGGGCAGGGAACGACCGTCCGGCTTTTCATTTGTCGCGGGTAGCCTGGAGGGAGGACTACCCGCGTTTTCGGCGGCATACATGCTGCCGGCGCCAGGCGCCGCAGGGAGGCGTTCTCAGACGCCGAAGCCGCCTGCTTCCGTTTTCAGCCTTGCGGCCTTGAGCTCGGCGCGGTCTCGCTGGAGGTCGAGAATGGTGCGCGCGAAGTCGAGCGTGAAGACGGTGCTGATGAAAACTGCAAAGAGGATCGCGAGGCTCGCCATCATACTGATCCCGCTCAGCGAAGCCACTTGCCGCGCGCGCCGATCTTGGGCGACAGCGGCCGCTCCTCTTCGCGCAATGCATGGATGGTCGCGACGGTGAGTGCGATAAACATGGTCATCGAGAGTAGAGCGAGTGCCATTTTCGTGTTCCTTCCAGCCTAAGGAAACGCATTACTTGTTTCACTGTGTCTGGCCGGGAAAATGCACGAGGGCGAACTTTGTTCCCGGCTTCGATGGTGTCATCTAAACAGGTTGCACCTGAAATGGTCTTGAACGGCCGGTTCATGCGCCGTTCATGTTCTTGACAGGGGACAGTGCCGGCTGCGACGGGCCGCGCCCTTGCGGAAACGGACGGTCCGTGACAAAAGGCGGCAAACGGGACCCCGCCGATGACAGTTGCCTTTTACCCTGGCTCTTTCGATCCGATCACCAACGGCCATATCGACGTGCTGGTCCAGGCGTTGAACGTCGCGCCCAGGGTCATCGTCGCCATCGGCATCCATCCGGGCAAGACGCCGCTATTTTCCTTCGAAGAACGCGCCGAGCTGATCCGTCTTTCCATAGCCGAGGCGCTGCCGGAGCGGGCAGGGGATGTCAGCGTCGTCTCCTTCGCCAATCTCGTCGTCGACGCCGCGCGTTCGCATGGCGCGTCCCTGCTCATTCGCGGTCTTCGCGACGGCACGGACCTCGACTACGAAATGCAGATGGCCGGCATGAATCGCCAGATGGCGCCCGACGTGCAGACCGTCTTCCTGCCGGCCGGCGTCGCCTCGCGGCCCATTACCGCCACATTGGTCCGCCAGATCGCGGCCATGGGCGGCGATGTCAGTGCCTTCGTTCCGGCGCCCGTCTTCACGGCCCTCAAAGCCCGCAAGAAGGGCTGAGCCCATCATCCTGAACCCCTCAAGGGAGCTATCATGACCATTCTCCGCCATGCCTTTGCAGGAGCCCTGTTCCTTGCGACCGCCACCAGTGCGGTCGTGGCCCAGGCCGCCGACTTCATCAAGATCCAGCTCAAGGACGGTCCCGTTGTCATCGAGCTCAGCGACAAGGCGCCGAAGCATGCCGAGCGCATCAAGGCGCTCGCCGCCGCCGGCGAATACGACAATGTCGCGTTCCACCGCGTGATCGAAGGCTTCATGGCCCAGACCGGCGACGTGCAGTATGGCGACATGGCCGATGGTTACCAGGCCGGGGCCGCCGGCACGGGCGGTTCCAGCCAGCCTGACCTTCCGGCGGAGTTCTCCGACATTCCGTTCAAGCGCGGCACGGTCGGCATGGCCCGCGCGCAGGACCCGAACTCGGCCAATTCGCAGTTCTTCATCATGTTCGCCCCCGGCGACTTCCTGAACGGCCAGTACACGGTCGTCGGCCAGGTCGTTTCCGGCATGGAGAATGTCGACAAGATCAAGCGCGGCGACGACGCCAACAACGGCTCGGTCACGGACCCCGACCGCATGATCAAGGTCACCGTCGGCAAGTAAGCCCCACATTTTGATTTTCAGCCTGTTGCAATCGCAAAACCGCGACCCACTTCTGCGGGGCAGGCTTCTAAAGGAGAGAGACCATGGCCGAGATCAAGGATCCGGAAAACACCATCATCATGGAAACCACCAAGGGTAAGGTGGTGATCCAGCTTCTTCCGGATCTCGCGCCGGGACATGTCGCGCGCATCAAGGAACTCGCACGCGAAGGCGCCTATGACGGCGTCGTCTTCCACCGCGTGATCGAAGACTTCATGGCCCAGACCGGCGACGTGCAGTACGGCAAGACCGGCGGCAAGGACTTCAACCCGGCCCGCGCCGGCATGGGCGGCTCCGAAAAGCCGGACCTTAAGGCCGAATTCTCCAACATGAGCCACGTGCGCGGCACCTGCTCCATGGCCCGCAGCCAGATGCCGAACTCGGCCAACTCGCAGTTCTTCATCTGCTTCACGGACGCGCCGTGGCTGAACAAGCAGTACTCCGTCTGGGGTCAGGTCATCGAAGGCATGGAAAACATCGACAAGATCAAGCGCGGCGAGCCGGTGCGCGATCCCGACACCATCGTCTCGATGAAGGTTGCCGCCGACGTAGCGGCCTGATAGAACGCCGTCGATTTCGACCGCGCTCGCCACGGCGGGCGCGGTTTTTCTTTGTGCGCTTTTCAAGGACCGGCGATATGGCTGCATTCCTCTGGGCGCTGCTCGGCATTGCGGCCGGCGCGTGCATCGCAATTCAGGCTCCCATCAATGCGCTGCTCGGCCGCGGGCTGGGCATGCCCGTCGCGGCGGCCTTCGTTTCGTTCTTCTCGGGTGCGCTCGTGCTGGCCCTCGTGATGTTCGCGACCTCCGCCTTCGAGGGCCGGGCGCCGGACTGGCGCGGCCCCGATCTCTGGCTCTACATCGCCGGCGGCGCGCTGGGCACGATCTATGTCACGACCGCGATCTTCCTGACGCCGCGCATCGGCGCGGCCGCCGTCATGGCCTTCGCCGTTTCCGGCCAGCTTCTTGCCGGCATCCTGCTCGACCGCATGGGCTTCCTCGGCATGGCCGTCCGTGAAGTCTCGATGGGCCGCATCGCCGGCGCGGTGCTGCTCGTCGGCGGCGCGCTGATGATCCGCTTCCTCTGAGAGCCCTCATGCGCGTCGACCTTTTCGATTTCGATCTGCCGGAAGACAATATCGCGCTGCGCCCCGTGACGCCGCGCGAGGCGGCGAAGCTGCTCGTCGTGCAGCCGGGAACCGAAACGCCCTATGCGAACCGCACCGTCGGCGATCTGCCGTCGCTGCTGCAGGCCGGCGACGCGCTGGTCTTCAACGATACGCGCGTCATTCCCGCCCAGCTCGAAGGCATCCGCCATCGCGACGGGGCAGGCGGCCAGAAGGTGTCCGCGACGCTGCACATGCGCATTGCCGGCGACCGCTGGAAGGCCTTCGCCAAGCCGGGCAAGCGCATCAAGCTCGGCGACCGCATCACCTTCGGCCCTGAGGAGACCCTTTCGGCCATCGTCGAGGAAAAGGGCGATGGCGGGGAAGTCACCCTGCATTTCAACGCCTCCGGCCCCGATCTCGACCGCGCCATCGCCACGGTCGGCCACATTCCGCTGCCGCCCTACATCGCCTCCAAGCGCGCCGACGACGAGGCGGACCGCAAGGACTACCAGACGATCTATGCCCGCGAGGAGGGCGCCGTCGCGGCGCCCACCGCCGGCCTGCACTTCACCGACGCGCTTTTCGAAAAACTTGACGCGCTCGGCGTCGAGCGGCATTTCGTGACGCTGCATGTCGGCGCCGGCACCTTCCTGCCGGTCAAGGCGGATGACACGACCGAACACGTCATGCACGAGGAGATCGGTTATGTCTCGCAGGAGACGGCGGATGCGCTCAACGCCGTGAAGGCGAGGGGCGGGCGCATCGTCTCGGTCGGCACGACCTCGCTGCGCCTTCTCGAAAGCGCCGCCGATCCTGACGGTACGATCCAGCCCTGGTCGGGCGCGACCGGCATCTTCATCACGCCCGGCTACCGCTTCCGCACCGCCGACATGCTGATGACCAATTTCCACCTGCCGAAATCGACGCTCTTCATGCTCGTCTCGGCCTTCTCCGGCCTCGAGACCATGCGCGAGGCCTATGCCCATGCCATCTCGACCGGCTACCGCTTCTATTCCTACGGCGACTCCAGCCTGCTTTTCCGGGACCACCGATGACCGAAACCTTCCAGTTCAAGCTTCTCGCCACCGATGGCAAGGCCCGTCGCGGCGAGGTCTCCATGCCGCGCGGCACGATCCGCACGCCGGCCTTCATGCCCGTCGGCACGGTGGGCACGGTCAAGGCGATGTATCTCGACCAGGTGCGCGAACTCGGCGCCGACATCATTCTCGGCAACACCTATCACCTGATGCTGCGCCCCGGTCCGGAGCGCGTGGCGCGTCTCGGCGGCCTGCATGAACTGATCCGCTGGCCGCACCCGATCCTCACGGATTCGGGCGGCTTCCAGGTCATGTCGCTCTCGGGCCTGCGCAAGCTGGACGAGCAGGGCGTCACCTTCAAGAGCCATGTCGACGGCGCGCTGCACCATATGTCGCCGGAGCGCTCCATCGAGATCCAGGGCCTGCTCGACAGCGATATCCAGATGCAGCTGGACGAATGCGTGGCGCTGCCGGCCTCGCCGAAGGAAATCGAGCGCGCCATGGAAATGTCGCTGCGCTGGGCCGAGCGCTGCAAGGTGGCCTTCGGCGACCAGCCGGGCAAGGCGATGTTCGGCATCGTGCAGGGCGGCGACATCCCGCATCTGCGCGTGCGCTCGGCCGAGGCGCTCGCCGGTCTCGACCTCAAGGGCTATGCCATCGGCGGCCTTGCCGTGGGCGAGCCGCAGGAGGTCATGCTCGACATGATCGACACGACCATTCCGCACATGCCCTTCGAGAAGCCGCGCTACCTGATGGGCGTCGGCACGCCCGACGACATGCTGAAATCCGTCGCGCGCGGCATCGACATGTTCGACTGCGTGATGCCGACCCGTTCCGGCCGTCACGGCCTTGCCTTCACGCGGCGCGGCCGCATCAACCTGCGCAATGCCCGCCATGCGGAGGACATGCGTCCGCTCGACGAGGAATCGAGCTGCCCGGCCGCTCGCGATTATTCGCGCGCCTACCTGCACCATCTCATCCGCGCCAACGAATCCCTCGGCGGCATGCTGCTGACCTGGAACAACCTTTCCTACTACCAGGACCTGATGGCCGGTATTCGCAAAGCGATCGAAGAGGGCCGTTTCGCCGACTTCATGGCGGAAACGCAGGAGATGTGGGCGAGGGGCGATCTCGCCCCGCTCTGAGCGGTTTCAGACCCGTATCAGATTTCCGGGCCCGGCGCGGCGCGCACCATGTAGACGCCGTTGATCTTGTAGCTGCCGTCCGGCTGCTGCACGACCTGGTAAAGCGCCGTCCAGTCCTTGCCGTCGGGACCGGAGATCAGCACTTCCTGCATCACCGTGCCGCCGTCGATCTTCGACCGGCCGAAGGCGAAATTGCCGGGACGGTAGACCGGACCGTAGCCCTTCTTCACCATGTCGAAGAAGGCGTCTTGTGTCGGAAACTTTCCGCGGATGGTCGGCGAGGCAAAGGAATAGGCGGCCTCGGCATCGTCGTTGAGGAAGGCAGCGATCTGGTTCTGGATAATGCCCCGCACGGTATCGACGGGCTCTTCGGCCCGGGCATCGGCAAGCCAGATCAGCGGCAGGGAAACGCAAAGGAACACGGCGGCAGGCATTTTCATGGCGCACACTCCTTTTCCGAAGATGCCAGAATACCATGCCTGACGGCATTGGGTCGCGGTGGAATTCACGCACCCTTCAGTATTTTACAAACTAGAATATTCCATTTTAAAACAATATTTTATACGTGTTTTTAAAAGTAAGTGATCATATTTGCGCAGGGTAGGGTGCACGGCATGGGCCGCGCTACATCTCGGTCCTGCGCAGGACGACGACCCCTGAATTCTGATAGGCCGAGCGGGCGATTTCCCGGAAGCCGTGCCGTTCGGCAAGGCGGATCGAGGCCGTATTCTCCGGATCGATGATGCAGGTGATCGCCTTTTCCGGATAGGTCCTGGCCGCCCAGTCCAGGGCGGCCTGCAGCGCTTCGCTGGCATAGCCGCGGCCCTGGTATTCGGGCAGCAGGCCCCAGCCGGCCTCCAGCGTATTCTCGATGCTGGGGGTGAGGTCGCGCCGCATCTCGTGGAAGCCGGCCTGACCGATGACGTCACCGGACGCCTTGTCGGTCACGGCCCAGAAGCCGAACTGCATGGCGTTCCACATGCCGATATGGCGCAGCAGCCGCATCCATGTCTGTTCGCGCGTCTGCGGCACGCCGCCGATGTAGCGCACGGTTTCGGGCAGCGCCCACATGGCGATCAGGGCATCGAAATCATCAAGCTGGAAGCCGCGCAGGATGAGGCGGTCGGTTTCGAGAACGGGTATATCGAACATCGCAATATCATTTGGGAATGAAACAAGGGCGGGACGCAATCGGACATTTCCGGCCGGGCAGGAGACGCCGATTTCGCTGCCATCATCTACTATGGAACGGGCGTCAAAGCCAGCCGGACAAATATCGCATAAGATAGATTATGGAACTATTGGGGAGGATGAAACTCACAATCGCATTCCTCAACTCCTCGCAGCAAGCGACAATTCGGAAGCACCAACTCCTGTGGAAACGATTGAAGTCGCTTGAGGTTTTCGCTCGTCGAGATAGAGTTTCCAATAAGAGTGCAACTTACTGTGAGCCGACGGTGTGACGATGGATGAAGACGAAGTGGAAGCCCTGTACGATCAGCTGGTTACGATCCTAATGTCGCGAAAAGATACGGATGAGCTGCAGGGACGAGACGATTATTTGACCCCTATACTGGCGGAAATTGAGGCTGGGAAGCCTGTTTCAATCAAGCTTAAAGTGCCTGGAGAGCGGGAAATTGTTGATCCTGTTGCTGGTCGCCGACCAGGAAGCTCATCGAGTGCGGAATTCATTCAAAGACAGGATTTCTCCGGTCGCGAGAAGCTTGAAATTTTGCTTCGCGGCGTCGAGATGTCCGTCGTCGCACCTGTTCAGATGGCGGCCGAGATCATCAACTCACTGGAGGGGCTGGACATTGATGAGTTTGATGGCGTTCTGCTGTTTGGCAATGATGTTGTAAGCGCTCCGACAAGGACCGTAACCTCTGCCGAGCTCGCCACGACATTGAGCGAAACATCGACGCTGGAGGCGCTTATCAACGAGATCCGAACCGGACTGGCCAAATCACTCGAGGTCACTGTTTAATGCCACTACGTCCAAATTTATTGTCCGAGATCGACGCCGCGCTTGCAGGTCTTCCTAAAGCCAATCTGAATAGCGCATCAGCCGGGTACGATCTTTACGAGGCCTACATCTGGGCCCTCGTATTGAGAGCCGCACGTAATGAAGGCGCGACGATTAGGTTCCGAAACAGACACGGAAGAAGTCCGGTAAGCTTCTGGTTCAGAACGTCTCCTTCGAACATCTCGTCGCGAGCTCATGACTTCTGCCACGCCGAGATCGACTTCCCAGGGCGGCCCACATTAGAGGCTCACGTTGGCATTTATGTCGCAGGTCGCTCCCATATCGCGCACGAGTGCGATGTCGCAGTGCTCTACAAGAGCGAGGCTGACATCTGCCGTGCCGAGAATGTCGAACCTCGTAGCAGCAAGCTCGTGCTCGCCGTCGAATGCAAGTATTATTTGAACTCCGGTATTGGGATTGCCCTAGGACGCTCATTCTTGGGGCTGCTGAACGATGTTTACAAGGGTGATCGGTATTTCGTGGGAACCGCAGAGTCTTCGAGTGTAAAGACCTTGTTCGCTGCGCATAGGAAGAACCACGAACTGGGCCTCACGCCCCTCAATGCACGGCTTGAAGCGCGGCTCATCGGGAAATTCGAAACAACGTTCGATCACTTCAAGTCTTCGCGGCCATAGTTCGTCCTTTGCTCCGTCAGGACTTTTCTGGCAAGCAGTGACATTCGAATGTGAACTCCTCCGGATATTGGCAATCAGACGCTGGTTACGGGAGTTGCGTTCTGGACCATGGGCGCAGCGCTTACGAAAAGTGATTGGCGCGATCTGTTCCCGAGCGCAATCGGGCGCTGAAGACGGCCCTGCCGCGGCCAGCGCCGGAGCGGTAACGCGCCCCCTGCCCGCGATTCCGCCTTGACCGCGAACCATCAGGGGCCGTAAGCGAAACGGCAGACGGAACCAACAGCGAAAGCCTGCACGATGAGCGATTTGCGCATTCTCTCCGACGCCCATATCCCGGAACTGCCGAACCGCTACAAGGGCAAGGTTCGCGAGAATTACGACCTGCCGGACGGCAGCCGCATCATCATCGCGACGGACCGGCTCAGCGCCTTCGACGTCATCCTGACGTCCATTCCCTTCAAGGGCCAGGTGCTCACCGAAACGGCGCGCTACTGGTTCGAGGAAACCGCCGACATCTGCCCCAACCACGTCCTGTCCTATCCGGACCCGAACGTCGTGATCGGCACGCGGCTCGATATCCTGCCCGTCGAGATCGTGGTGCGCGGCTATCTCGCCGGCACGACCAGCACCTCGATCCTGACGAAATACCGCAAGGGCGAGCGGCAGATGTACGGCATCACGCTGCCGGATGGCCTGAAGGACAACGAGAAGCTTCCCGCGCCGATCATCACGCCCACCAGCAAGGCTTTCGACGGCGGCCATGACGAACCGCTCTCGGGCGAAGAGATCCTCGCCCAGGGCCTGCTGACGGCGGAACAGTGGGAAACGGTGTCGCGCTATGCGCTGGCGCTCTTTGCGCGTGGACAGGCGCGTGCGGCCGAACGCGGGCTCATCCTCGTCGACACCAAATACGAATTCGGCACGGACAAGGACGGCCGCATCGTGCTGGCCGACGAAATCCACACGCCGGATTCCAGCCGCTACTGGATCGCCGACAGCTACGAAGAGAGCTTCGCCAAGGGCGGCCGCCCGGCGAGCTTCGACAAGGATTTCGTGCGCGCCTGGGTCACGGAGCGCTGCGACCCCTACAAGGACCCGATCCCGGAAATCCCGCGCGATCTCATCGAGCAGACCTCGAAGGTTTACATACAAGCCTTTGAACAGATTACCGGAAAGGCCTTTGCGCCTGATCTTTCTGGCGCCACGGTTCTCGACCGTATCCGCACCAATCTGAAGCCCTATTTCAGCTGACCGGCGGAAAGCGCGATCTCGAAGCTGAGACCATCGAACGCCGGTTCCACGTGATCCGGCGTTTCCTTTTGCACGGTGTCGTAGTCGAGCGGCACGTGCATATGGGTGAGGATGGCGCGCGCCGGCTTCAGCCGCTCGATCCATTCCAGCGCCTGGCTGAGCGACAGGTGGCTCGAATGGTAGCGGTATTGCAGGGCGTCGATGATCAGCCTGTCGAGGCCGGCAAGGCGCGGAACGGTCTCTTCGGGAAAGTCGCTGATATCGCTGCAATAGGCGACGTCGCCGATGCGGAAGCCGAGCGAATGGATCGAACCGTGGACCTGGAGGAGGGGCTGGAACGTGATGGCGCCCCCTGCCCCTTCGATGACGACAGGCGCGTCCATCGGCGCAATCAGGTTCTCCGTCACGATGGGCGGATACATGCTGCCGGCCGGCGTCTTCAGGCAATAGCCGAAGCCCTCGCGGATGCGCTCCATCGTCGCCTCGTCCGCCCAGATCGGCACCTGCTGGTGGTTCTGCAGCACGAAGCCCCTGATGTCGTCGATGCCGTGGATGTGGTCGGCATGCGGATGGGTGTAGAGCACCGCGTCGATGCTCGTCACGCCGGCGGCGATCATCTGCGTGCGGAAATCCGGCCCCGTATCGATGACGACGGTCGTCTTGCCCTGCGGCCCGATCTGCTCGACGAGGAAGGCGGCGCGGGTGCGGCGGTTCTTCGGATTGGCGGGATCGCAGGCGCCCCAGTCCCCGGTGATGCGCGGCACGCCCGGAGACGAGCCGCAGCCGAGAATGGTGAAGCGCCGCGTATAGGCCACGGCTACACCCGCGGCATCTTGGAGAAGATGCGGAAGGCGTTTTCGGTGGTGATGCGGGCGATCTCGTCCGCGCTGACGCCGACGGTTTCGGCAAGCACCGCCGCCGTATGCGCCGTATAGGCCGGCTCGTTGCGCTTGCCGCGGAACGGCTTGGGCGCAAGGTAGGGCGCGTCGGTTTCCACCAGCATGCGCTCCAGCGGCACGGTCCTGGCGATGGCGCGCAGCTCTTCCGATTTTGGGAAGGTCAGGATGCCCGAGAAGGAGACATAGCCGCCGAGGTCGACGCCGACGCGCGCCAGGTCCGCGCCGGAGGAGAAGCAGTGCAGCAGGAAGGGGAATGCCCCCTTCCCCGTTTCCTCGGTCAGGATAGCCGCCATGTCCTCATCGGCCGAACGGCTGTGGATGACCAGCGGCAGGCCGGTTTCGCGGGCGGCGGCGATGTGATTGCGCAGGCCGATGGCCTGCGCCTCGCGCGGCGCGTTGTCGTAGAAATAGTCGAGACCCGCCTCGCCGATCGCCACCACGCGCGGATGCCTGGAGAGTTCGACCAGTTCGGAGACCGTGATGTCCAGTTCCTCATCCGCATTGTGCGGATGCGTGCCGACCGAGCAGAACACCGAGGGATAGCGTTCCGCGATCGCCAGGATCGCCGGGAACTTGCGCACCCGCGTCGAGATGGTGATCATCTGCTTCACGCCGGCCGCATGCGCCCGCGCGACGATATCGTCGCGCTCCGCCTCGAAATCCGGAAAATCCAGATGGCAATGGGTGTCGATCAGCACGGCGTCAGGCCTCGGGCGCGACGTAGCGCGGGAAGACCGGCGTCGGCGCTTCCAGCGGCGTGCCGCTGACGAGACGACCCGCCTCGCCCAGCGCCGCGAAGTCGCGCTTTTCGACCGGCGCGGCAACGAGGTCGAGCAGCTTGCGGCTGGACTTCGGCATGAAGGGCTGCAGGAGGATCGCGATCTGGCGCACGACTTCCGCCGTCACGTAGAGCACGGTGCCCATGCGGACCGGATCGGTCTTCTTCAGCGCCCACGGGGCTTCGCCGGCGAAGTAGCGGTCGGCCTCGGAGACGACGGCGATGATCGCGGCCAGCGCCTTGTGGATCTGCTGCTTGCCCATTTCCTCGCGGGTGATGGCATGCAGCGCATCGACGGAGGCGAGCATCGCCTTGTCGGCATCGCTGAGATCGCCGCACTCCGGCACCTTGCCGTCGCAGTTCTTGACGATCATCGACAGCGAGCGGCTGGCGAGGTTGCCGATGCCGTTGGCAAGGTCGGAGTTGATGCGGGTCGCGATGCCCTCCTCGCTATAGCTGCCGTCCTGGCCGAAGGAGACTTCGCGCAGGAAGAAGTAGCGGATCGGGTCGAGGCCGAAATGGTTCACCAGATTGACCGGGTCGACCACGTTGCCGAGCGACTTCGACATCTTCTCGCCCTTGTTGAGCAGGAAGCCGTGGGCGAAGACGCGCTCGGGCAGCGGCAGGCCGGCCGACATCAGGAACGCCGGCCAGTAGACGGCGTGGAAGCGGATGATGTCCTTGCCGATGATGTGGATGCTCGCCGGCCAGTACTTGGCGCGCGGGCCATCCGGATCGGTCAGGGCGCCGGTCGCGGTGACGTAGTTGGTCAGCGCGTCGACCCAGACATACATGACATGGGCCGGATCGCCCGGAACCGGAATGCCCCAGTCGAAGGTCGTGCGCGAGACCGAGAGATCCTTGAGGCCGGATTTCACGAAGGAGATCACCTCGTTGCGGCGCTCGGCCGGACCGATGAAATCGGGGTTCTCCTCATAGTGCTTCAGGAGTCTGTCCTGATAGGCGGAGAGGCGGAAGAAGTAGCTCTCCTCCTCCACCCATTCGACGGGCGTGCCCTGGGGGCCGTAGCGCACGCCATCGTCGCGCAGCTCCGTCTCGCCTTCCTGGTAGTAGGCTTCGTCGCGCACGGAATACCAGCCGGCATAACCGCCCTTGTAGATGTCGCCATTGGCGGCCATGCGGCGCCAGATTTCGGCGCAGGCCTCGTAGTGGCGCTCTTCGGTGGTGCGGATAAAATCATCGTTCGACGCATTAAGAAGAACGGCCATATCTTTGAATTCTTTCGAATTCTTATCGGCCAATTCACGCGGCGTGATGCCTTCCTTGCGTGCGGTCTGCTGCATCTTCTGGCCGTGCTCGTCCGTGCCGGTCAGGAAGAAGACGTCGCGTCCGTCGAGCCGCTGGTAGCGCGCCATGGCATCCGTCGCGATGAGCTCGTAGGCGTGGCCGATATGCGGCTTGCCGTTCGGATAGGAAATGGCGGTGGTGATGTAGAAGCGGGACGTGTCGGTCATGGGAGTGCGTTCTGTCTTCGGTTGTGCAATGCCGCAAGGTATTAGACCATGCGGACGCGGAGGGAAACAGCAAGTTTCCGTTCGGGTTACCGTCTGGGTTTTCGGTCGGTGGCTACAGCGCGGCGCGGATATCGTCCAGCACGCTGATGATCGTCTGCTTGCGGTCGAGATTGTAGCCCTGGGCGATGGCGATGCGCTCGGCAAGCTGGGAGGAAAGATGGGCCAGGCGGTCGGCGCGGCCGATGTCGCCGGCAAGGGCGGCCGCGCGGGCGGCGTCGGTCACGAAGTCGGCGGCGTGCTGGCAGAAGAAGGAGAAGACCGTGTCGCTGTCCTTCGCCGACAGCACGTCGGCCAGCTTGTGTACGTCGCGGCGCGGCGGTTCGGCCGGCGCCTCGACGATGGCGCGGAAGGCCTCGACGATATCGAAGCCGCCATAGTTCACCAGCTTCAGCGCCTGCGAGACGCTGCCATGGGCGGCGGCCAGCACCTCGCCTGCCCGCGCGCCCGAGGGTGCCGCGCCGAGACTGTCCAGCGCGGCGGCAAGATCGGTCTCCGACAGCGGCGACAGGGCGAGCGGCAGGCAGCGCGAACGGATCGTCGGCAGCAGCTTGCCGGGGGCATGGGTCAGCACCAGGAAGAGCGAGCGCTTCGGCGGCTCCTCGAGGATTTTCAGGATGGCGTTGGCGGCGTTGCGGTTGAGATCGTCCGCCGGATCGATGATGACGATGCGCCAGTTGCCGGTGCCGGAGGTCTGCGCCAGGAACTTGCCGGCCCTGCGGACCTCGTCCACCGTGATGGCCGATTTCACCTTGCCGGTCTTCTCGTCCACCGGGCGGGTGAGATGCAGCAGATTGTGCGATGCGCCCGCCGCAAGCTGGCGCGTGATGGCGGAGGCCGGGTTCGGATCGGCGATCGCCTCCGGCGCGTCTGCCGGCTCCGGGTGATGCAGCACATGGTTGGCGAAGCGGAAGGCCAGCGTCGCCTTGCCGATGCCTTCCGGCCCTTCGACGAGGATGGCGTGGTGGCCCTTGCCGGAGCGATAGGAGCGCGCGAGGAATTCCTCGGCGGCCGCATGACCGAAGAGCTTCGTCTGCTCGGCCGGGTGCACGGCGCCGTCGAGAATGCCGGGCCTGTCCTCGCTCACGAGACGCGCTCCGGGTGGCCATGCGCGCCGACGGGCAGCAGGGGCTCGACGATGGCGAGGACCTCGGCGGCGACGGCTTCCTGCGGCCTGGCCGCGTCGATCACGCGGCAGCGCAGGGGTTCGCGCTCGGCGATGTCGAGAAAGGCCTCGCGGCGCTTCTCGTGGGTTTCCAGCTCTTCCTTCTCGAACCGGTCGGGCGCCTCGTTGGCGTCCAGTCCCGCGGCGCGCCGGCGGGCACGCTCCAGACCGACGGCAGCCGGAAGATCGAAGATGACGGTACAGTCCGGCACGACGCCGTTGATCGCCACGCGCTCCAGCGCCTCGACGAAGGCGGGCTCCAGATTGCCGGTGATGCCCTGGTAGACGCGCGAGGAATCCATGAAGCGGTCGCACAGGACGATGGTGCCGGCCGACAGCGCCGGACGGATGACCTGTTCGACATGGTCGCTGCGCGCGGCGGCGAAAAGCGCGGCCTCCATGCGGATGCCATAGGGCTCGGCCGCGCCGGAAAGGAGCACATGGCGCACGGCCTCCGCTCCCTTCGAGCCGCCGGGCTCGCGCGTCGTCAGAACGGTAAAGCCGCGCGCCCGCAGGGCCTCGGCCAGAAGCCGGATCTGCGTCGACTTTCCGGCGCCTTCGCCGCCTTCAAATGTGACAAACAAACCGGGTGCGGCCGACAAATCCCAACTTCCGTTATGCTGGCCGCCGCAGCGGCTCTTTCCAGGAAACCCGGCCGGGGCCGGCGAGTCAAATCACTACTAGCCGATGTTTTCGGCCGGCGAAATGCTTTTCGCCCCACCCTGCCCGGTCATATCCAGAAGAAGAACAGCTCGATCAGCGCATCGAGCGCGCGGGCGCGCAAGGTGCCCTCGCCCACCGTGCCGGCCGTCTTGACCGGCACTTCGCGCAGCAGCTGCTTGTCGTTCCAGATCTTCAGCGTGCCCACCGCCTGCCCCGGCTGCACCGGCGCGCGCACCGGCCAGGTGTAGACGACGCGCGCCACGAGGCGCTGCGAATTGTCCTTCGGCAGGAAGACATCCACATGCTCCCCCGCGACCAGCGGCACGGTGGAGGTATCGCCGCCATAGACGCTGGCGTCGGCGATGGTCTCGCCTTCCTTGAACAGCGTACGCCGCTCGAAGGAGGACAGCGCCCATTCGATGATGCGGCGGGATTCCTCGACGCGCACCTTGTCGTTTTCGAGGCCTCCCATGGCCAGCAGCAGGTGCTTGCCGTCCCGGTTCACGCTGGCGACGATGGAATAGCCGCCCTCCTCCGAAAAACCCGTCACGAAGCCCGTGACGCCGATGTTCAGCGCCAGCAGCGGATTGCGGTTGCGCTGCCTGATCTTGTTCCACTCGAATTCCGGTTCGAGATAGTAGCGCATCGCGTCGGGATAGGTCGTCTGCAGGTGGCGGGCGAGCGTCACCATCTCGCGCATCGTGACCTTGTTGGTGGGGTTCGGCAGGCCGGTGGCATTGGCGAAGGTGGATTTGACAAGGCCAAGGGCGCGCGCCTCCTTGGTCATCCGTTCGGCGAAGGCGGCCTCGGAGCCGGCCATGCCCTCGGCCAGGATGATGCAGGCATCGTTGGCGAACTGCACCGTCACGCCGCGCACGAGATCTTCCACCCGCACCGAGGATTTCAGCGCCGCGAACATGGTGGAGGTGCGGGACGGCGCGCCGCCGGTCCGCCAGGCATATTCCGTGACGGGGTATTGCGTGTCGGGCGTGATTTCGCCGGCGGCGAGCGCCTTGAACACCGTGGCGGCCGTCATGAGCTTGGCGAGCGAGGCGGCGGGCACCGCATCGTCCTCGCCCCGTGCGAACAGCACCGTGCCGGTCTCCGCCTCGATCAGGTAGACCTGCTTCGCCTTGACGTCGAAACCTGCCTGCGGCGCGGCCGACTGGGCATGCGCGACGGCGAAAAGGGAAAGAAGGAAGAGAAGGCTGGCGGCTAGGCGGACAGGCATGGCGACTCCGGTTGCCGCACACTCCCACAGCGGGGACCATTGCGCAAACAGCTTTGCGCGGGGACCAATACCCATAGGCAAACAGCCTTGCGCGGGCCGAACGGCCCGCCCGTCAGCCGGCGTTGCCGGCAAGGTCCGAAAGCGGCGTCAGCTTGCCGTCGAGGGTCAGGATGGCATCGAAGGCGCCGGCCGCATCGCGCACCCGCTCGTCGGCATAGGCGGCGGCGTAGCTCGGGTCGGCGGAAAGCTGCGGAACGAAATTCGGGCGCTCCATCGGCAGCGGGCCGATCTCCGGCAGCTGAACGAACTGTGTGTCCATCGCCTGGAAGGCATCCGTCGTCGGCTGGGTCTTGGCCAGCGCCGTCATGGTGCTCTCGGCGGGAACCTTGAGCACGTTGTCTTCCGCGCCGACGCCCGGCAGCGCGTTGCTGTCGGCCGAGGCCACCATCACGCCGGTCGCGATCTGGCCGCCCGGATCGACGGCCGGCACGCGCGAGCCCTTGGTGACGTAGGACGCCATCAGATAGGGCATGTCGTTGCCCTCGAGCGGCGCCTTGCCGACATATTGCACGCGCACCTTGGCCGTGCCGGTGCGCTTCATGTCGAGAAGATCAGCGGTCTTGGAGGACACGTCGATCACGCGTCCCTCATGGAACGGGCCACGGTCGTTGACGCGCACGACGACCGACGTGCCGTTTTCCATATTGGTGACGCGCGCATAGCTCGGCAGCGGGAAGGTCGGATGCGCGGCGGACAGATGATACTTGTCGTAGACTTCGCCATTGGCCGTGCGGCGGCCATGGAAGGCGGAGCCGTACCAGGAGGCAAGGCCGGTCTTGTTGTAGCCGGGCTCTTCCTTCGGCAGG
Organism: Shinella sp. G-2; assembly: GCF_050172695.1. Classification (NCBI taxonomy): domain Bacteria; kingdom Pseudomonadati; phylum Pseudomonadota; class Alphaproteobacteria; order Hyphomicrobiales; family Rhizobiaceae; genus Shinella; species Shinella sp. G-2. The sequence goes on along the minus strand of NZ_JBBEYH010000009.1, from coordinate 86,476 downwards.
TACCACTTGCCGCGAACCTGATAGGCCTTGCCGAGCTGGTAGCGTCCGCCACCCTTCGGCACGATCTGGCCCTCCTCCACGACGCGCGGGCTTGCCTTCACGCCATATTCGGTTTCGGAGAAGAACTCCTTGCTGCGGACTTTCTTCTTGGGGGCGGATGTCGTCGTCGCACAGGCCGCGAGGCCCGCGCAAACCAGCGGAATAGCCAGCAACCTCAGGCCCATGCCGAACCGGGTCGCATTCTTCATAGAGATTTTGTGTCCCACGCCGCTATTGTCCCCGACGGTCCCAGCCAACTGCCTTGCCCCTGCAAGTCGGCCGTCAATGCCACTCAGTAAATAACAGTGCGTTAATCATGCCAACAAGATGGCGAAATTGCGAGTAGACGGCCTGCCCGGGGTCAGGTTCGATGATTTATGGTTTCCGGTTGGTTAAGACGCCCGCCGCAAACCCTGCGGGCGCGACCGGCGCGAAAGCGGCTTTCGCGTCAGGAGGCCTCGGCCTGCAGCACGTCGAAAATCCGGTCCGGATCATGTACGCCATGGCGATAGAGCGTGATGATCGAGCGGGCCAGCGAGCGGGCCTTCGCATCGTCGAGGCGGGGACTCTCGGATACCGTCAGCCGCGTGAACACGCCTTTCAGGATCTCGAGATCCTGCGGTTCGAACATGCCGATATGCGTGGGGTCTCGAAGCACATCCATTGCTGCCTCCCCTTGTTCGCATCCAGCCGGCATCATTGCTTTCGGGTGCAGGCGGATTCTAGGGGCACAATGCGTCAGCAACAAGTCGGGAAAAGTTGTAGCCGGGTGTGCCCGGCTGGCACACCGGCACGGGCGCATTAACACTATAGTAACGATCCGTTTTACTTCCGCGCCGAGGTGTGAAAATCCTCTCCCGACCCCGGGGAACGAGCATGAGCGCCACCGAAACCGACGAAATCCATGGCATTCAGGTGCTGCGCGGCATCGCGGCGCTGGCCGTGGTCGTTCATCATGCCCTTGAAATGTCCAACGGAAGCCCGGGCCGGTTCAGCCCCGACTGGCTGACCACCAGCGGCGCCGTCGGCGTCGACATCTTCTTCGTGATCAGCGGCTTCATCATTCTGCACACCGCCTTCCGGCCGTCACGCCCGCCGCTGAACCCGGCAGCGTTCCTCAAGCGCCGGTTCCTGCGCATCTATCCGTTCTACTGGCTCTGCCTCATCGCCATGAGCGCCGCCTTCTTCCTGGGCTTCATGAAGAGCCATTCGATCAGCGCCGGCAAGATCGTGCAATCCGCCCTGCTGCTGCCGAACGATCCGCTCATCAACGTGTCCTGGACCCTCAGCTACGAGGTCTTCTTCTATCTCCTCTTCGCCGCCTCGCTGCTTTCCGCATCAAGGACGATGACCGCCCTCCTCTCGATCACGGCCATCGTCCTGACGCTCGGCGCGGGCATGCTGGCCGACGTCCCCTTTCTCGCCAACCCCGTGATGCTCGAATTTTCCTTCGGCATCGCCCTCGCCCTCCTCGCCTCGAGAATCCCGCAGGGGCGCGCCGTCCTCGTCTTCGGCGCCCTCGCTGCAGCCGCCGCGCTGTTCGCGCCTTTAGCGATCCCGTCCGTCTCGACGGCGGGCCTCGACGGCTGGGCGCGTGTTCTGGCCTGGGGCCTTCCCGCCACGGCCATCGTTGCCGCAAGCCTTTCCATGCGCCGCCCGACCGGCCTTGCCGGGCGCGGCATGCTCCTCCTCGGAGACGCCTCCTACGCCCTCTGTCTCACCCACATCTTCGGTATGATCGCCTATGGCTGGCTCCTCAAGACCACCGCCCTCGGCGGCCTGCACCAGTTCCTTCCGGTAATCGCCGTCTCCCTGCTCTGCACCGCCGCCGGCGTTCTCGCCCACCTTCTCGTCGAGGCGCCGCTGAACAGATACTTGAAGGGGCAATCAGCGTTACGCAAACCCGAGGGGGCCTTGCCAACGCGGGGATGATAAAACCGCATCGGACGCCGCTGTCAGATGTCTGCTTTGCGCCTCCATTTCTGTCGTTTAGAGCTCCGCGAACGTCTCCGGAAAGCGGTCGTTGCTTAAGCTGCACTTCGATAATCGTAAGTAGGCGGCGGCTGATGGCCCCAGCAGGCGGTTAACCGCATGCCCGACTTGCGCGATGCCAAATACCCACAACAGATTGTAGCCGAACAGGTTTCCCGCTCGCGCCAACAGGGCTATGATTTGGCATGCCTAATCTCAAATCCATGCAGATGCTACTTCTCGACGACGTCTTCCGCATGGGTGGTGGGTACGTCTTGAATTTTTCGGACAAGACTTTCGGAAACTTCTTCCGCGAAGAAGTCGGCATCGACATTGACATTCCCCGTTACTCGGTCGAAGGCGGATCGAAAGCCAAACGCTTCCGATATTTCGTCCAGAATGAAAGCCTGCCGGTCGTCGTGAAGGCCATCAAGGCCCTGTGGGACTACCGTCAAGCCCTTATGGAACGGGACGGCGAACAGGAAACACTGTCCAACATCGATAACCGCATGGAGGCCTTGATCTCGAGCATTGGTGGCCAATGGGACAAACCGGCGCCCCCAGCGCCGCGGGCGTCTGCCATCGTGCTAGATCCCACCAACGTTGCCGGTTTCACCAAGCGATTGCTTGATCTTAGTTCGCTCGCCCCCCACCCGCGCGGCTACGCGTTTGAGGAGTTTCTGCGCGACCTGTTCGACGCCTATCGCTTGGAAGCCCACAAGGCGTTTCGGAACCGAGGCGAGCAGATAGACGGAAGCTTCCAGCTCGACGGCCATACCTATCTATTAGAAGCGAAATGGCAGAATGCGCCATCGGATGCGGCCGATCTTCATGTGTTTCAGGGCAAGATCGGGGAGAAGTCCGATTGGTCGCGGGGTCTCTTTGTCAGCTACGCGGGCTTCTCGGCAGATGGCCTAGCCGCCTTTGGTCGTGCCAAGCGCATCATTTGCATGGACGGTTTAGACATGCACGAAGCCCTGTCGCGCGGCATATCCCTCGACAAACTGCTTCGGGATAAGGCCCGGAAAGCCGCCGAGACGGGCCTGCCATTTGTGCGGGTGAGCGATCTATGAAGAAACTGACTGAGCTGACCGCAGCCGAGGCTAAGGCGCATTTTCTCAAGGCCACAAGCTATTTCAATGGAGACTTTCCAGATTACCTGAATTTCGGCCCGATCATCACGGACGTCGCCGCGGCACTCAAGGATGGTTATTTCTGGGGTATAAAAAGCTCAAATCCTGACCATTTGTCGGACGTGAATTACATCTTTCTCTCCAACAAGGACGGACGGTTTGCGTGGCGTCCCTTGGAGTTGATTCACCCGGTCATCTACGTATCGCTAGTCAACTTGATATGCGATGAAGGCAACTGGAAGCAGATCCTCGCGCAATTGGCCAGTTTCGAAGGCGGAGCCGTCGATTGTTGCAGCTCACTGGTGATGTCGGTCGACGATCAGTCCGACCAGGCTGCGCAAATCCAGAGTTGGTGGCAGCAGGTCGAACAGAGTTCGCTGCTTCATTCGCTTGAATTTACGCATATCCTGCATACCGATGTCACTGACTGCTACAGTTCCCTTTATACGCACAGCATCGCTTGGGCGCTGCATGGCCTCGAGGCGGCAAAGAAAGGGAAGACCGACAAGAAGCTCTTGGGCAACGTGATCGACGGCCATATCCAGGCGAGCCGCTACGGCCAGACCAACGGCATTCCCCAAGGGTCCGTTCTCATGGATTTCATCGCTGAAATCGTCCTTGGGTATGTCGATCACCTGATAAATGAAGAGCTGGGTCCGCCGGTAGACTTCCGGATCCTGCGCTACCGCGACGACTATCGCATTTTCACAAACAGCGACGAGGATGCGGAGAGAATCCTCAAAGTCGTCAGCGACACCTTGCGAACCGTTGGCATGAAGCTGGGAGTGTCGAAGACCGTGTGGGCCACCAATGTCGTCGAAGGGTCGATCAAACCAGATAAACTTGCTGGGATCGACCTGCAGGATCTCGGCGAGGCGAACGCGAAGACCATACAGAAGCAGTTGATGCGTTTGCATGCCTTCGGTCGTCGTTTCCCAAACAGCGGCGCTTTGAAGCGTTTGGTTGGGGAAATGCATGCCAAAATCGCCAAGCAGAAGATGACGCCCGCCGATCTCGGCGTCCAGGTTGCGATTGCCGCGGATATCGCAATGGTATCGCCGGGGACATTTCCGGCCGTGGCTGGTATCTTAAGCCACCTAATCTCCGTCGCGCCACAGGCCGAGAAGGAAGCCTTGTGGGGCCAGGTGCACAAGAAGATGTCCCGGCTTCCCTACAATGGCTACCTTGAAATTTGGCTGCAGCGGGTGACCAAACCAAAGGCCGTGGGATTGGAGTTCGTCAGCAGGGAGCCAATCTGCCAAATCGTGAACGGCAAGCCAGAACCGTTGTGGAACAACGATTGGATTGGATCGAAGGATGTCCTGAAGGCGCTCGACGTTACCAAGATCGTTGTTGCCGATGCCACCGATACCAAGGAGACGATCGAGCCTGAAGAGATCGAGCTTTTTATCAAGAATGCGTGGTCGTACTGACCTGAGCTTAACTAGCAGCGCATTGTCACGAGGTAGCGCGGCACCACTTTCTCGTCTGATCCCGTCAGCTCGGCGCCCGGCTAATCTGCACCCACTGTGACCTGTCGGAAACCGGCGCCAACCGCATCCACCACCATCGCCGGGGTCTGAGAGGGCCGCCACAAGCGGCGAGTTGCTACGGCAGTCGTTCCCTGAGCCATGCGGTCCAATCTGCATCCACAGCGCCATCGATGTAGGCATCGCAGCCTGTGATGATGCTCGCCTTGATGTTCACGATGAGATGGACGCCGACTGCATAGCCATAATCACCGTCCTGGCGGGTGAGGCCGATGAGCTTGTCAATGTCGCCCTGACGCTTCTTGTTCACGTCACGCTTCATTTCCACGACCAGCAGGTTCTTTCGCTCGCCGACTCTATGGACGACCACATCGGGACGAATGACAGTCGCTAGTTCCCCGTCGTATTTCCCGGCCTTGTCCATCAGCTTGGGGTCTTGGGCAAACTTGTCCCATTCAGCATTTACGTTCCAGCCGGGATATTGGCCGCGCATTTGCCCGTACAGCTCAATCGAGAGCGCGGGCTCGTTGTTGTCGGCATACACCAACTCTTCCTGCTTCAGGAGCCGGTGGACGGCGTCCACGAGGATTGCCAGTACCTCTTCGACATGCATTCCCCAAGCCCCTATCAAAATGGAATATCGTCGTCCATATCGCGCGAGAACTTCGGTCCTTCGATCTGTTTGCGAGGGGCCTCGATTTTCTTCCTCTCCTCGGCGGGCGGAAGCTGCTGCTGCTCCGGCTCCTGAGCCTTGGCCTCGGCCAGTAGCTCGGTGATGCTGTTGACGAATTCCGTGGCAGGCTTAATCGCGTCTCCGAATTTCTTCGCGAGGTGGGCGATGTCGAGCCCCATGAGCATTGCGTTGTTGAAAGTGGTTCGGGCCTTGTCAACGTCGGCGGCGAACGCGGCGAGCTTCTTAAACAGGGAGTTCTTCTTCCTCTCCTCGAGGTCGGCATCTTCGACAACGGTGCGGATTTTCCCGATAAGGAAGTGGATGCGCTGCTTTGTGGCGCCGTCTAGTTCGACGGAATAGACCTTGCGGGTTCGCGCATGGCGGATTTGAAGGGCGACCTTCATTTGTTCGAATGCGAGTGAAAAGTCGTTGAAGAAATCGAGCGCACTGCCACGGTCTGGATTGTCCCAACCTGCGAAGGGGGCAATGTTTAGCGTTCGGGCCGCCGCGAGGACCTTGTGAAGGTAAACCAAGTACACGCGCGTTGCGTCTGCGCGATCGTCTAGCTCGTCAAATGCTCTTTCGAATTCCTCCTGGTACCGGATGGTCAGCTCGACGAAAGCGATTTCATCGTCGTCATGAAGATCGTCGATGCCTTCCAAGATATCAGGCATTTAGCCCTCCGAGTTCAACCACAATAACGTAGGTGAAACCCTATGGCTTTACAATGTCTGCGGGCGCCCGTCCCAAAGGAAATTCAGCAACCTGGGGCTTGCGCCTCCCCCGTCGAGGCGCGGGGCTAGGGCTTCGGGATGACGCAACGCTTCGACCATAGCGTCCACGCACAGCTCCGCGAAATCGATATCATAGGTGACATGCTTACGCCGAATGAAGGCTTGTGGTATGAAGAAACGCATTGCCGTCAGCAAGAACATTATGGCCGTACCAATCGCCGTTGCGATATCCTTCCAGGCTATGCCCGTTGGAAGATCCCCGTGAACCTCGTCGTGCAAGCCGCGAAAGAACTGTTCGACCTGTCATCGATGTCCGCTTCCGACCCTGACATACCAAAAGCGGCCCGCCCGCTTCCGGCCCCAATCAAGTCATGCCAGAGCAGAGGCTACGCGGACTCTTTAGTATTGACTGATGCTTGTAACGAAGAGCGCTTCTACGTCGGCAGTGTTTGGCGGAAGAGGTGGGATTCGAACCCACGGTAGACTCTCGCCTACGCCGGTTTTCAAGACCGGTGCCTTAAACCGCTCGGCCACTCTTCCGCTGGCGGTGCGGCTTTTTAGCAGCTTTGCCGGTTCCGTCAACGTGTGACCCGTTCAGGAAGAATGGGAGTGCCTGTGTTTGTCTGAGCAGAGCCTCGACGGCGCGGCGGGTGAGGATTTCAGTCGAAGCGAGATCATCGGCCGCCGCTTGTAATTTCCACTCCACAACGCTCTTATGCCGCGAGAACAATACGGGGTCACCGTCACGACAATGCGCGATTCCAAGACAGGCCGGGAGCCGCGGCCGAGCCCGTTTTCCTCGAGCCAACCGACCTTCGAGCACATCATCACGGGCATCGACGAGAGCTTTCTCTGGCGGCTCGACGATTATCCCTGGGAGCGCAATGTCTGGAACTTCCATCCGGAGTTCGAAATCCACCTCATCCGCAAGGGTGCTGGCGTCGCGTTCGTCGGCGATTATATCGGCGCCTTCTCGGCGACCTATCTCACCGTCATCGGCAGCGACCTGCCGCATGACTGGGTGACGATGACGGCGCCGGGCGAGGTCATCGAAGGGCGGGATATCGTGCTACAGTTCCACCCCGACCGGATCCGCGAGGCCATGCGGCTGCTGCCGGAATTCGCGGAACTGGAAGACTTCTTTGCCCGCGCGCAGCGCGGTCTCGTGTTCAGTGGCGAGACCCTGGAGAAAGGCGCGGCGCTGGTCGAAGGCATGGGGGCGCAAAAGGGTGTTGCCCGCCTCACCCTCTTCCTGCAGCTCCTCCATCTGCTTGCCAGCTCCACGGAATATGAGGTTCTGTCTTCGCCGGAATATTCGCCGAAGCTGGATGCCGAAACGCTCGATGCGCTCCAGCGCGCGCTCGTCTTCATCTATCGCAATTTCTCGACCGACATCCGTCTTGCCGATGTCGCGGACCTTGCCGGCATGAGCGAAAGCGCCTTCTCCCGGTTCTTCAAGAAGAACACCGGCAACACCTTCACCGACCATGTCAACAAGCTGCGCATCTGGCAGGCCTGCAAGCTTCTGGCCGAAAGCGACATGCCGATCACGGATATCTGCTTCGAGGTCGGCTATCTCAACATTTCCAACTTCAACCGCACCTTCCTGCGCCAGCACCGCATGACGCCGTCGGCCTACCGGCGGCTGGCGCCGCATCGCCGGTCCATGCGGGACGACCCCGCGCGCCGATGAATCCTTGCACTTCTGACGCTTCTTTTCTGCATTGCAGCATTCAATTGCGCATTAAAGTACAGGTTCGCTGCATCACGCGCGCTAGTTCCCCCGGTTTCCTCCGCTAGTATCAGCATTAGCGAAGATGTTCGCTGACAGATCGGCGCCAGCGCGAGGAGGTCGCGTCGCGCCGAGCAACGGATCCTTGAGGGAGGTTCATCCATGACATCCGTGAAGACGCTCGCTTCGAGCATTGCCTACGCATGCCTTCTTGCCAGCTCCGTCTCGTCGATTGCGCTGGCCGCCGAGTGCTCCGGCACGATCCGCGTCCTTGCCCAGCCGCGCGACGGCCTGACGCTTCTGGAAAGCCACAAGGACGAGTTTACGAAGCTGTCCGGCGGCGCATCCTTCGAGATCGACTATCTCAACGAGAATGACCGGCGCGCCAAGACCAAGGCGGACGCCTCCACCATCGGCAAGTACAATGTCTATTATGTCGACGAGGCGAATGTGGCGCTCTTCGCCTCCTCCGCCTGGATCGCTCCCCTGCTCGACTACTACCCGAGCGAATACGACTATGCGGACTTCGATCCCGGCCGCCAGAAGGTCGCGACCTATGACGGCAAGGTGTGGTTCGCGCCGGTCACCGGCGGCGGCGACCTCATGGTCTATCGCAAGGACCTTCTGGACGCCGCCGGCATCACGCCGCCGAAGACGCTCGACGAGCTGAAGGCCGCCGTCGAGAAACTGCATCAGCCGGACAAGGGCGTCTATGGCATCGCGCTGCGCGGCCAGCGCGGCTCGGGCGCAAACGTCTGGCGCTGGATGCCCTATTTCAAGGGCTTCGGCGGCGAATGGTTCGATGGCGACACGCCGACATTCAACAGCGAGGCGGCCGTCAAGGCGACGCAGACCTATCTCGATCTCTTCAAATATTCCGCACCCGGCACGCAGACCGGCAGCTGGGATGAATCGACCGGCGCGTTCCTCTCCGGCCAGGTCGCCATCCTGATCGAATCCACGCCGCTCGCCGGCCTTGCGATCGATCCGAAGACATCGCAGGTCGTCGGCAAGGTCGGCTACCTGCCGCCCCCGACGCCGCTGACCGGCGGCGGTTACGGCCATGGCCTCGCCATCGGCGCCAAGGCCAACCCGGACGATGTCTCCAAGGCCTGCGCGGGTCTCTTCATCGCCTGGGCGACCTCGAAGGAAAACGAAGAGCGGCGTCTGGAAGCCAACCAGTTCGGCGAACTCAACCGCACGAGCATCATGGCGAGCGACGCCTTCGCCAAGCTCTATGGCCCGGATCTCGGCCAGGCGCTGGCCGAAACCGGCAAGGTCACCGCGGTCAATTTCTGGCAGAGCGCGCTCTGGCCGGATCTCGGCGACCGCTGGGGCATCATCCTGGAAGAGCTGATCACCGGCTCGCGCTCCGACATCAAGGAGGGTCTCGCCGAACTCGAAGGCTTCGCCAAGGACCTCGTCGCCCGCAGCCAGTAAGCCTTTGAGCCGCGCGGCCGCTTTCGCCTCCCGAGACGGCGGCCGCGCGATGCCGAGGAAAGAGCCATGACATCAAGAACCCGCCTGCCCGCCGTCTTCCTGGCGCCGCCGCTTGCCATCCTCGCGGTGCTCGCCTTCGTGCCGACGGCCTATGCCATCTACATTTCCTTCCGCAACCGCGAGCTCAGCCGTCCCGATGGCGGCTTCGTCGGCCTTGCGAACTATATCGACCTCTTCTCCGACCGCCGCTTCATCAATGCGGTCGGCGTGTCGCTGACCTGGGAAGTCGTGACGGTGACGCTGACGCTGCTCGTCGCGGTGGTGTTCGGCATCCTGCTTTTCGAATTCGCCTCGATGCGCCAGCGGGCGGTGTTGACGCTGATCTTCCTGACGCCGGTCATCCTGCCGCGCGTCTCGGCGGCCTTCGTCTGGAAGTTCGCCTTCCACCCGCTCTACGGCATCATCACCTATCCCTACAAGATGATCACCGGCCAGCCGCTCGACGTGCTGTCGAGCCCCACAACGGCGCTCATGACCGTCGCGCTGGTCGATGTCTGGCAGTGGGGCCTGTTCTTCGCGGTGATCGTGCTGAAGCTGCTCGAAACCCTGCCGCCGCAGCCCTTCGAGGCGGCGCGGCTGGATCATGCGCGCCCCTGGCAGGTCTACGCTTATGTCGCGCTTCCCATGCTCAAGGCGCCGCTCATCTCGCTCACCTTCATCAAGATGATCGAATCCCTGCGCGCCTTCGACCTCATCTATGTCATGACGCGCGGCGGCCCCGGCATCGCGACGGAAACGCTCGACATGTACGCCTTCTCGCAAGGTTTCATCGAGTCCGGCCGCATCTCTTACGCTTCAAGCATGGCGGTGCTCATGATGCTGGCCACCACCGTCATCTTCACCGTGATCTGGAAGAGGGTGAAGCCATGAGCCTCTCGCGCATTCTCGGCAAATCCGTCCTCTATCTTGCGGCCTTTTCGGCGGTCTTCCCCATGGTCTGGACGGCGATCAACGCCTTCAAGAACCGGGTGGATATCGTCACCCCTACCCCGCTCTTCCTCTTCACGCCGACGCTCGACAACTTCGCCTATGTGCTGGGGCGGGACAGCGTCGCGGCCGGCCTTATCAACTCGCTGATCGCGGCCGGCGGCTCGGTGCTCGTCGGCGCGCTGCTCGGCCTGCCGGCCGCCTATGCCATCGCGCGCTATCCGAACCGGTGGTCCGCCGATATCCAGTTCTTCGTGCTGTCGCTGCGTTTCCTGCCGCCGGTGGCGGTGGCGATACCGCTGATGGTGATCTGGCTCGATCTCGGCTTCTACGACACGCGGATATCGCTGGTCGTGACCTATACCCTTTTGACGCTTGCCACCGTCATCTGGCTCGGCGTGCCGGCCTTCGCCCGGGTGCCGAAGGAGGTGGAGGAAGCGGCGCGCGTCGATGGTTACGGCCCCTATGCGGTGTTCCTGCGCATCGCCCTGCCCGTCGCCTCGCGCTCGCTCATCGGCGCCGTCGCCTTCGCCTTCGTGCTGGTCTGGAACGAGTTCCTGATCGCGCTGATGCTGACGACCTCGGATGCCAAGACGCTGCCGATCGTCGCTTCGGAACTCACCCAGCTCGGCCGCGATGTGCCCTGGGGCATCCTGAACGCCTCCGTGGTGCTGCTTTCCATTCCGCCGCTCCTGCTTATCGGCATCCTGAGCGGCCTTCTCAACAACGCGTTCCGGCGCAAGAGCAATTGATGACAGGACATTCTCCCATGCAAGCCTTGGTACTCGAGAAAAAGGGCGTTCTGGCCCTGCGTGACATCGACCTCCCGCTTTCCGTCGGGCCTGACGATGTGAAGATCGCCGTTCACACGGTGGGCGTCTGCGGCAGCGACGTGCACTACTATACGCACGGCGCCATCGGCGCCTATGTGGTGCACGAACCCATGGTGCTCGGCCACGAGGCGGCCGGCACCGTCGTCGAAATCGGCGACAATGTCCGCTCGCTGAAGGTCGGCGACCGGGTGTGCATGGAGCCGGGCATTCCCGATCTCTCCTCGCGCGCCTCGAAGCTCGGCCTCTACAATGTCGATCCGGCCGTGCGCTTCTGGGCGACGCCGCCGGTGCACGGGGTTCTCGCCCCCTATGCCGTGCACCCCGCGGCCTTCACCTATCGCCTGCCGGACACCGTATCCTTCGCGGAAGGCGCGATGGTCGAGCCCTTCGCCATCGGCATGCAGGCGGCCACGCGGGCGCGCATCGTGCCGGGCGATGTCGCCGCCGTCATCGGCGCCGGCCCGATCGGCATCATGGTGGCGCTCGCCGCGCTGGCCGCCGGCTGCAGCCGGGTGCTCATTTCCGATTTTTCCGCCGAAAAACTGCAGATTGCCGCAGCCTATCCCGGCATCGAGCCGGTGAACCTCACCGAGACGACCTTTGCCGCCGCCGTCCTCAAGGCAACGGCGGACTGGGGCGCCGACGTGGTCTTCGAAGCAAGCGGCAGCGCCAAGGCCTTCGATCACCTTTTCGATCTGGTGCGGCCGGGCGGCGCCGTCGTGCTGGTCGGCCTGCCGGTCGATGCGGTGCGCTTCGACGTGCCCGGCGCGATCTCCAAGGAGGTCCGTGTCGAAACCGTCTTCCGCTACGCCAATGTCTTCGATCGCGCGCTCGAACTCATCGCCTCCGGCAAGGTCGACCTGAAACCCTTGATCACCGGCACCTATGCCTTTGGCGAGAGCGTCGCCGCCTTCGAACGGGCCGCCGAAGCAAGGCCCACCGACGTGAAGCTGCAAATCCGCGTGCAGGGGGAGAATTGAGCATGGCGAACATCATCTGCGCCCATGTCGACAAGGCCTATGGCGCCGTCAATGTCATCCGGGATTTCAACCTCGAGATCGAGGACCACGAATTCGTCGTCTTCCTCGGGCCATCGGGCTGCGGGAAGTCGACGCTGCTGCGCATGATTGCCGGGCTGGAGGAGATATCGGGCGGCGAAGTCTCCATCGCCGGGCGCACCGTCAACGATCTGGAGCCGCGCGATCGCGGCGTCGCCATGGTGTTCCAGAACTATGCGCTCTATCCGCACATGACGATCTACGACAACATCGCCTTCGGCCTCCGGCGCATGAAGGTCGAGGCGTCCGAGATCGACCGGCGCATCAAAACCGTCGCCGCGACGCTTGGGCTGGAGCCCTATCTTGCGCGCAAGCCGACCGAGCTTTCGGGCGGCCAGCAGCAGCGCGTGGCCATTGCCCGCGCCATGATCAAGACGCCGCGCGTCTTCCTCTTCGATGAGCCGCTGTCCAATCTCGACGCCAAGCTGCGCAACCACATGCGCGTCGAGATCGCCCGCCTGCACCAGAGCCTGAAGACCACGACGATCTATGTCACGCATGATCAGCTCGAAGCCATGACGCTGGCCGATCGTATCGTCCTCATGAAGGGCGGTGCGATCGAGCAGGTCGGCACGCCCGCGGAAATCTACGAACGCCCGCGCACGCTCTTCGTCGCCGGCTTCATCGGCACGCCGAACATGAATTTTCTCGACGTCACGGCGCGCTCCGACGGCGAGACCTGGCTTCTCGAAGGGGACGGCCAACGCTTCCGGGTCGGCCGCGCGCGGTTCGCCATCGAAGACGGGCAGGCCCTGACCCTCGGCATCCGCCCGTCCTCCCTGTCCGTGGCGGCAAGCCCGGAGGATCGGGAAAACACGCTCTGCGGCCTCGCCGATCTCATCGAGTTCCACGGCGACAACGCCCTCGTGTCCTTCCGGGTGGGCGACAGGGAGATCGGCGCCCTCGTGCCGGCGACCGGCCAACCCGCGCGCGGTGCAGCGGTGGCCTTCTCCGCCAGCGAAGACAACCTGCATCTCTTCGACCGGACGACAGGTCTTTCGGTGTTGAGACATCGATCCTGACAGCGGTCCTGACCGGCCATTCCGCGCCGATTGCAAAGCCCCTCCCGATTCCTGTCGGGAGGATTTGCATCATCGAGACGCGTTTCCCGGACGAAGGGGAGACAGCGAGATCGACTGCGCGTCCAGACGCTCTGCCTGCTTCACCAGCAGTTCGGCCCAGGTCTGGCCGGTGGCGGTTCCCACGAAACATCCGTCGGCCGATCTGCGCAGAGAGACGCCCGCCTTGGCGAACACCGGTTCGAGCCAGTGGCCCGCCTCAGCCGATGGCGCTGAAATCTTGAACGCCAATGCACGATCGGGTCGATGCGCCGCGAGATAGGCCTGGATCGTGGTCGACCCTGCACCATGCGGCGCGTTGACCGTGGCGCAGACCATGTTCGCTTCGTCGGGCTCGTCGATTGCAGACATTCCATTCCTTCCCGGGATCTGTGCCTCTTCCAAACCGGCCTGCCTTTGGCGCGCCGAAGGTCGGCGCGAAGCCTCCCGACGGAACTGGCCTCTGTGGGTCGGTTCATATTCAGCTTCGCATGTATGGCGACCGTAGCGAAGCGAGGAAGCGTCAACAACCGGGATGACAGCGACTGGCGCCGCCGGCAACGTCTGCCTCTTCCAGGGCGTCAGTGCGCGTTCGCCAGCGTCTGGCCCCGTAGGGAAACGAAGACGACGACGGCCAGCAAGGCGATGATGAGCGCCACCGACATCAACACGGTTCCATGTGCGTCGACGAATGCCAGCCGGGCTGCCTCGGCAATTTCGGAGCCGAGGTCGCCACCGACGGCATTCGCGGCGGTCATCGCTTCACCGATGGAGTTCGCGGCATTTTCCGTCGCGCCCGCAGGCGCACCGAAAGAATGCCGGTAGATGGAGTTCACGAGAACACCGAAGATCGTGATGCCGAGCCCGCCGCCAAGCTCGTAGCCCACGCTTTCAAGCGCGCCGGCCGCTCCCGCCTTCTCCTCGGACACGCTTCCCATGATGGCGATGGAGGAAGCAAGCAGCCCGACGCCGAGCGCGAAACCGAGACCGGCCAATAAGGCGGGAACGACCACCCCGGGGTTCTTGAAGTCGGCGAAGGCTAGCGCCACCAGCGAAGCAGAGGAAACGGCCATCGACAGCGAGGCCACGGGACGCAGCCCGAACCACGTGGCGAGCTTGCCGCCGACCGGACCGCCGACGGCGGCGGCGGCGACCAGCGGCAGCATGAACAGGCCCGCCTCGAGCGGCGTCTTGCCGAGAACGAACTGCAGCTCCTGTGCCAGCACGAGTTCGAACCCTGCGAGCGATCCGTTGGCGACGAAGGCCATGAGGAAGCCCACGGCTATCGCCGGCTTCGTGCACAGGGAGAGGTCCAGCATCGGCGCCTTCGACGATACCTGCATCCTTGCGAACCACACGAGCAGGACGGCGCCGGCCGAGAGGGCCGCCAGGGACTGGGTGTTCAGCCCGCTCTTCACGCCGGTCTTGATACCATAGACCGTGAGCATGAGGCCGGCGATGACGATCAGCGCCTGTCCCGGTTTCCAGGTTGCCGCGGAATTTCCCGGACGCCTTGGGATCAGAACCCAGACCATCGGTACGACGATCATCATGATGGGGACGTTGACGAGGAACACCGATCCCCACCAGAAATGCTCCAGAAGAAGGCCGCCCGCCAGCGGCCCGATCGCCGCGCCCGCCATCCCCACGACGCTCCACGCGCCAAGCGCTGTCGCCCGTTCGGCGTCATCCTCGAATGCCTGGCGGATCACGGCGAGCACGCAGGGCATGATCATCGCCGAGCCGATGCCGAGCATCGCGCGAGCGGCGATCAGCATGACGGCGGACGTCGAAAATGCGGCGGCGACGGACGCCACCGTGAAGATGCCGAGGCCGACAAGAAGCAGGCGGCGGCATCCGAGCTTGTCCGCAAGCGTTCCCATCGGAACCAGCAGGCCTGCCATGACCAGCGGA
The DNA here is from genome assembly GCF_050172695.1 of Shinella sp. G-2. Classification (NCBI taxonomy): domain Bacteria; kingdom Pseudomonadati; phylum Pseudomonadota; class Alphaproteobacteria; order Hyphomicrobiales; family Rhizobiaceae; genus Shinella; species Shinella sp. G-2. The sequence goes on along the minus strand of NZ_JBBEYH010000009.1, from coordinate 71,414 downwards.
TAGACGTCGATGATCCACAGGACCTCGGTTCCCGATGCGCCAAGAGCAAGCGTCAGCGACGGGATGGCGATGTGGAGGATGGTCATGTCCACGACGACGGGAACGAATGCCATCATGACGGCGGCGAGAACAAGCCAGCGGCTGGGCGTATGCATCATGTCACTAATTAATGAACGATCGTTTATTTATTGCGTAAATATACGATCGTTCGTATAGTTTGCAAGCCGGACAGGGGCAGAACATGGGGCCCTGACAAGGAAATGAAATGGCCAGACCGCGCAAGACAACGAATGACGATATCCTCGATGCGGCCGAAAGGGTGGTCGCGCGCCTCGGGGCGGCGGGCCTTTCGATCGACGCCGTCGCGAAGGAGGCCGGCGTCAGCAAGGCGATGGTCGTCTACGACCACAAATCCAAGAGCGCGCTTCTCGAGGCCCTGGTCGATCGCCGCGTGAAGGCGGATATGGCCTATGTCGATCAATGCGTGGCCAATGCCGCCGATACGCCGCATCCCGAACTTTTTGGCCGCATCGCCTCGGCCGAGAAGAAGCTCGACGAAATCGACAAGGCCGTCGCGGTCACCGTCAGCGCCTCCATGTCGAACGACGACGGACTGCAACGCATCATGCGCGCGTGGACCGATCTGGACTTGAAAGCGATGGCCTCCGGCCAGCGGCCAAGAGCGGCCTTGATGGCGTATCTGGCGCTGATGGGGTTCTACAGCACGGAACTGTTCGGGTTCCATTCGTGGTCCGACAGGGAACGCCGGGAGATCCTCGATGGATTGCGTTCCGTGTACCTGTCCTTTGCAGACATGTGACCGTCTACGGACGCTCCGCCAGCGTCCCGGAGCATTTTGTTTTACCGCATTATCCGATGCCGAAGCGATCCCGCTTCGGCTGGAAACGCTCTAAATTCTTTTGTTTTCGTTTGTCTGTTCGGGAAAACCGGTTCCCACTTTTCCCTGACAAACTCTAGATCTTGGGAAAGACCGTCGACTTTTTCACGGTTCCGTAGGCGAAACTGGTGTCGATCCCCGCGACGCCTTCGATGGCGTGAAGCTGCTGGCGGACGAAAGCTTCGTATTCCTTGAGGCTCCCGACGATGACGCGCAAGAGATAGTCGACCTCTCCCGTCATCACATAACAATCCTGGATCTCGTCGATGGCGCGCACCCGTCGCTCGAAGGTGGCGATGGCCTGTTCAGAGTGCCGCTCAAGCCGGATGCGGACGAAGGCGGTGATCGGAAGCCCGTACATCTCCTCGTCGACGATTGCGGTATAGCCCTTGATCACGCCGCTTTCCTCAAGCTGCCGCAGGCGCCGCAGACAGGGCGAAGGCGACAGGGCGACCTGTTCGGAGAGTTCCTGATTTGAAAGGCGGCCGTCCTTCTGCAGCGACCAGATAATCTGCCGATCCTTGTCGTCCATGATCTCCTCGTGGCAGATTCTGCCAAAGATGCCCTGTTTTGAGGTCAGGTTAGCACGATACTGCCCTTTGAACAGGTGTAATTTGACGTCAGATTCATTGGGGCGTCACATGACCGATACATCCGCTGGACTTTACCCGTCGGCCCGCTGGCAAGACTCTTCCGTTACAGGCTATGTCGTCCTGGCGGTGGTGGTGTTGATCTGGGCGGGTTTCGCCCTGACCATGCGCGCGATCGGCATGTCGCCGCTGGCGACCGCCGATGTCGCCCTCATTCGGTTCGCCGTTCCCGCCCTCGCCCTGCTGCCCTTGATACCGGGCCGCCTCGATGCCATCCGCAAGGCAGACCGGCGGGCGGTTTTGCTCGTGCTGGCAGGCGGCGTACCCTTCTATTTCATCGCCTCGGAAGGCGCCCGGCTGACATCCGCGGCCTATGTCGGCGCGCTCATCCCCGGCACCACGCCGCTGGCCGTGGCGGCCATCGGTTTCCTGTTCCTCGGACGGAAGGTGCCGCGCCGGGTGGTTTGGCCGCTTGGCCTGATCCTTCTCGGCGTCATCTGCCTTCTGGGCGGTCAATGGCGCGCGGTGACGTCCGATACCCTGGTCGGCGTTGCAACCCTTCTTCTCGCCAGTGTCGTCTGGGCCGCCTATACGCTCGGCCTGCGCAGGACCGGTCTCGACGCCATATCGAACGCAATCCTTCTGTCAGTGGGATCGCTGATCGTCATGGTCATCGCCATGGCCTGCGGGGCCTTCCAGACGAATCTGGGCAGCTTCAGCCTTCACGATGCCTTGCCCTTCGCCATCGTGCAGGGTGTTGGCACGGGGCTCGTCTCGACGATGGGATATGCCTTCGCGATATCCCGTCTGGGCGCGGCGAAGAGCGCCGCCATCGGTTCGCTGTCGCCGGGCCTGACCTCGCTCCTCGCCATTCCGCTTCTCGGAGAACCGCTTTCCCCCGTTACGGCGGCGGCGATTGTGCTGATGACGATGGGTGTCATCGCGGTCAACAGGAACGGCGGGACGGAAACCCCACGCCTTCAGACCGGGAAGCCGTAAGCGGACCAAAGGCGATAAAGTTGCAGCCCGGTGCGGTCTGCAACGCCGATTTGCACCAAAGTTTCCGGTGCCCTGTGGGCGAACGGTACGCTTCCGTACATGGACTTTGTCCCCGTCTGACGTGAAACTCGACCGGTGTGCATTGCAAGGGGACCGAGGTGCATCAGCGCGAAATCGAACGGTTGATCGAAATAGCAACGAAGCTTGCAGACCAGGACGGACGGCCATTCCTGGTCTATCTTCTGCAGATGGTGTTGCTGGAAAATCGGGAAAATCCCGGGGCGATGGACACACGAAAGCTCAATTGAGCGGTAGTCCTTGTTCGGTTGCCTGCGTCCGATACGGTCTCTACGCGCCACCAAGAAATGCGCCGGGCGGCCGATACGGCATGCTAGAGTACGACCACAGGCCCTGCCCTTTTGTCGCCGGGCCTCGGCAGTGCGCCGCGCCAACAGGAACTGGACAGCATGAGCGAACCGATCGTCTGGACCTATGACTGGGTGCCCAAGGGGCCGCGCGGCTTCGTGCGCGACATGCGGTTGCGCTGGGCTTGCGAGGAGGCCGGCTTTGCCTATGGCGTGCGAACGGTGCCCTTCGACGACCGCGGCCCCGCGCATCTGGCGCTGCAACCCTTCGGCCAGGTGCCGTTTCTGAGCGACGGCGCTTACCCTGTTCGAAAGCGGTGCGGGCCTGCTGCATCTGGCGCGGAAAAGCGAAACGCTGATGCCCCGCGATCCCGTCGGCGAGGCCGAAACGCTGCAATGGACGATCGCCGCGCTCAATTCGGTCGAGATGGTGTCCGTGCCCTGGTGGTTCCTCGAGGTGACGGGCGCCAGGGACAACCACCTCACCGGCTGGCTGGAAAGCCGCCTCGACCATATGGAGCGCGTTCTCGGCGAGCGGCAATGGCTTGCGGGCGGACGGTTCACGGTGGCGGACCTGCTGATGGCCGATGTGCTGCGCGTGCCGAAAATCCGCGCCTTCGGCGCGCGCCCCGCGACGGAGGCCTATGTGGCGCGCATCACCGAGCGCCCGGCCTTCCTGAAGGCCCGGGACGACCAGATGGCGCATTTCGCAGCGGCGGACGCGCAGCGCGGCTAGCCCTTTCGGGCGCGCCGCCAAACGAAATGCACGATCTGCCGCCCTGCCCTTGATTTGAACACAATGGCCTCCTATATCACGCCCATCGGCATTGCTAAGGAGCGCTGGAAGGCCTCTGCCGCTCGCAACTGCCGCCATCGCCTGCTGCTTTTGACCACGGATGTACTGGCACGGGTGAACAGGTGATGATGAGGAAGGTCGGTGCGTTTTCGCCCCGGCCTTTTTTATTGCGCGGAACAATGCGCCGGCCGTTCCGATTTCGGTTTCATCCCATGTAACCACCGGAGAGGCCGCCATGGAACGCACCGCGACAGCACAACTTGCCGCAGACTATCTCCGCCTCGGCGGCGGACGGCTTGCCAAGATCGACGACAACCAGCTCAGCACCCGCACGTGGGAGCACGAAAGCCCCGCTGCCGAAGCCTTCTGGAACGAGCACATCGCGCCGCTCGACGAAAAGACGCGCGACGAGGTGATCTCGCACCTGCCGACCATCAACACCGTCTGATGCTTCGCCTGTTGCGCGGAAGTTTCGCAGGCCGTTTTTGCCGGCATCTACCTGTGCGGCGACACGCGAGCGCCCACACTCCGCCACGATCTTCGCCATGAGATGACCTGCGGCCGGGAACCAATGCACCGGATTCGCCATTATCGTGCCAGTTAGAAGGAGTGCACAAATGAACAAGAAGCTTGGAAGCGTCCTGGTGTTGACCCTCGCGCAGGCTCTCGCAACGACGGCTGGCGCAGCGGATATGGTCATCCGGGACGAGGCGCCGGTCTATGTCGACCGCGGCGCGCGTGACGGGGTGAAGATCGGCATGCTGACCTGCGAGGTCGGTGGTGGCGTCGGCTACGTGCTCGGCTCGGCCAAGAGCGTCGATTGCGTCTTCAGCGCAACCAATGGCGAGCGCGACGCCTATACCGGCGTCATCCGCAAGATGGGCGTGGACCTCGGCTTCACGACGCAGGGCCGTATCGTCTGGGCGGTCTTCGCACCGACGGCCGGCTATCACCAGGGCTCGCTCGGCGGCCTCTACCAGGGCGCGACGGCGGAAGCCACGGTCGGCGTCGGTGTCGGCACCAACCTCCTGATCGGCGGCACGTCCGGCTCGATCCACCTGCAGACGGTGAGCATCAGCGGCCAGATCGGCCTCAACCTCGCGGCCACCGGCACGTCGGTGACTTTGACGCCCGCGGGCTGACACTTTTTACGGGCGGCTTCGGCCGCCCGTTTGCTATTGTGCGTTTTGCGGTAGACTGTGTTCCGGAGGAGTTCGCCCATGATCCGTCTCGTTCCACCGTTTCTCGCCGCACTTCTGCTGGCCGGCTGCGTCGCCGAAGGCGCGATCAGCGATGGCCCCGGCATCGCTCCCATTCCCGGCAGCATCACCTATGGCGGCCAGCCGCGCACGAAGCTGCGCAAGGCGCCGGTGGGCAGCACCTTCGATCATGTCTTCCAGGACAATCTCGGCCGGCGCGTGGTGGAAACCTATCGCATCCAGCCCGACCGCTCGCTTCTTTTGATCCACCGGCGCGTGCGAATCGAATACTTCTGAGGCGTCAGACCAATGGAGGCGACCATGCTGGAAAGCACCGACATCGAACTCGAAGACGAACGGCTGAAACAGCTCGACATTCTGGCCGAAGAGCGCGCCATGACACCGCCGGCGCTGCTGGCGCACTATGCCTCGGGGTCCTTCGGTTTCCATGAGGCCGTGCACACCGCCTCCATCGTGCTCGACCTCGTCGACGACCAGCTTCTGCACCATCCGGCGATTGCCGGAAACAGCGAATGGTTCCGCCTCGCGGCACGCGCCAGCGAAGCCCTCTTCAATCTCTACCAGTCGATGGGTGCCGCCCAGCTTGCGACGCACGGAGCGGATGAAGGCAAGCGGCCGGAAGAGCTGAACGCCAGCAACGACGACTGACCTTCCGCCTGAAAGAACCTTGGCGCGACGGGTTATTTCCCGTCGCGCAGCGCCTGCACGACGCGCTCGCGGCCGACCTTGATGACATTCTCCATGGCGCGCCGCGCGCCGTCCTCGTCGCGCCGGTCGATTTCCTCGACGATGCGGATATGGGTGGCGGCGACGTCGCCCGTCTTGCCCCGGTCGGCGGGCGAGGACAGCTTGAAGGCACCGACCAGCGCCGCCTCGATCAGGCTGCCGACGGTGCGCAGGAACGGATTGCGCGAGGCCTCCAGCACCGAGAGATGGAATTTCAGGTCCGCGACCGCCAGCGATTCGGCCGTGTGCTCCGCATCGCCCATGGCGACGGCGAGCCGCATCATCTGGCTGATATCGGCTTCCGTGGCATGGCGCGCGGCGAGCGCCGCGGCATGCGGCTCGAAGGCGAGCCGCACTTCGGACAGGTGCAGCAGGAAATCCTCGTTGATGCCGACGGCGAAATACCAGGTAAGGATATCGCTGTCGAAGAGGTTCCACTGGGTGTTCGGCGTCACGCGGGTGCCGATGCGCGCGCGCGGCACGACGAGGCCCTTGGCGGCAAGCGTCTTCATAGCCTCGCGCAGCACGGTGCGGGAAACCTTGAAGCGGGCGGCAAGCTCCGCGTCGCCCGGCAGCGTGGCGCCCACGGGATACTCGCCCGCGATGATCGCCCGGCCCAGCTCGTTGACGACCTGCGCATGACTGGTGCGCGTGTTCATCCCGCTGATGACCGTCTCAAGCAGACCCTTGCGCAAAAATCGTCCCCTCCTCCGGTCCGAAGCACTCCTTCTGCTGCGGAACCATCCCGCAGGTATAAAGCGCCCTGCCGATTCCGCAAAGGATGTTCCTGTCGCATCCCCATGGGACACACGAAAAAGGCGTCCCTTGCGAGACGCCTTTTCCTTTCCTTCGTGCGTTGCCGCTTACTGCGGCAGCTTGTCGTCGACGCCGGCGACGTAGAAGTTCATGCCGAGCAGCGTGCCGTCGTCCGAAACGGCGCCGGCTGCCAGCCAGTCCGAACCGTCCTGCTTCTTCACCGGACCGGTGAAGGGGTGCAGCTCGCCCGAACGGATCTTGGCTTCCACCTCTTCGGCGGCCTTCTTCACGTCGTCGGGCATGTTGGTGTAGGGCGCCATCGTCAGGATGCCGTCCTTCAGGCCGTCCCAGATCTGCTCCGACTTCCAGGTGCCGTCGAGAACCGCCTGCGTGCGCTTGATGTAATAGGCGCCCCAGGTGTCGACGATGGCGGTCAGCTGGGTGTTCGGGCCGGCGGCGATCATGTCCGAAGCCTGGCCGAAGGCGTGGATGCCACGCTCGGCGGCAACCTGCATCGGCGCGGTCGAATCGGTGTGCTGCGTCAGGATGTCGACGCCCTGATCGGCCAGCGCCTTGGCCGCGTCGGCTTCCTTGCCCGGATCGGCCCAGGTGTTGGCCCAGACGATCTTGACCTTGAAGTCCGGGTTGACGGACTGCGCGCCGAGCATGAAGGCGTTGATGCCCATCACGACTTCGGGGATCGGGAAGGAGGCGATGTAGCCGGCGACGCCCTTCTTGGACACCTTGGCGGCGATCACGCCCTGGATGTAGCGTCCTTCATAGAAGCGGGCATTGTAGGTGCCGACGTTTTCGGCGCTCTTGAAGCCGGTGGCGTGTTCGAACTTCACGTCCGGGAACTTCTGGGCGACCTTGATCGTCGCGTCCATGAAGCCGAAGGACGTGGTGAAGACGAGCGCGCAACCCGAGCGCGCCATGCGCTCGACGGCGCGTTCGGCATCCGGGCCTTCCGGCACGTTTTCGAGGAAGGCGGTCTCGATCTTGTCGCCCATCGCCTTTTCGAGTTCCTGGCGGCCGCGGTCGTGGCCTTCCGAATAGCCGCCGTCCGTCTTGGAGCCGACGTAGATAAAGCAGATTTTCGTCTTGTCCTGGGCGCTGGCGACGGCGGCAAAGCCGAGAACCGCGGCCGAGGTTGCGAGAGCGAGAATGATTTTCTTCATTTTATCCTCTGTGGTTGGAGTGGTTGTATCCCGTCTTCTTGTTCTTCATCACCGATCGGGCACGAACGGCTTGCCGAGCGAGGCAGGCGTGTTGATCAGCGTCATGCGTCGATTGTGCGATATCAGAATGAGTACGATAACAGTGGCGGCATAGGGAAGAGCCGACAGGAACTGCGAGGGAATGCCGATGCCGAAGGCCTGGGCGTGCAGCTGGCTGATCGACACCGCGCCGAAGAGATAACCGCCGAGCAGCACCCGCCACGGCCGCCAGGACGCGAAGACGACGAGCGCCAGTGCGATCCAGCCGCGCCCGGCCGACATGTTCTCCACCCACTGCGGGGTATAGACGAGCGAAAGCTGCGCGCCGGCAAGGCCCGCGCAGGCGCCACCGAACATCACGGCAAGGTAGCGCGTGCGGATGACATGGATGCCGAGCGCGTGGGCCGAGGCATGGTTGTCGCCGATGGCGCGGATTTTCAAGCCGGTACGGCTCTTGAACAGGAACCAGTTGACGCCGATGACCAGCGCGATCGACAGGTAGAAGATGATGTCCTGCCGGAAGAGCAGCGGGCCGAGGACGGGAATGTCGGCGAGGACAGGGATTTCGATGGGCTGGAGCTTCGCGCCGGACATGCCGACATAGGGCTCGCCGATCTGGCCGGACACGCCGAGGCCGAGAATGGTCAGCGCGAGGCCGGTCGCCACCTGGTTGGCGACGAGCGTCAGCGTCAGGAAACCGAAGAGCAGCGAGAACAGCGCGCCGCCGACGATGCCGGCGAGAATGCCGATATAGGGCGAGCCGGTAACCTGGGTGGCGGCGAAGGCGATGGCCGCGCCCATCACCATCATGCCTTCCACGCCGAGATTGAGCACGCCGGTGCGTTCGGTGACGAGCTCGCCGATGGAGGCGAGCACCAGGGGCGTCGCCGCGGTGATGACCGTCAGAAGGATTGCTTCGATCATGCCCATCAGTGCGCTCCGCCTTCGCTGGACCGGCCGAGGCGGGAGAAGACCAGCCGGATCTTGTATTGGATGAGCGTGTCGCAGGAGAGCACGAAGAACAGCAGCAGCCCCTGGAAGACACGCGTGACCTTGTCGGAGACGCTGAGCGTCAGCTGCACCGCCTCGCCGCCGACATAGGTCAGCGCCAGGAAGAGGCCCGCCGCGATGATGCTCAGCGGATTGAGACGGCCGAGGAAGGCGACGATGATGGCGGTGAAGCCATAGCCCGGTGAAATGATCGGCTGCAGCTTGCCGATGGTGCCGCTGACTTCGGAAATGCCGGCAAGGCCGGCGAGCGCGCCGGACAGCAGCAGGGAAAACCAGATCATGCGCTTGGAGGAGAAGCCGGCAAAGCGCCCTGCCCGCTCCGACTGGCCGAGCACGGTGATCTCGAAGCCCTTCAGCGTGTAGCGCATCATGATCCACAGGCCGATGGCGGCGATGACGGCGAAGGCGAAGCCGAGATTGGCCCGTCCCGAGGAAACGAGCTCGGGCAGGATCGCTTCCGGCGCGAAGTCGCGCGTCACGGGGAAGTTATAGGCATCCGGGCTGCGCCAGGGGCCGCGCACCAGCCAGTCGAGGAAGAGCTGGGCGATATAGACCAGCATCAGGCTCGTCAGGATCTCGTTGGTGTTCATATGCGCCTTGAGGAAGGCGGGAATGGCGGCATAGAGCGCGCCGCCGATCATGCCGAAGATCAGCATCAGCGGCAGGACGAGCGAGGAATGCCAGTCGTGGAAGACGACGGGCACGATGGCGCCGGCTATGGCGCCGGCGATGAACTGGCCCTCGGCGCCGATGTTCCAGTTGTTGGACCGGTAGCAGACGGAGAGACCGACGCCGATCAGGATCAGCGGCGCGGCCTTGATGGCGATCTCGTGCAGCGACCAGACGTCGAGCAGCGGCTCGATGAAGAAGCTGTAGAGCGCCGAGCCCGGGCTCTTGCCGAGCAACGCGAACATGATGCCGCCGGCAATGACGGTAAGGCCCAGCGCCAGGAACGGCGACAGCAGCGAGAAGAAGGTGGACGGATTGGCGCGTTTTTCCAGTTCAATGCGCATGAGCCGCCTCCTCGCCTTCGGTCTTGCCGTACATGCCGCCCATCAGGAGGCCGATCTTCTCGCGCGTCAGCTCGCGTGCGGGATAGGCGTCGGACAGCCGCCCCTCGCTGATGACGGCGATTTCCGTCGCCACCTCGAAGATCTCGTCGAGGTCCTGGCTGATGACCAGCACGGCCGAACCGGCCCTGGCAAGGTCCACCAGCGCCTGACGGATGCGGCTTGCCGCGCCGGCATCGACGCCCCAGGTCGGCTGGTTGACGATCAGCACGGCCGGCTGGCGGTCGAGTTCACGGCCGACGATGTATTTCTGCAGGTTGCCGCCGGAGAGCGAGCCGGCGGCCGGGTCCTCGCCGCTCTTGCGCACGTCCATGTTTTCGGAAATGCGCTTCGAGGCGATGCGCACGACGGCATGGCGGATGATGCCGAGCACGCCGCCGGAGAGGAACGTCTTGCGGTCCGACTGGTTGCGCGCCAGGACGAGATTGTCGGAAAGCGGCAGGCCGGGCACCGCCGCATGGCCATGGCGCTCCTCGGGCACGAAGCCCGCGCCCATCAGGCGGCGGGCGGTAATGCCGAGATTGCCGGCGGCCTTGCCGCGCACGAAGACGGCGGACGCATCCGCCACCGGATATTCGCCCGACAGCGCGTCGAACAGCTCGCCCTGGCCGTTGCCCGCGACGCCGGCAATCGCCAGCACCTCGCCGCCCCGCACCTTCAGACAGACATTCTTCAGTGCGACGGCGAAGGGCGTCCTTGCGGGAACGCTCAGATGGCGCGCTTCCAGCAGCACCTCGCCCTTGGTGTTCGTGCCCGCCGCGCTCACCGAAGCGACGTCGCTGCCGACCATCATGCGGGCGAGCGAGGCTGGCGTTTCCTTGCGTGGATCGCAGGCGCCGGTGACCTTGCCGTGGCGCAGCACCGTGGCGCGGTCGCAGATGCGCTGCACCTCTTCCAGCCGGTGGCTGATATAGAGAACCGAGCGGCCCTCGGCCTTAAGCTTGGCGAGCGTCTCGAACAGCCGGTCCGCCTCCTGCGGCGTCAGCACCGAGGTCGGCTCGTCGAGGATGATGAGTTCGGGGTTTTGCAGCAGCGCGCGCACGATCTCGATGCGCTGGCGCTCGCCGACCGACAGATCCGCGACATGGGCGTTCGGATCGAGCGGCAGGCCGTAGAGGTGGGAAAGACGCGAAGCCTCTTCCGCCACCTTGGAAAGCGAAATGCCGGGGCTCAGCGACAGGGCGATGTTCTCGGCCACCGTCAGCGCCTCGAAGAGCGAAAAGTGCTGGAAGACCATGCCGATGCCGAGCCGGCGCGCGGCGCCCGGGCTGGAAATGCGGACGGATTCGCCCTTCCACAGGATATCGCCGCTCGTCGGGGCCAGAACGCCGAAGAGCATCTTCACGAGGGTGGATTTGCCCGCGCCGTTCTCGCCGAGAAGGGCGTGGATTTCGCCGGGCTGGATATCGAGGTCGATGCCGTTGCAGGCGGCAAACGTACCGAAAAGTTTTGTCAGGCTGCGGACAGCCAGCAACGGACTGCCCCCGGGTGCTCCAACGGCTGACACTCTGCCCCCTCTCGTCTCATGCCCCGGCGCCCATTGGGGGCTTGTCAGGGGATGAGCAATGTCGTTCCACTTGTTTTTCTTGTTTCCAGATCCGTGTGCGCGCGCCCCGCATCCGCCAACGGATAAGTCTGATGAATATTGATACGCACTTTGTTGCTTTGCACAACATCAAAGAGCGAGTTTGCACATGCATCGAGTGCCTCGCGCGTCGCGATATAGGCGAAGAGCGTCGGGCGCGTTGCGTAGAGCGATCCCTTCTGCGAGAGCAGGCCCATGTTGAAGGCCTCGACGGGACCGGAGGAATTGCCGAAGCTGACGAAGAGCCCGCGCGGCTTCAGGCAATCCAGCGACTTGGGGAACGTATCCTTGCCAACGGAATCGTAGACGACGTCGACGCCCTTTCCGTCGGTCAGGTCCCGCACCCGGGCGACAAAGTCTTCCTTGCCGTAGTCGATGACATGGTCGTAGCCGTTGGCGAGCGCGAGATCGATCTTCGCCTGCGAGCCCGCGGTGCCGATGACCGTCGCGCCCAGCGCCTTCGCCCACTGGCCGGCGATGAGGCCGACGCCGCCGGCGGCGGCATGGAACAGGATCGCGCTGCCCGGCTTCACCGGATAGGTCTGGAGCAGCAGGTATTGCGCCGTCATGCCCTTCAGCATCATGGCCGCCGCCGTTTCCAGCGAAATGCCGTCCGGCACCTTCACCAGATGCTTCGTCGCGACATTGCGCTCGGCCGCATAGGCGCCGTCGGCCGAGGCATAGGCGACGCGGTCGCCGATGGCGAAATCCGTGACGCCTTCGCCGATCGCCGTGACCGTGCCCGCCCCTTCCTTGCCGGGAATGAAGGGCGGATCGGCCTTGTAAAGCCCGGTGCGGAAATAGACGTCGATGAAATTGAGGCCCACGGCCGCCTGCTTGATCTGCACCTCGCCCGGACCCGGCGCATTCAGCGGCACGTCCTCGAGCTTCAGAACTTCCGGTCCGCCGAGGCTGCGGACGACGATCGCCTTGGTCATGTCATGCTCCGTTGTTCTGTTCTCTTGTCTGGTCGCCTTGTCCGACACCGAGGCGATGCCGCTTCGGCTGGACATGCTCTACTTGCGGCCAAGATTCGGGAAGGCCTGCAGCACGGCGCCGATGCCATAGAGATAGAGCCCCGTGCCGACGACGCCCCAGACCACCCAGTCGGGCGTATCGAAATGCAGGAGAAGCGCGTAGCCGCTGAGGGCCGCCCAGAGGAAGAAGATCGCAAGATTGACGGAGCGCAGCCGCTCGACGCGCACCGGATGCAGGAAGTTGATCGGCATGAAGGTGAGGAAGACGGAGACGAAGACGATAATCGAGGCCGTCAATTCGCTTGGCTTGATCACGAAGAGCGTGAAGACCACCATGTTCCACACCACGGGAAAGCCGGAGAAGAAATATTCGTCGGTCTTCATGCCCATATCGGCATAGTAGATGGCGCTCGACACGACGATGGCGCCCGCCGCGACGAAGGACCAGGGCTCACCGATCATGCCGCTCTGGTAAAGCGCGAAGGCCGGAAGAAGCACATAGGTCACATAGTCGATGACGTTGTCGAGCGTATCGCCCGACCAGTTCGGCAGCACTTCCTTGACGCGCACCTTGCGCGCGATCGGCCCGTCGATGCCGTCGACCAGCAGCGCCAGGCCCAGCCACCAGAACATGTCCACGAAGCGGTGTTCGGCGGCGGCCACGACGCCGAGAAACGCGAGAAACGATCCGGATGCCGTCAGGATATGAACGGAAAAGGCGCGGATTTCCGCGTAGGGCACGCGCTTGTAGTTGAAGAACTTCATTGCCGTTCGCAGTCCATCCCTTGGGGCCTGTCCCGGCCGTGGCCGGATGTGCCCTCTTGTGCGGTCACTGCCGGTAATATGCATTGATTGCCCGGCATCGCCAGTGGAAATCGCCCCGCCGCCGGGTGGTTCCATGGCCTGCGCCGATTCATCCCATGGAAATTGCCTCTTTGCGGGCCTAGTCTTGGCGCGATAGAAGCAGCGCAAATCTGTGGGAAACGCTTCCCGCCCAGGAGGTCGGTCATGAGACAATTCGATATCGCGGTCGTCGGCGCCGGACTTGCCGGCAGCCTCGCCGCCCTGGCGCTTGCCGAATCGGGCCGCAGCGTCGCGCTGATTGCGCCGCCCGCGCGCGCCGGCGACGGCCGCACGACCGCGCTCATGGACCAGTCCATCGCCTTCCTGAAGACCCTCGGCCTGTGGGACGACATCGCCCCGCACGCCGCAGCGCTGGAAACCATGCAGATTCTCGACGGCACGTCCCGCCTGCTGCGCGCCCCGCCCGTCGCCTTCCGCGCCGGCGAAGTCGGCCTCGAGGCCTTCGGCTACAACATCCCCAATGCCCCGTTCCTGACCGTGCTCGATGCGCGCATCGCCGCGCATCAGGGCATCGCGCGGCTGGAAAACGGCGTGACGGCAGCAACCGCGTTCGAGGCCGGCGTCGAACTGGTGCTCGACACGGGCGAGCGCGTCACGGCCGGTCTCGTCGTCGGGGCGGACGGGCGCAAGTCTAAGATCCGCGACAGCGCCGGCATCGACGTGAAGACCTGGTCCTATCCGCAGGCCGCGCTCGTGCTCAACTTCACGCATGAACGCCCGCACGGCAATGTCTCCACCGAGTTTCACACCGAGAGCGGCCCCTTCACACAGGTGCCCCTGCCCGGCCGTCGCTCCAGCCTCGTCTGGGTCCTGCCACCGGCGGAGGCGGCGCGCCTGCGCGATCTCTCCACCTCCGATCTCGGCCAGGCGGTCGAGGCGCGCATGCAGTCCATGCTCGGCAAGGTTTCCGTCGAGGGTGGCGCGCAAAGTTTTCCGCTGTCGGGCATGACGGCGGCGCGGTTCGGCAAGGGGCGCTTCGTGCTGGTCGGCGAGGCCGCGCATGCCTTCCCGCCCATCGGCGCGCAGGGCCTCAATCTCAGCCTGCGCGATATCATGGCGTTGCGGGAGGCTCTCTCCAGTGAGCCGGCCACCGTCGGCGAACGCTTCGACCGCAAGCGGCAGGCGGATGTGCGCTCGCGCACGCTCAGCGTCGACCTGCTCAACCGCTCGCTCCTGTCGGATTTCCTGCCCGTGCAGTTCCTGCGCTCGGCGGGACTGCATCTGTTATCGGCGCTCGGGCCGCTACGCGGCATCGTCATGCGCGAAGGCATCGAGCCGCTCGGCTCGCTCAAAGCCCTGCGCGACATGCTACGGGAACGGGTCGCCCGGAAGCAGGCCTGACTTGATCAGGTAGAGCAGGACCGTCACCGTCGCGACCGACAGCACCGTGGTGATGAGGATGGTCGCCGAGGCCCGCTCCTGCCAGACGCCGTATTGCTGGCCGATGACGAAGACATTCGTCGCCGTCGGCAGCGCGGCGAGCAGCATGGCGGTGAACACCCAGACCGGATCGAAATTGCCGAAGAAGCCCAGCACCAGATACATGGTGACGGGCAGCAGCAGCAGCTTTGCCGGCACGATATAGCCGATTTCGACCGGCACCCGCTTCAGCGGGCGAAGCGCCAGCGTGACCCCCATGGCAAAGAGCGCGCAGGGCGCCGCCGCCTGCGCGAGATAGTCGATCAACCGCTGCAAGGGAAGCGGCGGTTCGAAGCCGGCAAAGGCGGCGACGAAACCGGCCGCCGTGGCGATGATGAAGGGATGCGTCACGATCTTCTGCACGATGCCGCCGATCACCGCGATTATCGGCCGCTTCTCGCCGCCGGCCAGCGCCATCAGCGCGGGCGCGACCATGAAATGCAGCATGTTCTCGAAGCAGAAGACGAGTGCGACGGGCACCGCCGCCGGCTCGCCGAAGGCGAGCAAGGCGAGCCCCGGCCCCATATAGCCGATATTGCCATAGGCCGCCGCCAGTCCCTGGATCGTCGCCTCGCCGATGGTCGCGCGGCGCAGCCACAGGCCGACCGCGAAGATCAGGGTGAAGACGAGATAGGTCGCGCCGATATCGGCAAGGATGAAATCGACGCGCGTCAATTGCTCGATCGGCGTCTTCGCCACCAGCTTGAAGAACAGCGCCGGCAGCGCGATGTAGATGATGAAGGTGTTGAGCCAGCCGAGCGCTTCCACCGGTTGCTTCGTGATGCGCGCGACCACGTAACCGAGGAAGATCATGCCGAAGAACGGCAGCACCAGTCCGATGATGTCCGCCATGGGCTGAAGCCTGCTCCCGCCTGATCGGGCCGATGCCCTGGCATTCCCTTTGTCGCCGGATGCGACGCCGGCGCGGCGCCGCACCGGCTCAAGATGCTCTAGCCGATTTGCGAGAGAATGGGAAACGTTTGCTGGAACCAGATGGCGACGGCGCTGATATAGCCGAAGATGAAGGCGAGGCCCGTCAGGATGAGCAGCACGCCCATCAGCTTCTCCACCGTGCCGAGATGGCGGCGGAAGCGCACGAGGAAACGCATGAAGGCGCCGGAAAAGCCGGCGGCGATCCAGAACGGCACGGCAAGCCCCAGCGAGTAGACGGCCAGCAGCGCGGCCCCGTCGCCCACCGTCTCGCGGGCGGCGGCAACGCCGAGGATCGCGCCCAGAACCGGGCCGATGCAGGGTGTCCAGCCGAAGGCGAAGGCAAGCCCCATGACATAGGCGCCGGAGGCCGTCGCCGGCTTGCCGCCGCCCTGGAACCGCGCTTCGCGCGCGAAGAGTCCGATGCGCAGGATGCCGAGGAAGTGCAGCCCCATGAGAATGATGATGACGCCGCCGATCTGCGCGAGCACATCGAGATGCCTGCGCAGCACCATGCCGATCGTCGAAGCCCCCGCGCCGAGCGCGATGAAGACCGTGGCGAAGCCGAGCGTGAAGAAGAACGCCGCCAGGAGCACCGCCCCCCGCGCATCCCGCCGCACCGCAACCGCCTCGTTGCCGCGGAACTGGTCCACCGAAATGCCCGCCATGTAGCACAGGTAGGGCGGCACGAGCGGCAGCACGCAGGGCGACAGGAACGACAGGGCGCCGGCAAGAAGCGCGCTCAACAGGGAAATATCGGCAATCGACAAGGGGTTACTCCAGGACGACCGGAGGAAGCGATTACGGCAGCCCGCCCGCATCTCCATTTGCGCCCTCAGATAGCCCCGCCCACCCTCTCCTGCCAATCACCTTTTGGAGAACGCGGCGAAATGTCGTTGGGGGAAGGTGTGGGGAACCTGCGGACCTACCCTCCATGGAAAACTTGCCGCGCCCGCCACCTGGTGGTAATTATTACTACCGAAAGTCTGCGGAGGTAAAATCATGGCAAATGTGGAAAAGATCAGCGTCTCGATGACGACCCAGCATGCCGATCTGCTGCGCAATGCCGTGGCGAGCGGTGCTTACGCCAGTGGCAGCGAGGTCATTCGCGAGGCTTTGCGTGAATGGCAGCAGCGACGCGGCAACATCGCCACGCTGAAAGCCATGTGGGAAGAAGGCAAGGCCAGCGGCGAAGCGACCGAAGTCGATTTCGATGAACTGCGCGACGAGGCCCGCAAGGAATTGACGTCCGTAAAGCCTCATGCCCGCTAAACTTCTCTGGCCCCCGAAGGCCCGCGCCGACGTGAAGGCTATCTACGTCGAGATCGGCAGAGAGCAACCCAAGGCCGCCGAACGCTATTTCGAGCGGTTCCGCAATAAGGCCGAGCTTTTAAGGGAGCATCCGCGCCTGGGCGAGCGTCATACGGAAATTTTCCGCTCGGCCCGCATGCTGGTCGAAGCGCCGTATGTCATTCTGTACGAGACCACGCCTGATACCGACGATGGCGACATTCACATCGCCTGAGGAGCTGAGCTAGACTGCTGGCACGCAATGTCCACCCCGCCAACCGCCACATCCCAACATGACCATCATGACCACGCCCCAGCGCGGCCGCGCGTTTCTGCGTGGCCACGCGTGATGTCAATCACCAACCTGCACTCTGCTCCAGCAAGTTGCCGCTACCTTCACCGCGACAGTCGGCTAACTCGCACTGCTTGGCTGCGCGCTGATCAGGCGGTAGGGCGGCTATACGCTGTCCGTCCCGCGGATCGACTCGCCTTCGCGGCCAGCGCCCCCACAGCGGTGGGGCTGTCGGAACTTGAAAGGGTGGCGGTCGAAGATATTGGGAGCCTTTCTGACTTAAGCACTTCTGTACGGCCTCAAGCAGTTTTTTCGCATCGTCCTTAAACTTTGGAGAGAGTTCAACAACGTTGTCGGCTGCTAAGCGTTCTTGGAAAAATCGACGAATCTGATTTTTCGTCGGTTTCGTCGTCGAGCCAACTTCCGCAGCTATGAGGTCTAGGGCAGCTTTATCCAGCAAATTCTCAATTTCAGCGAGGCCAGGTACCAGATCACCAATCCCCACAATATCAGCTGGAGGAACGGCGAATTCGGTCAAATATCTCTCCCGTTCTGCCTTTCCTTGCTTGTCAGAATCGAGAATGAAGAGGAAATCGAGCCCCCATCCCATATGAATGCTGAGAAGAGCGTCCAGCGTCCCCGCCCCCATAGCAGGCAGCAAAGCTAAATCCTTCATATTCATGAGCCGGCTAGCATATCTCATGATGTAATAGTCGGATTTACCCTCGAGTATTACAGATTGCTTTCTGCTATCAAATTTGGAAGGAACGACATTCAATCTGTCGAGAATTGGCTGAAAGTAGCTTGTCTGACTGGGGTGTTCATTTACAAAGGTACGGTACTTTGTTGCTTGAATATCGAGCGATTCGTCGTCTAACGATACAGCGTCCATAATCGAAGACGCCGGCGCATCTGCCCTATTAGTGACAATGAATGTTTGCTCAAGCCACTTCGGCTCGATCATATAATGAGAATGCGTTGTGTATATCAGAACGTGCTGATGTTTCGCGATCTCTGGGAAACTGTCGATAAGCTTCTGCTGGGCGGCCGCATGCAAATTCGCCGCGGGCTCGTCGAAAAGGAACAACACTGGGCGGACAGTGTCCCGTGCCACCCGAAACTGTGTAAACAGCATAAAAGCGAAAAACCACCTAAAGCCTAGAGACCTGTCATTAACCTCAAATCGTCGTGTTCCATCACGTATATTGAATTTTATAACAACATTATGTTTTTGCGTCTTCTCGGAAACACCTGCTTTATTTATCTCCTCACCTTCCACTACATCGTAGCTAATCACTATTTCCTTACCGGCGGACTTCTCTCCAAATATTTCATTCCACCTTCCAAGAACAAATTTTGTTACTATAGAGCTCGCCCTATCCATAACTTGCTGTATCTTGTCGCGATCGCGATGGTTGGACCAAAGTGAAAGAAAGCTCGTCCAAGAGAGAACAAAATCTTCATTTTGAACTCTCTGCATGATGGATTCATCAATGGTGTGACCCTGCCCATCTTGATCAAGAATATCTTGAAATACCCGTCGATACAAAGAATCTTTCGCTCCAAATTTTCCACTCAAGTATATTTTTTTAGGAAAATCGAATACAAAAGTCGGATAGTAAGCTATGCTTGGTATTCTAAAAAATATCCATCGCCACACTTTAGCAAATTCTTCATCGCTTGGGGTTCTGAATTTTCGTTCCCCTTTCTTTTTTACTCTAAGTAGCGGCTCAATTCGGTCTTTCGACGCCTGTTTGTCGCCATTTTTGTAATTCCTCTCCTTGAACATTGTGATTTCATTTGGAATGTTCTCTAAGGTAATTTCGGGCGCAAGCATCCGCGTGATAAATTTGCGGTCATGTTCATCAACGGCAAGAGTCGCGGCTACGCTGATTGTGCCGGTGAAGCTGGATAGTAGGTGCCTAGGAACACTATCGTCTTCAGAAGACACGCCGCGGTCTATCAAATCCCGTGTGCCGAGGTCGGGCGAGAAGCTGTAGATTGCTTCCAGAATGGTTGTCTTGCCGCTCTCATTCAACCCAACAAGCGGAAAAACCGACGCCCCAGCGCTTGAACTCAAATCGATTGTTGTATCTTTAATACCTTTGAAATTTTGAATGCGAAATTTTGTGTAGCGCATGTCGGCCCCTCAACTTTGAGGGGAAGTGTCTCCGACGTGCCGTAGGTTGTCTAGAGGGGCTATCAAACAGCGGCAGTACATTTTACCCAGCGATGGGCCCCCTTCTCATCCTTGGCATTTCATATACTTGATCCCGGCGCCTTATTCGCGGCCAACAGCACCCGGGTCCGGCCTACCAGCTTCGGAGCGTCACGTTTACGCTTCGCTTTCTCATATTCAGCCTCGATCCGACCCAGCTATGGCTAGCCGGCCCTATATGAAGGTGCGCGCATACATGCCGTCAGGCGGTCAACATGATGGTTGTCCTCTACGTCGCGAAGAATGAGGCACCCATAGTGATCGTTGCGCTCGGGCTCAAAAATGCAGTGCCGTTCAACGATCTGTATCGCGAAGTAGAACCCGTCATCACTGACTTGAGTAATGTGGTCGCCGCAAGATGGAACTGTGCCCTCTACCGATTTGTAATCTATATCGGCAACGTTGAGATCACCGTTGTTGGTGTACCGTTCGACGTACCTCCCCACGGCGCGCTCCGAATCCGAGAGGCAACGTCACGCGACCGCGGGTTCCTTGAAACGATCGACAGGGCCCTGCTTGAATTCCGCTCCGGCGACTACATCCGCTTCTTCGATCGGCCTGCTTAAGTTTCCCGCAGCCGTTCCCGCTCTGTCGTTGCCCCGGCCTTTTATACCAAGGCTAGCGCGGCGCCACCCCCTACGAGATCGCGGCAATCACCGGCCACAGCTTTGGAAGCATCAATACAATTCTGAAGCACTACCTCGCCCTGCACCAGGAGATGGCCGACAACGGCATCGACAAGATGGTGGACTGGCTGCAGGCGCAGGAGGCCGCGTAGCGCGCGAAAACCGTCCGACATTCGTCCGACATTTCGCCATCGGACATGTCGGACGAATGTCGTAAAAAGGTCGGACGGTCGAATGGGATCGGCGGGAAAGCCTGAAAAACCAGCGGGATCGAGGGTTCGAGTGGTGAGCGCGCAGGGATTCGAACCCTGGACCTACTGATTAAAAGTCAGTTGCTCTACCGGCTGAGCTACGCGCTCCCAGGCGGGAAACCAAGCCCCGCGGAAGTGCGCGGAACATAGGCAGGAGGTTTGGTCCGGTCAACCCAGAAAATGCATGGAAAAACAGCTTTTGCAAAGGCCTTCTGCCGCCCCGCCTCGCCAAGGAAACAAGGCGGCCGTTTTGCTCAGTAGACCTGGTATTTCAACAGACCCAGCGACCAGTTCACGCTGCGGTTTTCGGTGTCGCGCGTCCAGGTCTGTTTCAGGGTGTCGGCGATCTCGGCGATGGTGGTGCGAGCGTCGAGTTCCTTGGTGAGGCCATAGTCGTTCGGGGCGACCTTGGTGAGGTCGACGTCGTCGGCGACGACGATGGCGACGAGGACGTTCTCGCTCGGGCCGTCGGCCTCGAAATCGAAGCCGTAGTAGTCGTCCGGGATGGTCAGCGGGGAATTCGCCGTCAGCGGCGTGATCTTCTTGGCGGCCTCGTTCGGGAAGATCTGCGTCGCCTTCCCGTCCTTGGCGACATCGTAGAGAATGAGGTGGCCGCTCGTCGTGCTCGTCACGGTGATGCGGAAGGAATCGCCGCTCTTCAGGTAGTCCGAGGAAAGCGCCACCTTGACGTCGCCGGTCTGCGGCTTGCCGAGAATATCGCCTACGGCGTCGACCGGATCGGCCGCGACATAGGCGGTCTGCGCGGTGTTTTCGACCTTCACCTCTTCGACCTTGCCGTAGCTCGCGCTCTGGGTCTGCTGCTGGCTGTAATCCGGCGTCTGCTGCTGGGTGTCGCCACCCGTCTGCGGCTGCTGGTACTGCTGCGTCTGCTGGCCCGTGCCGGCGTCGGCGGGCGTGACGGCGCTGGCGCCGAGTAGCGCGTAGTTGACCTCGAGCTGCGGGTCGAGGCCCTGGCAGGCGCTCTGCGCCGCGCAATAGGTCTGCGACTGCTTCTTCACGAACTCCAGCAGCTCCGCATTGGAGACGATGCCGTTGCCGTTGCTGTCGGCGGCGGAAATCTCGTGGCCGTTGACATAGGAGAGTGTGAAGACGCCGTGGCGCTCTTCCGGCGGCAGGCGGGTATCGTCCCAGGCGACCTGGTAGGACGAGGCGGCGCTCCAGGCTTCGACGCCGTTCTGCTTCGCGATTTCCGGCTTGTCGACCACGGCGACGTCGACGCGCAGGCCGCGCGTCTTCACCTGCTCCACGGGTTTCGCATGGGGACGCGGCAGGAAGCGCGCGCTTTCCATCGCCTCGCCCACCTGCGTGGAAAGCGAACGCGAGATCGTGCCGGAATGGCAGGCGTCGATGACGATGGAGACGGCACGGTCTTTCAGCTTGGCCAGCATCGCGTCGATATCGTCGTCGAGAATGACATTCGTCCAGTCGCCGTCGCCGGCGGCGATGTCATAGGTCGAGAGCGCCTCGTCGAGACCGTCCTCCTCGTCGCCGCTCACATCCTTCACCTGAAGGCCGTGGCCAGAGAAATAGATATAGACGCGGTCGCCGGGCTGCGTGCCGTTGATCAGCCATTCATCGATGCTGGCGAGAATGCCGGCACGGGTGGCTTCCTTGTCGCGCAGCACGCGGATCGAATCGGCGGGGTAACCGAGCTTTTCCTTGAGGAACTTCTCGATCAGCGGCGCATCGTTCTTCGGCCCTTCGAGGAACATCTTCTCCGGCAGCGAGGCATAGGTGCCGATGCCGATGACTAGGGCACGGTCGGCGGCCTTCGCGCCCGAGAGGGCCGAAAGCGACAGCAGGAGGGCGGCGGCGTAACGGATCATCAGAGCGTTTCCCGCGTGTAGAGAGGTTGAATGGCGACGCTCGCCTCCTTGCCGTCGAGGCGCGTCTTCAGCGCATCGAGCAGCGTCGCGGCGTTGACGTTGCGGTCGGAGAGCACCGCGCCGATGGCGTCGACCGGTTCGGTGGTCCAGATGGTGATCAGATGGTCGGCGCCGTAGGGCTTGACCACCTCGACATCGGTCAGCTTGAACTGCGAGCTGTTGGTGCCCGCCGCCTGCATGTCGAGAAACTGTACTTCGCCCGTATTGGCGAGGTTGAAGACGAGCATGTTCGGATAGCGGCCGGGCGGTGCGTCGAAGCGCAGCCGGGTGCCGGCGGCGTAGATGTCCTTTGCCGGCGTCAGCGAGACGGAGCCGGGATTCTGGCTTGCCATGGCCTTCAGGAAATCGAGCAGGACGAATTTGTCCACCACGGCCTGAATGCGGTCCTGACCGACATTTTCGGCGGCGACGTCGCCGTTCGGCGTGTAGAACACGCCGCTCGCCACGTCCCAGCGGAAGGGCGTGCCGGTGCCGTCGGCCCTGGCCGGCCGCTTGGCCTCGCCGTCGATCTGCAACGCGATCTTGCCGGTCCAGCCGAGATCGCTCGCCGGCTTGATCGCCTTGTCGGTTGCCGTGGTGCTGGCGGTATCGTTCGTCGTCGCGGTGCCGGCCGCCGTTCCGGTGTCGGCCGTCGCGGTCTCGACCGGAATGCCGCGCGTCAGCCGCACGACCACTTCGCTCTCAGAGCGGGCGACCTGCGGCATGAAGTTCGGCACCTGCAGCGCCTCGGACCGGTTCTTCACGTTGGAGAAGATGTAGTCCTCCAGCTCGATGCGCGTGATGATGCCGTCGCCGTCGCGGTCGGCGCTGCCCTCTACAGCCCGGGCGAAGCTCCAGCTCAGCGCGCCGCGCGGCTCGCCGTCGATGATGACCTCCGGCGTCGGCTGGCTTTCCAGCGAGGCGGCGAGCACCGTGACCTGCTTGAAGGCATTGTCCTTGAGGTTCGCGCCGTCGATCGCCTCCTGGGAGGGCGGCGCGAGCTTGACCTTGACGGCCGGCGCCAGCCGGCTCTTGCCCTTGATCGACCGGCTCATGCCGCCGGAAAAGCAGCTGTCGGACACGAAGAGCACATGCACGCCCTTGCCTTCGGCCTCGGCGAACCAGGCGTTCATCTCGTTGTCGACGATGATCTCGTTCGAGGTTTCCTGATAGCGGTTGCGGTCGAAGCCCGGCAGTTGCAGGAACTCGTCGAGCCCGTCCGCCTCGTCGCCGGCGATGAGTTCCGGCATCTGCGCGCCGTGGCCGGCATAGGTGAAGATGATCGTGTCGCCGGAGGCGGCTTCCGCCACCATGTCCGTCCAGGCCTTGCGGATATCGTCCTTGCGCGCCTGATCATTGGTGAACTTGACGACCTTGAAGCCGGCCGCGCTCATGGAGCGGTAGACGTCCTCCGCATCCCGCACCGCGCCGTCGAGGCTGACATCGTTCGGATACTGGTCGACGCCGACGACGAGCGCATAGGTCTGCGCCGCGAAGGCGGGAACGGGCAGCGCCACGGCGAGGGAAAGCGCGAGAAGCCGGGGAATTGCCTTCATCAGTCGACGTCCACTTCCACCCGGCGGTTGAGCTGGTTCCGCGTCTCCGTGTCGTAGGCGCTGGCATCGTCCGGCTTGAAGGGCTCGTCCTCGCCCTTGCCGATCGTGGTGATCGAGCCGGCATAGCCGGCATTGGCGAGATAGACCTTCAGCGTTTCGGCGCGGGCCAGCGAAAGCTTGTAGTTGGCGTCCGCCGAACCGACCGGGTCGGTGTGGCCGATGAGCTTGATCGAGGCCGGCTTGACCGACTTCAGGCATTCCCAGACGTCCTTTGCCGCCTCCATGCCCTCGGGCGTGAAATCAGCCGTGCCGAAGACATAGCGCACCGGCGTCGATTTCTTCTTGATCGACACGCCGCGGAAGGAGACCTTGCAGGGCCCGCGCAGGGCGAGCTTGACCGGGCGCGGCGCTGCAAGGCGCATTTCGCCGGCCAGCTTGTCGAGACGCAGGATGTACTGTTCGTCCGGCGCCATCCAGTCCGGCGTCATCGTCTTGTTCGAGCCGTCTTCCAGCGCGATCTGGTAGAATTTCGCGGCGGCCTCGTACTCCTTGCGCTCGCGGGCGAGATCGCCCAGCGCGTCGAAGACCTGCCAGGGGCCACCGTAATTGTCGCTGAGCGCTTCCAGCGCCTGCCGGTGGCTGGAGAGCTGGCCGCCATTGCCGACATCGGCCGCGATGTTGTTGAAGGCCGTGAGCGAGGCGATGCGACCGACGAGCGCGCGCTCGTCCGCCGTGCAATTCGCAGTCCCTGCCGTCGCGGCGAAGGACTTCGCCTGCTGTTCGTCGCCTGCGTTGAACGCCTCGGTGACGCCGGTCATGGCGTCGCAGGCCGCGGCGGCCGGTGCGGCGCCGGCCAGGACGAAGAGTGTCGCCGCTAAGGATCGCATCAACATTGTCGGTTCAGCCCCCATAGTCCCAAAAGAACGGCAGGGGCCCGAGAGCCCCTGCCCTGTTCGTCACTTGATCTCGAACGTCACCATCTGGATGCCGCTCGCGCCGTTGCTCTGCTCGGCCTGCTTGGCGAGGTTGACGCTGAGGCCACGGGTCGCCGGCTGCTTCGAGCTTGCCACCAGTTCCTTGGCCTTTTCCGCCGTCAGCTTCTGGTCGCCGAGGCCGCCGATCTTGCACACGGCGATCATCGTTTCGCCGGCAGACGGCGAATCGAAGGTCAGGTTGCCGGTGCCCGGCTGCGGAATGAGGCGGCGCTCACCCGGGTTCAGCGTCGTGTTGCCGACCATCACGTCCGGGATGATCTCGACATTGCCGGTATCCTCGACATAGACCACCTGCAGTTCGCAGGCATGGTTGGTGCTCAGCTCGAAGCTGAGATAGTCACCCACCTTGGCCGTGGTCGAAGGCACATGCAAGGCGAGTTTCACCTTGTCGGCCTGGGCCTTATCGTCCTGCTTGTAGGCGGGAACGACATAGGCCGTGTTGGTCTGCGTCGCATACTGGTCCGTGCCGGAGGCCTGCCCCTGCGTCTGGCCCTGCTGCGTCTGGTCCGGCTGCTGGTAGGCCTGCTGGTCCTGCTTCTGCTCCGGCTGCTGGTATGCGGTGTTGTCGACCTTCGGCAGGACATAGCCATTGTTCGTGGCCGCCACCTCGGTGTTGACGCC
This sequence comes from Shinella sp. G-2, assembly GCF_050172695.1. Taxonomy (NCBI): domain Bacteria; kingdom Pseudomonadati; phylum Pseudomonadota; class Alphaproteobacteria; order Hyphomicrobiales; family Rhizobiaceae; genus Shinella; species Shinella sp. G-2. The sequence continues at coordinate 46,256 of NZ_JBBEYH010000009.1, read as the reverse complement.
GCGCTTCAGCGGACGCAGCTGCAGCAGCGGTTCCAGCATGAAGGCATACTGTTCTTCCACCTCGACACGCGGAACCGTGGCGCCCGATTCGAGCGTCGCGACCCAGTCGATGCCGATGCGCAGGGCGTCGACGTCGGTCAGGCGGCGAATGTCGGAGGCGAACTCTTCCGGCGTCATGTCGAACTCGGAAGCCAGCTGCTCGAAGTTCAGCTCATCCTCGTACTTGTCGGCGAAGTAGGTGAAGATCTCCGCGCCGCCGGGTGCCTTGAGGCCCGTCTTGCCACCACCGGAGGTCGGTTCGGTGATGCCGAGGCGGTCGAGCGCGGCGACGAAGCGGTCCGTGTCGCGCTTGTAGACCTCGTTCAGTTCTTCCTGCGGCACGTAGACCGCGAGCAACTCGTCCTGCTGGTCCTTGGAGAACAGCGTGGAGGTTTCGATATGCTCGCGCAGCTGGTCGCGCTTGGACAGGATGCCGTCGAAGTGGCAGTCGAAGCACGAACGGGCATTGACGATCTCGACACCCTTGCCGATCGGCCGCTTGCGGAAGGAGACGATCGTCGTCGGACCGACGTCGAGCTGGTCGCCCTTGTTGGTCGAGAGATAGTAGCCCTGCATGCCGTTCGGGAGCGAGAAGATCATTTCGCCGCCGTCATGCTCGAAGGGGAGCAGGCCGGCCTTGAGACGAACGCCGTCGGGACCTGCCGGGAAGCGCTTGAGCACCTGGCGGCCGACATCGCCCGCAAAGTCGTAGGACTTCCAGTAGTAGCCACCGAAGGGCATGTCGTGACGTTCGAGCATGCGGTTATGGTCGGAAACGCCCGAGGAGCCATCGGCAAAACCGGCGCGAACGATGCGGCGGCGTTCGATGTTCTGGTTGACGTTGACGCCGAAGCGGGTTTCCAGCTCGATGATGTTGGTCGGCAACTTCATGAGGCGGTTGTAGACCTTCGGCCGGGCACCGTTGCTCATGAACCAGTCGACGCGCATGATCGGAAGCTGGGTCTGGGTCGCCTTGGCGAGCGAATGCAGCTGCGCATCGCTTTGCGGATCGACACCATAGAAGTACTCGTTGATCAGGAAGTCGTAGTCTTCCTGGCTCCATTCGAGATCGCGCAGGTCGACGCGAACGAGCAGGCCGTCCGAGCCTTCCACTTCCTCGGGCAGGACGAGTTCCGGACCGTAGGACAGCGAGTTCAGGAGCTTCTTGAAGCCACCGGCGAGAACCTTCATGCGCTTGAGGAAGGTTTCGTGCGTCTCGCAGCTCATCATGCCGTTATACTGGTCGCGATAGCTGAAGTAGCGCATAAACGGCTGGTCGTGCTCGTCGACCTTGGAAATATCGCGTAGCGCAAGTTCCACGAAGTCGAGATATTTCAACATCGGACGGGCGCGCTCGGTCTTCGTCGCGGAGACCGCGGTCGGAATGGCCGACTGGCTCAGCGAGTTGATCCAGTCGGCAAGGCCCTGCACTTCGGCATCGGCGGGACGCTTGCCGAGCGGCATGCGACCACTGGTGACGGAGGTGTAGAGCAGCGACTTGGAGGCATCGCCCGGCGTCACGAAGGCAGCGTTGGCCGCGATCGAGGCAAGGTCGCCCGAGGGGAAGGAGCCCTGCGAGCTTTCGCCCGGGCCATGGCAGTTGCGGCAATATTTGCCGATGAAGGCATCCGCGGCCGAGGCGAGCTCGGCATTGCCGCCGCCCGCGCCGAGCGCGGTTTCGGCCGTCGCCTCGCTGCAAACCGGCGTGGGGCTGGTCTCGACCGGCGTCACCTTGACTTCACGATCCGAAAGGAAGGCGTACATCGCCTGCTTGTCCTCGTCGGAGAGCGCCGAAAGGCCGTGGGCGATGCGGCGCATGACCGGATCGGAGAGCGGCGAACCGGAAAGCTTCTTGCCGTCCTCGATCAGGCCCTTGGTGAAGACCTCGTGCGAGGCAAGGCCGCCCATGCGGGCCTTGGTGATATCGGGCGCGACGGCGCCGGTCAGGCCCTTCTCGCCCTCATAGGCGCGCGCGAGATCCAGACCGTAGGTCGTGGTGCGCGGGGTGTGGCAATCGCCGCAGCCGCCGACATTTTCGACGAGGTAGCGGCCGCGCTCCATCTGCGTTTCCTCGCGCGGCTGGAAGGCCGGCACGGTGAAGTGGCTGCGCTTCCAGAGCGTGATCGTCGTCTGGCGGCTGAAGGGGAAGGCGATCTCGTGTTCCTTCGAGGCGGCGTCCGACTGCGGCAGCGTCTCGATATAGGCTTTGATATCCAGTACGTCCTCCGGCTTCATGCCGCCATAGGAGGTGTAGGGCATGACCGGATAGAGGTTGTCGCCGTCCTTCTTGAGGCCGACCATCACGGCGTTCAGGAAGTCCGCATTGGACCAGCCGCCGATGCCGTTCGGATGGGCGGAAATGTTCGGCGCGAAGAACTTGCCGATCGCGGTCTGCATTTCCATGCCGCCGGACAGCAGTTCGATATTGTCGCCGGAGCCATGGCAGGCGCCGCAGCCGGCGGCGCCGAACAGGACCTTGCCGTTTTCCGGGTCGCCCTTGTAGGTGCCATAGGCATCCGAAGCGAACTGGTCGATGGCGAACGCCCCGGCAGGACAGAAGACCGCCATGGCAAGGCCGAGCACGGCGGCAAAGCGCGTGCCCGGTCGGATGAATGATGTGCTGAACACGCGCATGGCTTGTTCCCTTCGCTCCAAGAGGCCGGCGCACCGGCTGGATAGTCGACTTTCACACAATTCCGGATGAAGAACCGTTTTGCAGTTTCTTCGGGAACTGCCTTTACCGGAACTCGAAACGCTCGAACTCGACTCGCCGCGGGGCCTTGCCGAGTTCCTTCAATCCCTTTTCGATGGCCATCCGCAACGGCGGCGGGCCGCAGAACCACAGGTCGGCTTCCGCCGGATTCATGCTGGTGCCGGAGACGAGCTTCGAGGCGTCGAAGCGGCCGTCGGTTGCCGAGTTGTGCAGCACGAAGCTGAAGTTCTCGAGCTTTTCGGCCTGCGCGCGGAAGGTATCGAGGCCGATCGCCTCGGCGCCGTCGCGCACGCAGTAGACCATGTGGATATCCTGCCCCTCGTCGCCTTTCAGCCGGCTCGCCATGGCGAGGAACGGCGTGACGCCGATGCCGCCGGCAAGCCAGATCTGTTTCTTGCCGCCGCGCTTGTGATTGAAATGGCCGTAGCCGCCTTCCAGCGTCAGCTCGTCGCCGACCGCCACGCCCTCGCGCAGCGCCTTGGTATAGTCGCCGAGCGGCTTGATGGCGAAGCGCACGGTGCCGTCGTCATCGATGCCCGCGATGGTGAAGGGATGCGGCTCGCGCAGGCCCGACTTGTCGACGCGGAAGAAGCCGAACTGGCCGGGCATCGCGTTGAGCTTGCGCCCCTTCGGCTTGCCCGTGATGATCGTCGCCCCGTCGTGGCGCACCACGTCGGCGACCTCGTATTTGCGCGTGCGCAGCCAGGGCAGAAGCTGGGTATAGGCGTAGCTGGCGATGCCGATCAGCGCGAAGAGGTTGAGATAGGTTGCCAGCAGCGCGGTGCCCTCGTAGGGCCGCTTGATGAACATCTGGTGGAAGGCGACCAGCACGAAGAGCAGGCCGATGAAACGGTGCGTGATGCGCCAGTACTGGTAGGGAATCTGGAAGCGCGTCTTGGGGATCACCTTCACCAGGCTGAAGATGAGCAGGAAGACGAAGCCGTAGAAGGCCCATTCGCCCGCGGTCTTGGCGAGCACGTTGAGGCCGCTCGTCAGGGAAAGCCCCTGGAAGTCCGGCGCCACGAAATAGTGCACCAGGATAAGACAGAGCACCGCGATGCCGATCTTCCGGTGGAACTGGTAGATACGGTCGAGGCCGCCAAAGAGCTTCTCGATGAACGGCGGGCGCGTCGCCATGAACTGCGCGATGCCCATGGCGACAAAGGCCATGGACGACGCCATCAGCGATAGCGTGGTGCCGAGATTGGTATGGCTGACGGCCGGTACGGCCAGCAGACCGGCGAAAACGATCAAAAGTGTCGCGACGATTGAACCCGCAGTCAACGTATGCCCCCACAAATGCAACTGGACGGTCCGAGCGTGGGCATGCTGGCAAGGCCCATGGCATTCGTCAACCGCAATCCTCCTATCGACGGACGGCCCCACGGCTTTATTCGGGTGCATTTTCCGAAGGCAGAAAAAACTGCGGCAAAAGCCTAATATGGCAATGGAACGAGACACATAGAAATAGACGCGAAACGGCACAGATCCCTTATCGCAGGTTGTCTTCCGCCGCCCGTTTCTTCACGCTATGCGACGGCCGACGCGCCGGCGCTCCTCCGCAAGCCATCCACCAGGACAACCGGCCAAGGCCTTCAAAAGCAGGCAAATGGCCCTCCCGTCCGCCGCGCCGCCGTCTCTGATATATCAGTCGGCTTGCCATCCGTTTTGCGACATGGCAGCATGTGATATATCAATTGGACTTCTGGAATGACGGAAACCGCGGCTTCGCAGGCCCACCTCGCCTATCTCACCCTCGAAGGGCTCATCGTCACGCTCAAGCTGAAACCCGGCTCGATGGTGACGGAACGCCAGCTGATCGACCTTGCGGGCCTTGGCCGCACGCCGGTGCGCGAGGCGATCCAGAAGCTCGAATGGCAGGGCCTGATTGCCGTGCGCCCGCGCGCCGGCCTGCAGATCGCGGCGATTCGGCCGGAAGACCACGCCGAGGTAATGACGACGCGCCGGCAACTGGAGCCGCTGGCCGCCAGCCTCGTCGCCGATCACGCGGACGAGCGGCATCGCGAACAGCTCGTCGCCTGCGCTCAGACGATGACCGCCTGCTCCATCCGCTCCGACATGGAAGGGTTCCTCGCCGCCGACAAGGCGTTCGACGAGATTCTCGAAGAGGCCTGCCCGAACCGATTCCTGACCGCCGCCCTCGCCCCCTTGCAGACCCATGCCCGCCGCCTGTGGTTCGCGCGCGCCGACAACCGGCACATGGACCGCTCGGTGGACCTGCATGTGAAGGTCATCCGCGCCATCCGCAACGGCGACGGCGCCGCCGCCGCGGGCGCGATGACGGATCTTCTCGACTATCTCTCGGGCTGAAAACGAAAAGGGCGGCCCGAAGACCGCCCTTTTCTGATGAGAATGCCCGTTCGCTCAGTCGACGAAGGCGCGCTCGATGACGAATTCGCCCGGCTTGTTATTGGCGCCTTCCGTCAGGCCGGCCTGCTCCAGCAACACCTTGGTTTCCTTCAGCATGGCCGAGGAGCCGCAGATCATGCCGCGGTCGACCGCCGGGTCGAAATGCGGCACGCCGAGATCCGCGAACATCTTGCCGTTGCGAATGAGGTCGGTGATGCGGCCCTGGAACGGATAGTCCTCGCGGGTGACCGTCGCATAGTGGCGCAGCTTGTTGCCGACGACTTCCGACAGGAATTCGTGGTTGCGAATCTCCTCGACGAGATCGAAGCCATATTGCAGTTCGGAAACCTCGCGGCAGGTGTGCGTGAGGATGACCTCGTCATACTTCTCGTAGGTCTCCGGGTCGCGGATGAGGCTCGCGAAGGGCGCGATGCCCGTGCCGGTGGAGAACATGTAAAGCCGCTTGCCGGGCGTCAGCGCGTCGAGCACCAGCGTGCCGGTCGGCTTCTTGCGCATCAGCACGGTGTCGCCCGCCTTGATCTGCTGGAGATGCGAGGTCAGCGGACCGTCCGGCACCTTGATCGAGAAGAATTCCAGTTCCTCGTCCCAGGCCGGGCTTGCGATCGAATAGGCGCGGTAGACCGGCTTCTCGCCGACCATCAGGCCGATCATCGCGAACTCGCCGGACCGGAAGCGGAAGCTTTCCGGGCGCGTCATGCGGAAGCGGAACAGGCGATCCGTATAGTGCTGTACGCTCGTCACCGTCTCGGCGAACACGCCGGCGGGTACGGATGCCACAAAGTCTTCGGTCTTGGCAGGTGCGTTCATTTCGGGATCGATCCTGGCTGCGTCGGAAAATCTTGACGATAGGCAGATATTACATGTTGAGAGGCAAAGGAAGGTATTCCGTTCCAATGCGCCAATTGGCCGCGCAATAGTTTGCCGCGCGTCTCTTTTCCCGCAAGCCGCAATGCGTGTCCTTGATCTGCCTCAAGACTGTCACGCAATTGCGGCCTTTCGCCGGTCGGGCCCCGAAATCAGGCCCGGCGGCGCCAGCTATAGGAACCCACATCCGTGGAGGCGCGGGCAGCCGGCTGGTAATGGTTGTCGATGCCCGGCAGGCGGTTTTCCGCCAGTCGCTTCAGCGCCGTCGCATTGGTGACGGCGAAGCTGTCGATGCCACAGCGCAGCATTAGCGGGATCTGGTCGATCAGGACGTCACCCACCGCCCTCACCTCGCCCGTGAAATTGAGGCGCGAGCGCAGCAGCGAGGCATGGCTGAAGGCGCGGCCGTCGTTGAAGGCCGGGAAAGCGACGGCGACCAGCGCGATGCGATCGAGATGGCCTTCCAGCCGGCGCACGTCGTCCGCCGGGTTGATCAGCACGCCGAGGCCGCTTTCGTCCGTCGCGGAAACGCGGGCAAGGAAATCCTCGAGGCCGAGGATAGCCTTCTCGTTCGAGCCCGCCTTGGTTTCTTCCGTTTCGAGGATCCACGGATCGTCCGAGACAAAACCGGCTTCGTTCCAGATTTTCGTCATCATCGTTCTCCTCAGGCCGCCGCTGCCGACTTGTCGCCGTAGAGCGCATCCTTGAAGGGCTGCGGCCCGACGCGGCGATAGGCGTCCAGGAAGATTTCCGAGGGATCGAGGCGAAGGCCGAGATAGGTGTCGACGATGACCTCGATGGCGTCCGTCACCTTTTCCGGTTCGAAGCCGCGGCCGATGATCTCGCCGATCGACGTGTTCTCGTCTCCCGAACCGCCGAGCGTGATCTGGTAGAGTTCCTCACCCTTCTTCTCGACGCCGAGCAGGCCGATATGGCCGACATGGTGGTGGCCGCAGGCATTGATGCAGCCGGAAATCTTGATCTTCAGTTCGCCGATCTCGGCCTGGCGCTCGGGCGCGCCGAAACGAGTGGAGATCTCCTGCGCGACCGGGATCGAGCGGGCGTTGGCCAGGGCGCAGTAGTCCAGCCCGGGACAGGCGATGATATCGGTAATGAGGCCGGCATTGGCCGTCGCAAGGCCCGCCGCGACGAGGCCGCGATAGACCGGCTCCAGATCGGCGAGCGCGACATGCGGCAGGATCAGGTTCTGCTCGTGGCTGACGCGGATCTCGTCGAAGGCGTATTCTGCCGCGATATCGGCGACGGCTTCCATCTGCGTGTCGGTGGCGTCGCCCGGGATGCCGCCGATCGGCTTCAGCGAAATCGTCACCATGCCGTAGTCGGGATGCTTGTGCGGCTGCACGTTCTGCTGCACCCAGCGGGCGAAGTCCGCATCGGCCTTCTTCCACTGCGCAAGGCTCGTCCAGCCCTCGGCGCGGGGCGCCAGCTCCGGCGGCGCGAAGTAGGCCGTGATGGCGGCGATGTCCTGCTCGGGCAGTTTCAGCTCGCCGTTCTTCAGGTCCGCGAACTCGACCTCCACCTGCCGCGCCAGTTCTTCCGCGCCGGTCTCGTGCACGAGGATCTTGATGCGCGCCTTGTACTTGTTGTCGCGGCGGCCGTGCAGATTGTACACGCGCATGATCGCCGTCGTGTAGGACAGGAGGTCCTCTTCCGGCAGGAAGTCGCGGATCTTCTTGGCGACCATGGGCGTGCGCCCCTGCCCGCCGCCGACATAGACGGCAAAGCCGATCTCGCCCTTCTCGTTCTTCTTCAGGTGCAGGCCGATGTCGTGCACCTGGATCGCCGCGCGGTCGCGCTCGGCGCCGGTGACGGCGATCTTGAACTTGCGCGGCAGGAAGGAGAATTCCGGATGGACGGACGACCACTGGCGCAGGATTTCCGCATAGGGACGCGGATCGGCGACCTCGTCGGCCGCAGCGCCGGCGAAGTGATCGGCCGTCACGTTGCGAATGCAGTTGCCGGAGGTCTGCAGCGCGTGCATCTCGACGGTGGAAAGGTCAGCCAGCGCATCCGGCAGTTCGGACAGTTTCGGCCAGTTGTACTGGATGTTCTGGCGCGTGGTGAAGTGACCGTAGCCGCGGTCGTACTTGCGGGCGATATAGGCCAGCATGCGCATCTGGCGCGAATTCAGCGTGCCGTAGGGAATGGCGACGCGCAGCATATAGGCGTGAAGCTGCAGGTAGACACCGTTCATCAGGCGCAGCGGCTTGAACGCATCCTCGGCCAGTTCACCCGAGAGGCGGCGGCTGACCTGATCGCGGAACTGCTCCACGCGGTCGGAGACAAAGGCGTGATCGAATTCGTCGTAACGGTACATGCAAGATCCTCAGGCGGCCGTGGCGGCAAGGCCAGCATAGCCGGCGGCATAGGCAATGGAAGGGCCTTCGGCGCGGATGCGCTCGCGCATGCGCAGCGGCCGCAGCACGCCGTCGATCTCCTCCACCTCGACGACGTTGACGTCCACCACCTTGTTATCGGCGAAGGCCTGCTTGCCGGTGGCTTCCAGCGCCTCGACGGCTTCCTTGTGGCGGGCGACGAAGGCGGCCTGGAGCCGTTCGTTCCAGTTGCCGGCGGCGTCCAGCCAGACGGAAATGCCGTCGGAAAGGCGGTTGGCTGTCAGAACCTTGTCGGCCATCTCATGCTCCCAATGCTGCGGTGGCGCGAGCCGGCGCACGGGCGGCGAGCGGCTCGGAATGTTCAAAATTGGCGCCGGCGACGGCATCGCCGATGATCACCATGACGGGACCGTCCAGTTCGTCGCGGCTTTGAAGACCCGGCAGGTCCTTCAGCGTGCCGTGAAGCAGGCGCTTTTCGCGGCGGCTGGCACTTTCCACGACGGCGACGGTGGTTTCCGCCGGCAGGCCGGCTTCCATCAGCCGTGCGGCGACGGAGGCGGCGACCGTGCGGCCCATATAGACGGCGATGGTGGCGCCGGAAATGGCAAGCCGCGCCCAGTCGGGCAGCACCGAGCCCGTCAGGTCGTGACCGGTGGTGAAGACGAGCGAGGAGGCAACGCCGCGCAGCGTCAGCGGCAGTTCGAAATCGGCGGCGGCGGCGAAGGCGGAGGTGATGCCCGGCACGACCTCGTAGGTGACGCCCGCCTGGCGGAGCGCGGCCATTTCCTCGCCGGCGCGGCCATAGACGAGCGGATCGCCGGACTTCAGGCGCACGACGCGCTTTCCGGCCTTGCCGAGGTCCACCAGCAGGTCGTTGATCTCGTCCTGCGACTTGGAATGGCAGCCCTTGCGCTTGCCGACGGAAAGGCGCTCGGCATCGCGCCGGCCCATGTCGACGATGGCCTGCGGCACGAGCGCGTCGAAGACGATGACGTCGGCTTCCATCATGACGCGCTGGGCGCGCAGCGTCAGAAGGTCTTCCGCGCCGGGACCCGCGCCGACCAGCCAGACATGGCCGGCGGCCCGTCCTTGCGCGTTCAGCAGCGTGGTGGCGGCGCGGCGCGCCAGATCGATATCGCCGTTGTTGACGGCGTCGGCGACAGCGCCCTGGAAGAAGCGGCGCCAGAAGACGCGGCGCGTCACGCCGCGCGGCAGCACGCGGTCGACGGCCTCGCGGTAGCCGTTGGCAAGGCGCGCCAGCCGGCCGAGCGAGGGCGAAAGGATCTGGTCGACCTGCGCGCGGATCATCTGCGCCAGCACCGGCCCCGCGCCTTCCGTGCCGATGGCGACGGCGACCGGCGCGCGGTTGACGAGCGCCGGAGTGAAGAAGTCGCAATAGTCCGGCTGGTCGACGGCATTGACCGGGATGCGCAGGTCGCGCGCGGCCGTGGAAATGGCGCGGTCGGCGGCGGCATCGCCGGTGGCGGCGAAGACGAGGGTCGCGTCGGCAATGGCCTCCTTCGAGAAGGGGGCGCGCACGAGGACGAGGTCCTTTTCAGTGATGAAGCGGGCGAAATCGGCGTCCGGCGCCTCGGCCAGCACGACGATCCGGGCGTCCGTGTTGAACAGCAGCCGCGCCTTCGCGAAGGCCTCGTCGCCCTCGCCCACGACCACGACCGTCCTGCCGCTGACGCGGAAGAAGGCGGGGAACGTCGAAAGCTTGTGCTGGGCTGCGCTCATGATCGGGTCCGGTTGAAGTGTGCGCACTATCGCGAAAATCCGCCAGAAACAAAAGAAACAGAAATTCCATTGGCCTTGGAGGGGCGTATTGTTTTGCTCCGGCACCCGGCATTTTGAGCATAAGTCACCGGCCGCCCTTGCCTGCCCGCCACGGCGCCCGCTAAGGATTGCCGCACGACGCCGGATAAGGAATCCCGCCATGGATGAGGCCGCTCTCGCCAAACGTCTGCTCGACGTCATGGAATTCGACATCCTGCCGCTGACGCGCAAGGGCGTGGCTGATGGCAACAAGGTTTTCGGCGCGGCCATCCTCAACAAGGCCGACCTGTCGCTCGTGCTCGCCGAGACGAACAACGAGACGGAAAACCCGCTCTGGCATGGCGAGGTGCACACGCTGAAGCGCCTCTACGAGCGCGTGGAAAAGCCCAATACCAAAGACTACGTCTTCCTCTCGACGCACGAGCCCTGCTCGATGTGCCTTTCGGCCATCACCTGGGCCGGCTTCGACAATTTCTATTATTTCTTCAGCCATGAGGATTCGCGCGACAGCTTCGCCATTCCCCATGACCTGCGCATCCTGAAGGAAGTCTTCCGGCTCGATCCGGGCGGCTATGCCAGGACGAACGCCTTCTGGCGCTCCGCCGCCATCGCCGATCTCATCGCCACGGCCGACGATGCCGCCAAAGCGGGCCTCAAGAAACAGGACCGCGACATCCGCGCCGCCTATGACGCGCTGTCAGACGCCTACCAGTCCGGCAAGGCCGGCAATGCCATTCCATTGAATTGAGGACCGCATGGAGCCGAGCCGCGACATCGAACGCCTGATCGACATCATGGCGGCCCTGCGCCAGCCTGAAACCGGTTGCCCGTGGGACATCGTGCAGACCTTCGAGACGATCAAGCCCTATACGATCGAGGAAGCCTACGAGGTCGCCGACGCCATCGAGCGCAACGACATGGACGACCTCTGCGAGGAACTGGGCGATCTGCTCCTGCAGGTGGTGTTCCATGCCCGCATGGCGGAGGAACGGGGCGACTTCGATTTCGGCAGCGTCGTCGAGGCCGTGACGCGCAAGATGATCCGCCGCCATCCGCATGTCTTCGCAAGGTCCGATGCCGACACGCCCGCGGCGGTGAAGCTGCAATGGGACGAAATCAAGCAGGCGGAAAAGCGCGAGCGCGAGGAGCGCCGCGCCCGGCGCGGCCTGCCGGAGGATCCGCTGCGCGGCCATCTCGGTTCCGTGCAACGCTCCTTCCCGGCCCTCGTGGAGGCGCTGAAGCTGCAGGAGCGCGCGGCCAAGGTCGGTTTCGACTGGTCGGAGCCGGCGCCGATCCTCGACAAGATCGAGGAGGAGGTCGGCGAATTGCGGCAAGCCTTGCGCGATGGCGACCAGACGGCCGTCGCCGACGAACTCGGCGACCTGATCTTCGCGCTGGTCAATATCGGCCGCCATGTCGGCGCCGATCCGGAAATGGCGCTGCGCGGCACCAACACCAAGTTCCGCAACCGCTTCTCGCATATCGAGGAGAGCCTTGCGGCGAATGGCGAAAGCCTGGAGGCGGCGACGCTGGAGCGCATGGAAGCGCTCTGGCAGGCGGCCAAGCAGATCGAACGGCAGTTGAAATAGGGCACATTTCCCCGGATTTGCCGGAAAGACGAGCAGGACGAGGGGCGAACAAAACCGCCCCCGCCGTCAGCGCTCCCAGTCCTCGCGCGCCGGCTTGCCGCCGATGCCGAGCCGCCGGTCGAGTTCCGCCGCTTCCGTTTCCGTCAGCCGCAGTTCCACGCGCACATTGCCGTCTTCCAGGTCCTCGCGCGCATCGACGATGGAATGATCGTAGATCCACGGCAGAAGTTGCAGCTTCGTCACCGGAACGATGACGTCGCGGTCGACCAGCACGCCGGAAAGCCGCTGGTTGATCTCGCCGAGCAGCGTGTCGACGCCCTCGCCCGAAATAGCCGAGACGGCGATGACGTTCGGCTGGCTCCCGGCCTTCTGTACGAGGGCGTCGCGCGCCTCGGGCTCCAGCCGGTCGATCTTGTTCCAGACTTCGAGAATGCGCTCCGCGCCGTCCTTCTCGTCGATGCCGAGATCGGCGAGGATGCGCAGCACGTCGGCCGACTGCGCGCCGTTGTCCGGGTCGGACATGTCGCGCACATGCAGGATCAGGTCGGCTTCCAGCACCTCTTCCAGCGTCGCGCGGAAGGCGGCGACGAGGTGGGTCGGCAGGTCCGAGATGAAGCCGACGGTGTCCGACAGGATGACGGTGCGGCCCTGCGGCAGCTTCATGCGGCGCAAGGTCGGATCGAGCGTGGCGAAGAGCATGTCCTCGGCCAGAACCCCTGCCCCGGTGATGCGGTTGAACAGCGTCGACTTGCCGGCATTGGTATAGCCGACCAGCGCCACGATCGGGTGCGGCACCTTCTTGCGCTTGGAGCGGTGAAGCTGGCGGGTGCGGCGCACCTGCTCCAGTTCGCGCTCCAGCTTGACGATCTTGTCCTGCAGCAGGCGGCGGTCGGCTTCGATCTGCGTTTCGCCCGGACCGCCCATGAAGCCCGCGCCACCGCGCTGGCGTTCGAGGTGGGTCCAGCTTCTGACGAGACGGCCGCGCTGGTAGTTGAGATGCGCAAGCTCGACCTGCAGCGTGCCTTCCTTGGTGGAGGCGCGGCGGCCGAAGATTTCGAGGATGAGGCCCGTGCGGTCGATGACCTTGGCGGCCCATTCCTTCTCGAGGTTGCGCTGCTGAACCGGCGTCAGCGGATGGTCGACGATGACGAGGCCGGCATCGTGTTCGTCGAGCGCAGCCTTGATTTCCGCGATCTTGCCGGTGCCGAGCAGCGTGCCGGGCTTCGGCTGGCTGACGGTCACGACGGCCGCATGCGGGATGGTCAGGTCGATGGCGCGGGCAAGCCCGACGGCCTCTTCCAGGCGCGCCTCGTCGGAACGCGTGGCCGGCGCTGCCGGATCGGGCTTCGACCGCTGCGCCTTCAGCACCGGAACGATGACGACGGCGCGCATATCGTCCCGGTGCTTTTCAGCCTCCGGAACGATAGAGTCCTTGCTTATATCGGTTTTTTTAATGTTCGTGGTCCTGTCAGGAGCCGCTTTCCTCGGTCTCGAACATCTGCAGCGGCTGGCCGGGCATGATGGTCGAGATCGCGTGCTTGTACACGAGCTGCGAGTGACCGTCGCGACGGAGCAGCACGCAGAAATTGTCGAAGGAGGTGACAACCCCGGTCAGCTTGACCCCGTTGATGAGAAAGATCGTCAGAGAAATCTTTTGCTTGCGAACGGTATTAAGAAAAAGATCCTGCAGGTTCTGAGAACGTTCCGCCATGGCGCCGCTTCTTTCTGATTGCCGGCCCTTGAGACCGGTTGACTGAAAATAAATGCCCCCCGGCCCGGCAGAAACTCCCGGACCGCCGATTTTGGTATCAAATCGCGGTCTTCTCCGCAACGGCGAAAAAAGCATCCCTGAGTTTCTGCGCCGTCATGCCGGGATGGCCGTTGGCGATCGTCTGACCGTCGATGGAAACCACCGGCAGGCAGATCGTCGTCGCCCCCGTAATGAAGACTTCCCGCGCTTCCAGCATCTCGGCGACGGAAAAGCGCCGTTCCTCGACCTTCACGCCGAGCTTTTCCGCGACATCCATCAGCGTGGTGCGGGTGATGCCGCGCAGAATCGAATGATCGGCCGGGCGTGTGACAAGCGTTCCGGCCTTGTCGACGATCCACAGGTTCGTCGCGCCGCCTTCCGTGACGTTGCCGTCCGCATCGACGAAGATCGCCTCCTGCGCCCCCGCCTCCTTCGCCTGCTGGCGGGCGAGAACGTTCGGCAGAAGGCCGACGGTCTTGATGTCGACCCGGCCCCAGCGGTTGTCCGGCACGGTCGCCGCCTTGATGCCGGCGGCATATTTCGCCGCGTTCACCGCGGGATTGAGCGATTTCGCCGTGACGACAAGCGCGGCGCGCACGTCCGGCGACGGGAAGACATGATCGCGCCGCGCGACACCGCGCGTCACCTGAAGATAGACCATGCCATTGACGACGCGGTTGCGGCGCAGGACCTCGCGCATGATGCCCACCAGCGCCGCCCGCGGCATCGGCGGACGGATACGAATCTCGCCGAGCGAGCGGTCGAGGCGGTCGAGATGGCGCGTCAGGTCGACGATATGGCCCTGCTGCACCTGGCAGACCTCGTAGACCGCGTCGGCGAAGACGAAGCCGCGATCCTCGATGGAGACGGCGGCTTCGGCATGGCGGACATAGCGGCCGTTGACATAGGCAAAGCGGGGCATGAAGGGTCCTGTGGTCGCGCCGGGCCGGATGCGGGGCCGGCCGCGCGGTTTGCTGGAGCTGTGCTAGAGCATGTCAGGTTCACATTGAACCAGGCATGCTCTCAATTCTTTTGTTTTCGTTTGTCTTTTCGGGAAAAGCGGTTCCCACTTTTCCCTGACAAACTCTAGAAATACTGGATGCTGACGCGGAAAAGCTGTTCGACATGGCGAACGGAGGCCGCGGCAGCAAAGAGCACGACGCGGTCCTTGGCCTTGATCTTCGTGTTGCCGTCCGGGCGGATCACCGTCTTGTCGCGATAGATCGCGCCGACGCGGATGCCGGGCGGCAGCTCGATCTCGCGCAGCGGCTTGCCGACGAGCGGAGAGGTCTCCAGCGCCTCGGCCTCGATCACTTCGGCAGAACCCTTCTGCACGGCATAGACCGAGCGGATACGCCCCTTGCGCACATGCTGCAGGATGCCGGAGATCGTCACGGCGCGCGGATTGATATGCGCGTCGATGCCGAGCGTCTTGGTGAAATCCTCATAGGCGGGATCGTTGATCAGCACGAGGTTCTGCTTGCAGCCGAGGCGCTTGGCCATGACGCTGCCGAGAATGTTGATCTGGTCGTTGTTGGTGAGCGAGACGATCAGGTCGGCATCCTGGATATCGGCCTGGAGCAGCATCTTCTGGTCGAGCGCCGAACCATGCAGGACGACGGTGTTGCGCAGCTTCTCGGCCACCGCCACGGCGCGCTCGCGGTCGCTCTCGATGATCTTCAGCCGGGTCTTGGGCTGGTAGTCCTCGATGGCCTTGGCGACGAAATAGCCGATATTGCCACCGCCGGCGATGACGATACGCGCCGCCTCCTGCTCCTCATGGCCGAAGAGCGCCAGCGTGCGGCGTACATGCCCCTTGTCGCAGACGACATAGGCGAGATCGCCCGAATGCAGCTGGTCGGACGAATTCGGCACGAAGAGCTTGCCGTTGGAGAAGATGCCGGTGACGGTGGCGTTGAGATCGGGGAAAAGCTCGCTCAACTGCTTCAGCGGCGTCTCGACGACCGGGCAATCCTCCATGCATTCGATGGCCACCATGACGATGCGGTCATCGGCGAAGCGCACGACATCCGTCGCGCCGGGGAAGGAGATGCGCCGCAGCACCATCTTGCCCACTTCCACCTCCGGCGAGATGGTGACGTCGATCGGCAGGTTATCCCGCGAGAAGAGGTCGGAATATTCCGGCGCCAGATAGTTCTGCGAGCGGATGCGGGCGATCTTGGTCGGCACGTTGAAGAGCGAATGGGCGACCTGGCAGGCGACCATGTTGATCTCGTCGAACAGGGTGACGGCGATCAGCATGTCCGCCTGGTCCGCGCCGGCTTTCGCCAGCACCTCCGGATGCGCGCCGTGGCCGACGATGCCGCTGACGTCGAGCGTCTCGGTGATGGCGGCAATCAGCGAGGGCTGGTTGTCGATCACCGAAACGTCGTTGCCCTCTTCCGAGAGCCGTTCCGCGATACCGTAACCGACGCGGCCGGCGCCGCAGATGATGACCTTCATATCGCCGAATCCCTCAAGTCCCTGAGGGCCTTATACGCCAAGCGACTTCAGTTTGCGATGGAGCGCCGAGCGTTCCATGCCGACGAATTCCGCCGTGCGGGAGATGTTGCCGCCGAAGCGGTTGATCTGGGCGATGAGGTAGTCGCGTTCGAACATTTCACGCGCCTCGCGCAGCGGCAGCGTCATGATGTGCTGGTCGCCCTGCGTCGAGATCTTCGGCAGCATGTCGCCCACTTCCGTCGGCAGCATGTCGGCGGTGATCGGCGTATCGGGACCGTCGCTGCGCGCGAGAATCATCAGGCGCTCGATATTGTTGCGCAGCTGGCGGATGTTGCCCGGCCAGTCGTGCGCCTGCAGCACGGCGAGCGCGTCGTCGCCGATCTTGCGCGACCGGATGCCCGCCTGCTCGCTGACCTGCCGCATGAACATGTCGACGAGGAAGGGAATGTCCTCGCGCCGCTCGGCCAGCGGCGGCACGCGCACCGGCACGACGGCGAGGCGATGATAGAGGTCCTCGCGGAAACCGCCTTCGGCGATCAGGCTTTCGAGATTGTAGGCGGTGGAGGAGATGATGCGCACATCGACCTTCACCCGCTTGGAGCCGCCGACGCGCTCGAACTGCTGGTCGACCAGCACGCGCAGGATCTTGTTCTGCGTCTCGCGCGGCATTTCGCCGATCTCGTCGAGATAGAGGATGCCACCATGGGCCTCTTCCAGCGCGCCGGTCCGCCGCGGCTGGCCGGGCGTGCCTTCCGTGCCGAACAGCGCGATCTCCATGCGTTCGGGCGTGATGGCGGCGGCGTTTAGCACCACGAAGGGGCCGTTGGCGCGGCTCGACTTGCGGTGGATCATGCGCGCCACCAGTTCCTTGCCGGAGCCGGAGGGGCCTAGGATCATGATGCGGCTGTTGGTGGGCGAGACCTTTTCGATGGTCTGGCGAAGCTGCGAGACGGCGACGGAGGTGCCGATCAGCTCGGCCGGGTCGCCCGAACGCTTCTTCAGTTCCGTCACCTCGCGGCGCAGCTTGGAATTTTCCAGCGCGCGCTCGGCGATCAGGATCAGCCGGTCGGCCTTGAAGGGCTTCTCGATGAAATCGTAGGCGCCGCGGCGGATCGCCGAGACGGCCGTCTCGATATTGCCGTGGCCGGAGATCATCACGACCGGCAGGTCGGGATGGCGGCTCTTGATCTCGTCGAGCAGTGCAAGACCGTCGAGCTTGCTGCCCTGCATCCAGATGTCGAGAAAGACGAGACGCGGCACGCGGTCGCTGATGGCGGCCAGCGCGCTGTCGCTGTCATAGGCGGTGCGCGTCTCGTGCCCCTCGTCGGAAAGGATGCCGGAGACGATCTCGCGGATGTCCTCCTCGTCATCAACCACAAGAATGTCAGAGGCCATGGCTCATTTCCTTGCTCTTATTGTCCGCATCGACGGCCGCGGTTTCCTCGTAAGGCAGGATCACCCGGATCATTGCCCCGTGGCCGTTGTCGAAATCCGCGGGGGCGTCGTGCAATTCCAGCTGCCCGCCATGGTCTTCGATGATCTTCTTGACGATGGCGAGACCGAGGCCGGTGCCCTTCTCGCGCATGGTCATGTAGGGTTCCAGAATGCGATGCCGGTTCTCGGTCGGCAGGCCCTTGCCGTTGTCGATGACGTCGACGACGAAACGGCGGCCCGCGTCGTCGGCGTTCGCCCGCACCATGATCTTGTGATCGGAGCGCGCGGCATCCGGCGGCAGCGCCTCGATGGCCTCCACCGCATTCTTGATGAGATTGCCGAAGGCCTGGCCGAGCATGCGCGCATCGAAGAGACCGGTCAGCGCGACGTCGCCGAGATCCTTCTGGAAGGCGACGTGGTTGTTGCCCATCTCGCGCAGGAAGACGGCATCCTTCAGGATGCCGCGCAGGTCCGAGCGCTCCTTGGTCGGCTTCGGCATGCGCGCGAAGGCGGAGAACTCGTCGACCATGCGGCCGATATCCTCCACCTGGCGCACGATCGTGTCGGTGCACTGGTCGAAGACCGCGCGGTCCTCCTGGTCGATCTGCTTGCCGTAGCGGCGGCGGATGCGTTCGGCGGAAAGCTGGATGGGCGTCAACGGGTTCTTGATCTCGTGCGCAATGCGGCGCGCCACGTCCGCCCAGGCGGTCGAGCGCTGCGCGATGACGAGATCGGTGATGTCGTCGATGGTGACGACGTAGGATTCCTGCGCATCCTTCGCCTCCTCGCGCGTCACCTGCACGTTCAGCGTCCGCTCCTTGCCGCCATGCATGATGTTGATCTGCTTGCGGTAGTCGTTGCGGTGACGGGTGGAACCTTCCGACAGAACCGCGGCGATTTCCGGCGCGACCTCGGCGAGCGGCCGGCCGAGCAGATCGCTGGTGTCGCGGCCGAGCAGGATTTCCGCCGAAAGGTTGGCGATGGTGATGCAGCCGTCGCCCTCGACGCCGATGACGGCGGCCGTGACGCCCGACAGCACCGCTTCGATGAAGCGGCGGCGATGGTCCACCTCGTCCTTGGCGTCGAGGATCTGGCCCTGCTGCGCCCGGATTTCGGCGATCATCTTGTTGAAGGTGCGCGAGAGATTGCCGACGTCGCCGTCGGCGACGCGCACGGGCACCGTCACGTCGAGATTGCCCGAGGCCACGCTGTCGGCCGCGCCGATGAGCTGGCGGATCGGCCGCACGATGCGGTCGGCGACCGCGATGGCGGTCCAGATCGCGGCCAAAAGCACGATCAGCGCGAAGCCGAGATAGAGCACGCCGAAGGCAATCTGCAGCGTGGTGCGCCCGGCTTCCAGCGCGCGATACTCGGCCGTGTTCTCCTCCATCAGGCGCATGGAGCGCATGACTTCGGGATCGACCGTGCGGATCGTGTAGAGAAACGCATCCGGCACGTTCTCGAGCTTGATGATCGCGCCGACGAGATTGGTGGTGCCCGGCGGAATGAGGGTCGGCTGGCCGGCGGCCGATGCCTTCAGCGCATCCTCCGGCACCGGCGGCAGGGGATTTTCGGTCGGAATGCTGGCCTGCAGGATGGGAGAACCGTCGGCGCGCAGAAGGAACGCGCCCAGCATGCCGCGCCCGCGCGCCTGCCGCGTCATCAACTCGATGAAGCCGGTGCGGTCGAGGCTGTAGAGCTGGCGGTTGCGGTCGAGGTCGTTGGCCATCGAGGCCGTCTGGCCCTGAAGGTAGCTGGCGTTTTCCAGCACATAGGCCTGCGCCACGTTCAGTGAGGAGCTGACGATGGACTGGGTGCGGATGGAGAACCAGCGGTCGAGGCCGACATCGAGCGTGATGGAGGCGAAGATGGCGACCAGCACCGCCGGCGTGATCGCGACGATGGAGAAGAGCGCGACGATGCGCACATGCAGCCGGGCCGCCGCGCGGCCGCGGCTGCGGGCGCGCAGGAGCCTGAGGATTTCCCGGCCGATCAGGAACACCAGGCCGACGATGAAGATCGCGTTGATCGCCGCCGAGGCGATGACGACATTGGCTTCCGGCTTGATCGGCGTCAGGCCGAGCAGGATGAAGAGCGAGATGGTGGCGGCAACGAGCGCGCCGCCCGCCAGCAGCAGGCCGGGCAAGGCAAAGGACGCGCGCCGGTCGGCGGTCGCCCCAACGTCCTGTCCTTCCGAGAGCAGGCCTTCGTCCTCGTTCATGCGCCGCATCGCTTCCCCGGCCGTGCATCCAGCGGATGCCGGCATTTCTGTCTTGTTTTCGGGATCGCCGACGGCGCGGAAAAGCGGCCGCATTGCATCCGCATTCCTGACGGTCAGGCGCGCGGACCTATTCGGCCGCCAACCCCTCTGTTACCCTCAAGCAACAGATTGTGGCCAAAATGCAACGCCCCTTGCCGTAAAGTCAAGCAGAGCGGGAGCTTCTATAGACCGATACACCCAATTCGCGAATTTTCTTTCGCAGCGTGTTGCGGTTGAGGCCGAGAAGATCGGCCGCCTTGATCTGGTTGCCACGGGTGGCGGTGAGCGCGGCGAGGATCAGCGGATATTCCACTTCGGCCAGCACGCGGTCATAGAGCCCGGCCGGTGGCAGGCCATCGCCGAAGCTGGCGAAATACTGGCGCATGTTCTCCTCGACGGCCTGGGAGATCGACAGCGAGCCCGTGCGGGTCACCGTCTTCTCGATGGGGCTGTCGGGAATGTCGGCCCTCAGCTCCGTCTCGATGATCTCGCGGGTGATGACGTCCTGGGGATAGAGCGCGGTGAGGCGCCGCACGACGTTTTCCAGTTCGCGCACATTGCCCGGCCAGGGATGGGCCTTCATCAGTTCCAGCGCTTCCTGGTCGAAACGCTTGGCGTCCAGCCCTTCCTTTTCCGCCTGCTGCACGAAGTGGCGCACGAGATCGGGAATGTCCTCGGCCCGGTCGCGCAGCGGCGGCAGGCGCAGCGGCACCACGTTGAGGCGATAATAGAGATCTTCGCGGAAGAGGCCCTGGTTGATCGACTGCTTCAGGTCCTTGTTGGTCGCCGCGACGATGCGCACGTCCGTGCGGATCGGCGTGCGGCCGCCGACGGTGGTGTATTCGCCCTGCTGGAGCACGCGCAGCAGACGGGTCTGCGCATCCATCGGCATGTCGCCGATCTCGTCGAGGAAGAGCGTGCCGCCCTCGGCCTGCTCGAAGCGGCCGGTCGAGCGGTTCTGCGCCCCGGTGAATGCGCCCTTCTCGTGGCCGAAAAGTTCCGATTCGATGAGGTCGCGCGGGATCGCGGCCATGTTGATGGCGACGAAGGGGCCGTTGCGGCGCTTGCCGTAGTCGTGCAGCGCGCGGGCGACAAGCTCCTTGCCGGTGCCCGATTCGCCGGTGATCATCAGCGTCAGGTCCGTCTGCATCAGGCGCGCGAGCACGCGGTAGATTTCCTGCATCGCCGCCGAGCGGCCGACCAGCGGCATGCCGTCCTGCGCGTCGTCCTCGGCATGGGCGGGCCTGCGCTTCGGCTCGGCGAGCGCGCGGCCGATGATGGCGATCAGCTCGGTCAGGTCGAAGGGCTTCGGCAGATAGTCGTAGGCGCCCTTTTCCGAGGCCTTGATCGCCGTCATGAAGGTGTTCTGCGCGCTCATCACAAGCACCGGCAGATCAGGCCGCGCCTTCTTGATGCGCGGCAGCAGGTCGAAGGCGTTTTCGTCGGGCATGACCACGTCGGTCACGACGATATCGCCCTCGCCCGCGGCGATCCAGCGCCACAGGGTCGCTGCGTTGGAGGTGATGCGCACGTCATATCCCGCGCGGCTGAGGGCCTGGTTGAGCACCGTGCGGATCGCGGCATCGTCATCGGCAACGAGGACTGTGGCGCCTGTCATCAAATCTGTCCTTTGGTCTTGGGAAAGTCGTCATCTTCGCTGACGCCGCGGGAGGCCGGCATCAGCACGCGGAAGGTTGTCCGGTTGCCCTGGCTGTCGCATTCGACGATGCCGCCATGGCCGCCGATGATCTTGGCGACCAGGGCGAGACCGAGGCCGGAACCGTTGGTCTTGGTGGTGATGAAGGGGTCGAAGAGATGCGGCAGGAGGTCGGCCGGGACACCCGGGCCGTTGTCATGCACGCAGAATTCCAGCGGCAGCGAGATTTTCTCGCGCGTGCCGGCGACCGAGAGGCGGATACCGGGCCTGTAGGCGGTCGTCAGCTGGATCTCGCCGTCCGCCCGGTCGCCGATCGCCTCGGCGGCGTTCTTGATGAGGTTGAGGAAGACCTGCACGAGCTGGTCGCGGTTGGCATAGACCGGGGGCAGCGACGGGTCGTAGAGCTCGGAAATGCGGATGTTGCGGCCGAAGCCCGCCTTGGCGACCGCCTTCACATGGTCGAGCACCGCGTGAATGTTGAGCGGCACGCGGTCGACCGGCCGTTCGTCGGAAAAGACCTCCATGCGGTCGACCAGCGAGACGATGCGGTCCGTCTCCTCGCAGATGAGGCGCGTCAGCGCCCGATCCTCGTCGGTGACGGCCGTCTCGAGAAGCTGCGCAGCGCCGCGGATGCCGGAGAGCGGGTTCTTGATTTCATGCGCCAGCATGGAGGCAAGGCCGGTGACGGACCGGGCCGCGCCGCGATGGGTGAGCTGGCGGTCGATCTTGTCCGCCATGGACCGTTCCTGGATGACGACCACGACCGAGCCCGGCTCCGTGGTGGCGGGCGCGACATAGATATCGACCAGCTTTTCCGCGCCGAGCCGCGGCGAACTCAGGTCCACCCGGTATTCGCTGACGGGCGCGCGGCGCTCGCGCACCTGGTCGATCAGCGTCAGAAGCGGGCTGCCGAAGGGAATGAAGGTCGAGACCTTGTGGCGGGAAAGATGGTTGGCGCTGGCGCCGAAGAAGGATTCGGCCTCCCAGTTGGCAAAGGCGATCAGGCCTTCGGCATCGACGAGGATCACCGGGTTCTGGATGGCGTTGAGCACGGCCAGCGCCAGGTCCGGCGCCTTGGCGGCATTCTGGTCTGGGCCCTTGCCGGTCATGCCGCTTCTCCCAGCGTCGCGGTGCCGCCGGACGATAGCGCCGCGGCAAGGCGCTCGGCGACGAAATCGCTGTCGCGCGCCGTCATGATCTCCGCCTTGGCTGGCCCGGTGAAACCGGGGGCGAAGCGCTCCAGATACCAGCCGACATGTTTTCGCGCATGGCGAAGGCCCGCCTCGACGCCGTAGAAATCGAGCATCATGCGGTAATGCTCCACCGCGATCTCCGCGATCTGTTCGATGGCCGGATGCACGCAGGCGCCGCCCAGCACGGCCGGGTGCCACGGTCGCCCCTGCGCGGAACGGCCGACCATCACGGCATCGGCGCCGGAACGGCGCAGGATCTCTTCCGCGTCCTCGGGCGTATCCACGTCGCCATTGGCGACGAGCGGAATGGTCAGCACGTCGCGCACCGCGCGGATGGCGTCCCAGTCCGCCCTGCCCTCGTAGAACTGCATGCGCGTGCGGCCGTGCACGGTGATCATTGCCGCCCCGGCCACCTCGGCGCGCGATGCGATATGCGGCGCATTCAGCGAATCATGGTCCCAGCCGAGCCGCATCTTCACCGTTACCGGCACCTTCACGGCATTGACGGTCGCCTCGATGAGGCCGAGCGCGTGATCGGGATCGCGCATCAGCGCGGAGCCGGAATAGCCGCCGATGACCTTCTTGGCCGGGCAGCCCATGTTGATGTCGATGATATCGGCGCCCTCGCCCTCGGCGATGCGCGCGGCCTCGGCCATCCAGTGCGCCTCGCGCCCCGCAAGCTGCACCATGTGCGGACGGATGCCGCAATTGCGGATGCGCGACCAGCTTTCCCGCGCGTTCAGCGCCAGCTCGCGGCTCGCCACCATCTCCGTCACCACCAGTCCCGCGCCGAAACGCCAGGCGAGATCGCGGAACGGCAGGTCGGTGACGCCGGACATCGGCGCCAGAACCACCCGGTTCCGGAAGGTTTGACCGCCGATCGCCAAGGGCGCTGACAGGGTGGGAGGCGTCAAATGCTTATCTTTCAAGCAGGTCATGTCGTTGCACTATTTTTAGACAGAGTTACCGTTCTTGCCAAGCCGCAATCTCGCATGGCCGCAATTTTCCGAACAGCGCTGGAATTGCGGCATCCTTCCGGCTAAACCACCTCAAAACGCTTTGAAACGGGAGCTGTGAAGCCGAATGCAGGCGGAAAATGCACTATCCTGCGGTGTGGTGATCGTTGCCGCCGGGCGGGGCGAACGGGCCGGCAGCCATGCCGAAGGCCCCAAGCAGTATCGCCGCATCGGCGGAAGGCCGGTCATCTCCCATACGCTCGATCTCTTTGTCAAATGGCCGCATGCCCGGCATATCGTCGTCGTGATTCATCCCGATGACGAAGCGCTGTTCGCGGCGGCGCGCGCCGCCGCCCTGCCCGCCGAGGGCCGCCTGACGGTGGTGCATGGCGGGGCGACCCGCCAGCAATCCGTGCGCGCCGGCCTCGAATCCCTTGCCGGACACGCTATCAGCCATGTGCTCATCCAGGATGCCGTGCGGCCCTTCGTCGAACCCGTGATGCTGGAACGCACGCTCACCGCCTTCCATCACGGCGCCCGGGCCGTGCTGCCGGCCATCGCCGTCGCCGACACGCTGAAGCGCGCCGACGCCAATGGTAATGTCACGGAAACCGTCTCGCGTTCCGGCCTCTTCGCCGCGCAGACGCCACAGTCCTTCCATTTCGCCACCATTCTGGAAGCGCACCGCCGCGCCGGCGCCTCGGGCCGCGCCGATTTCACCGACGACGCCGCCATCGCCGAATGGGCCGGCGTGCAGGTGCACCTCGTCGAAGGCAGCGCCGGCAACGTCAAGCTCACCCTGCAGAAAGATATCGCCATGGCCGACCAGCGCCTCTCCCACGGCCTGCCGGATGTCCGCACCGGCAACGGCTACGACGTGCACCAGCTTGTCGAGGGCGACGGCGTGACGCTTTGCGGCCTGTTCATCCCGCACGACCAGAAACTCTCCGGCCATTCCGATGCCGACGTCGCGCTGCATGCCCTGACGGACGCCCTGCTCGCCACCTGCGGGGCCGGCGATATCGGCGATCACTTCCCCCCGTCCGACCCGCAGTGGAAGGGCGCGGCCTCGCGCATCTTCCTCGAACACGCCGCCGCCATCGTGCGCGCCCGGGGCGGCACGATCATGAACGCCGACGTCTCGCTGATCGCCGAGGCGCCGAAGGTCGGCCCGCATCGCGACGCGATGCGCGGGAACCTTGCCGAATTCCTCGGCATTTCCGTCGACCGCTGCTCGGTGAAGGCAACGACCAACGAGAAGATCGGCTTCGTCGGCCGCCGCGAGGGCATCGCCGCCATCGCCACCGCCACCGTGGTCTACACCGTGGCCGACAAGGGAGGCGAGGCATGAGCTTCTGGCCAGAGGATATCGAGGACGCCGCCCGGCGCATCGTCACGGATTTCGCCGACCGCAAACTGCTGATCGCCACGGCCGAATCCTGCACCGCCGGCCTCATCGCCGGCGTCATCACCGAGATCGCCGGCTCCTCGGCCGTCTTCGACCGCGGCTTCGTCACCTATTCCAACGAGGCCAAGCGCGAGATGATCGGCGTTGCCAATGCCACGCTGAAGGCCCATGGCGCCGTCTCCCGCCCGACCGCTCTCGAAATGGCCGAGGGCGCGATCGGAAATTCGGCGGCCAATATCTCCGTCGCCGTGACGGGCATTGCCGGCCCCGGTGGCGGCTCGGAAGAAAAGCCCGTCGGTCTGGTCCACCTCGCCGCCGCCCGCACCGGCCGCGCCACCCTGCACCGGGAAATGCGCTACGGCGATATCGGCCGCAACGCCGTCAGGCTGGCCACGGTGCGCACCGCGCTGGATATGCTGATCGAGGTCGGCAGGGATTAGAGCATGTCAGGTTCAGATTGAACCGGACATGCTCTAAATTCTTTTGTTTTCGTTTGTCTTTTCGGGAAAACCGGTTTCCACTTCTCCCTGACGAACTCTAGTTCGGGCAGAGCGCGTAGATGTTCATGGCATGGTTGATCTCGTAGAGCGCCGTGTCGGCCCAGAAGGTCTGGCCGGCGCCGAAATTCTTCGCAAGGAAGGCATCGACGCTCGCCCGCTGCTTTTCGGCCCGCGCCTTGTAGTCCGGCGTCCTGCGCGTGTCGGCGATGCATTTCACGAAATCCGGGATCACGCCGACCCGCTCCACATAGAGCGCCTGAAAATCGCCGGAGCCCGTCGCCGTGCCCCGCTCCACCGCGGCAATGGCCGGCGCGGCTTCGGCCGACAGAACGATATCCAGGGTTTCGATGTAGACATAGTCGCCGAAGCGCAGGTCGTCCCCGCCGGGCTCGACGCCCTCCACGCGGTAGGCCTTGCCGACCAGCTTCTGCCCGCCGGCCTCGAAAACCTGCCGTCCTGAAACCGTCAGCTTCAGGGCCTGCTTCCGTTCCGGATTCTGGTCCTTGAAGAGTGGCGGCAGCAGCGTCTCGCGGTCGACGATCTCGACCGTCTCGCCGACATCGGCGGTATCAGGATCGGGGGAATAGGCGTGACGGGTGTTGTAGAAGGCGAGCATTTCGGCTTCGCGCGCCGGGAAGAAGGCGCGGTCGAGATAAACGGGATTGCCAGGCAGGCCGCCATTCCTGCTTTTCATCACCATCTTCACATCCGGCCCGATCCGGTAACTGCCGGCGAGCGGATGATCGTCCTTGTCGAGCAGCAGGATGTACTCGCCCGGCTTTTCCTGCGCCGCCGCGGGCGCGCAGGCGAGGACGATCAGGACGAAGGGAGCAAGCCGGGTGATCATGACCCGGTAACGGGCGAACCGGCCGGAAAATTCAATCCGGCAGTTCAGGCGGCGGGATAGATCGCCGCCGCGCGCTTCTCGAAGGCCTCCGTGAACATGCGGAAGGCACGGTCGAACATCGAGCCCATCAGCGCGCCGAGAATGCGACTCTTGAATTCGTAGTCGATGAAGAAATGCACGGAACAGCCGCCGTCCGGCAGCGCCTCGAAGCGCCAGCGGTTGTCGAGATAGCGGAACGGCCCGTCGATATATTTGACGTCGATTGCCCGCTCTGCGGGGTTCAGCAGCACCTGCGTGGTGAAGGTCTCGCGGATCGCCTTGTAGCCGACCGTCATGTCGGCGACGAGCAGTTCCTTGCCGTCGCGCTCCTTGCGCGAGCGCACGGTCAGCCCCTCGCAGAGCGGCAGGAATTCCGGATAGCGCTCGACGTCGGCGACGAGGTCGAACATCTGCTGGGGCGTATGGGGAACGGGCCTGCGGGTCTCGAACTGGGGCATGGCCGAGAGCTAATGAACCGCCGCGACACTTGCAAGTAGGCGGCGCGCATCGCGCCGCGATTTCAACACGCAAACCGGCACGTCGCGGCCATAGGCCGCAAGGTTCCGCGCGATCTCCGGGCTCTCGGTCTTCTCGAAGTCCCAGACATAGGTCAGGAATTCACGGTCGATCTTCTCCGGGCAATCATCCGCCATTTCCGGCCGCGACCGCCCGCGATAGCGCAGCCAGCGCGACACGACGCCATAGAGCGACAGCCAGCGCGGCGGGCGCAGCCACAGCACGAGATGGCTGCGCGGCAACCGCAGCGGCAGGGTGCCGGGGCTGGTGCCGTCGAGTATCCAGCGCTCCCGCGCGACGATCTCTTCCAGCCGCGCCAGGGCGTCGGCCCGCGGCCGCACCTGCCAGCCCGGCAGCCAGAAGATCTCGCGGTCCATCGAGACGTAAGGCAGGCCAAGCCGCATTGCGAGCTTTCTTGCCAGCGTGCTCTTGCCGCTGCCCGAGCAGCCGATCACCAGCACCCGTTCCGCCGTCTTCAACCGTTCGGCGGCATCCTCCGGAGACATCGTCACGGCGTGCTTCCTTCCAGGCCGGCGGCTTGTAGAAGGGCGCGGGTGTCCTTGCGGGAACGCAGCGTGACGAGCGGCACGCCGTCGCCATGCCGCTCCAGCATGCGGATGAACCCCGGCGCGCTCTTGCGCTCGAAATTCCAGATATAGTCGAGAAAGGAACGGTCCGGCAGCGGTTCGGGGCATCCCGCCGCCATTTCCGGGCGCACGGTGCCGTGGTAGCGCCAGACGCGGCGCGCCACGCCGAGGAGGCAGGTCAGCCGCGGCATGCGCACCCAGATGACGAGATCGGCGCGCGGCACGCGCAGATCGAAGGTCGAGGGATTGCTGCCGTCCATCACCCAGCGCTCGCGCGACACCAGTTCTTCGAGGATTTCCCGGCGCGCGGCCGCATCGCGCTCCCGCCAGCCGGGCAGCCAGCGCACGTCACGGTCGATCGACTGATAGTCAAGGCCGAAATGCGCGGCGAGCATTCGCGACAGCGTCGACTTGCCGCCGCCCGAGCAGCCGATGACCAGCACGCGCCGCGCCGTCGCCAGCCGCCTGCCCGCCTCCCCGACCGTGATCGAAACCGTCATCGCCATCCCCGAAACGCAAAAGCCCCGCCGACCCTGGGGACCGCGGGGCTTAAAGGAAGGCTGCGAAAAAGTCCATTCCGCGGCGGAAAAGCCTATTCCGCGGCGGCGAGAAGCTTGCGCTCGCGCGCGGCGCGCAGGCGGGCGAAGTCGTCGCCGGCATGGTGCGAGGAACGCGTCAGCGGGCTCGAGGACACCATCAGGAAGCCCTTGGTATAGGCGACGGTCTCGTAGGACTTGAACTCGTCCGGCGTCACGAAGCGGTCCACCTTGTGGTGCTTGCGGGTCGGCTGGAGATACTGGCCGATGGTCAGGAAGTCGACGTCGGCGGTGCGCAGGTCGTCCATCAGCTGGAGCACTTCGTTGCGCTCCTCGCCGAGGCCCACCATGATGCCCGACTTGGTGAACATGGTCGGGTCCAGTTCCTTCACGCGCTGCAGCAGGCGGACGGAGTGGAAGTAGCGCGCGCCCGGGCGAACCGTCAGGTAGTTGCCCGGAACGGTTTCCATATTGTGGTTGAAGACGTCGGGCTTGGCGGCGACAACGCGTTCCAGCGCGCCCGGCTTCTTCAGGAAGTCCGGCGTCAGGATCTCGATGGTGGTCAAGGGGGATGCCGCACGGATCGCCCAGATCACCTTCTCGAAGTGCTCGGCGCCGCCGTCTTCCAGGTCGTCGCGGTCGACGGAGGTGATGACGACGTGGCTGAGGCCCATCTGCTTGACGGCCTTGGCGACGTTTTCCGGCTCTTCCATGTCGAGCGCATTGGGTTTGCCCGTCGCCACGTTGCAGAAGGCGCAGGCGCGGGTACAGATCTCGCCCATGATCATGAAGGTGGCGTGCTTCTTGTCCCAGCACTCGCCGATGTTCGGGCAGCCCGCTTCCTCGCAGACCGTCACCAGCTTGTGCGAACGCACCAGATCGCGCGTTTCCTGATAGCCCTTGGACACCGGCGCCTTGACGCGGATCCATTCCGGCTTGCGCAGCACTTCCGTATCCGGCCGGTGGGCCTTTTCCGGATGGCGCGCGCGCGGCGCGTTGGGGTCGGGATTGGTACGGTCGAGAATGGTGACCATGTCGATTCCACTTTCCTGCGGGCACATGCCCGTCTTGTCCGAAGAAGGCGTCAGGTCGCCGTCAAACCCTGTCCCACCCTGCCGTCACTCCCGGGCCCGCGCCGAGGATCCATGCAGCTCCAGCGCTTATGGATGGTCGGGACAGGCCCGACCATGACGAAAGAGAGGTTCGCGGCATTTTTTCAGCAGCCTGAGCCCACCCATGTGGAGGTGGGCTCTAGCACGTTCAAGCGTTGAGTGCACGCCCATAGGCGTCGAGCACGCTTTCCTTCATCGTTTCCGAAATGGTCGGATGCGGGAAGATCGTGTGCATCAGTTCTTCCTCGGTCGTCTCGAGGTTCATCGCGACGACGAAGCCCTGGATCATTTCGGTCACTTCGGCGCCCACCATATGCGCGCCGAGCAGTTCGCCGGTCTTCTTGTCGAAGATCGTCTTGACCATGCCCTGGTCTTCGCCCAGCGCCACGGCCTTGCCGTTGCCGGCGAAGGTGAAGCGGCCGACGCGCACGTCGCGGCCCTGTTCCTTGGCCTTGGCTTCCGTGAGGCCGACGGAGGCGACCTGCGGGTGGCAGTAGGTGCAGCCCGGGATCTTGGACTTGTCCATCGGATGAACGTTCGGCAGGCCGGCGATCTTCTCGATGCAGATGACGGCCTCGTGCTCGGCCTTGTGGGCGAGCATCGGCGGGCCGGCGACGTCGCCGATGGCGTAGATGCCCGGCACGTTGGTCTTGCCGTAGCCGTCGATGGCGATGAAGCCGCGGTCGGTCTTCACGCCGAGCGCCTCAAGGCCGATATTCTCGATATTGGCCTGCACGCCGACGGCGGAGATCATGCGGTCGGCGGTGATCTTCTCGACCTTGCCGTCCTTCATCTCGACATGGGCGGTGATGGAGTTGGCGCCCTTCTCCACCTTGGCGACCTTGGCCTCCAGATGGATCTTCATGCCCTGCTTTTCGAACTGCTTCTTGGCGAGCGCGGAGATTTCCGCATCCTCGACCGGCATGACCGTCTTCATCACTTCGACGACCGTCACGTCGACGCCGAGCGTGCGGTAGAAGGAGGCGAATTCGATGCCGATGGCGCCCGAGCCCATGACGAGCAGCGACTTCGGCATTTCCTCCGGCTTCATCGATTCGAAGTAGGTCCAGATCAGCTTGCCATCCGGCTCGATGCCGGGCAGCGCGCGCGGACGGGCGCCCGTGGCGATGACGATGTGCTTGGCATTGTAGGTGCCCTCGGGCAGAACGTTCTTCGGCACCGGCGCCTGCGGCTGCTGGATCGCCTTGGTCGTCTTGGACACGACGATCTCGCCCGGCTTGGTGATCTTGGCTTCGCCCCAGATGACGTCGACCTTGTTCTTCTTCATCAGGAAGCCGACGCCGCCGTTCATGCGCTGGGCGATGCCGCGCGAGCGGGCGACGATGGCTTTCAGGTCCGGCGTGACGGCGCCTTCGATCTTCACGCCGTAATCGCCCGGATGCTGGGCGTAATGGAAGATTTCCGCCGAGCGCAGCAGCGCCTTGGTCGGGATGCAGCCCCAGTTGGAGCAGATGCCGGCGAGGTGCTCGCGCTCCACGATGGCCGTCTTCAGGCCCAGCTGCGCCGCACGGATCGCGGCGATGTAGCCGCCCGGACCCGAACCGATTACGATGACGTCGTAGGATTGAGCCATGTCGTTTCCTGCCTCACTTGTTGCGCGGGAACGAGCGCCGCGTCTTTCTGTTCAGTTCCAAAGCAATTCCGCTTCACACTCTCGCTGGCATTGCTTTCTTGTTCAATTTCACCGCATTCCGGACGCAAAACCGCTGCGCACTTTTGCTGGAATTGCTTCCTTGTTCAGTTCACCGCAATCCCGGACGCAAAACCGCTACGCACTTTTGCTGGAGTAGCTTTACAGTCCCAGCATCATCCGCACGACCGGCTCGAGACCCTTGCCGATCGCCCGCGTGTTCTTCGCGTCGAGATGCACGCCGTCGAGCGGCGTCGTTTCCGCCACGGAGCCGGCATCGAAGAAGCCGCAGCCGGTTTCGTCCGCAAGGTCCGCATAAAGCGTCGCCAGCATGGCCGATTGCTCCACGCCGCCGGCAAACATCGCCGCGAAAGCGGTGTTCGCCGTTTCGCAGAGCGGCGGCGGGGAAACGATGAGCACTTCCGGTCCCTCCGCCTCGCCGAAGGACCAGGCATGATGGCGCACGAGCTGCACCAGCCGCTCCATGCCCTGCACCGCCCCGAAGGCCGTCCCGCAGATCACCGGCTTCATGTCATTGGCGCCGAGGAAGAGGATGACGAGGTCGATCGGGTCGTGGCTGTGCAGGATGGTCGGCAGGATGCGCGCGCCGTTGCGATCGCAATCCGCCAGGTGGTCGTCATAGGCGGTGGTGCGGCCGTTGAGGCCCTCTGCGATGACGGTGACATCAGGCCCGAGAGCCTTGGCGAGAACGCTCGGCCACCGGTCCGCGAAGGAATGCCGGTCGAGCGTTTCCGCGTCATAGCCCCAGGTCAGGCTGTCGCCATAGCAGAGAACCGTCTTCATGGCCGCACCCCGCTATCAGACGAGCATCCCCATCGGGTTCTCGATGTAGCGCTTGAAGGCACCGAGAAGCTCGGCGCCGAGCGCGCCATCGACGCAGCGATGGTCGGTGGAGAGCGTCACGGTCATCGCGTTGACGATCACCATCTCGCCCTTCTTGACGACGACCCGCTCCTCGCCCGCGCCGACCGCCAGGATCGTCGCATGCGGCGGGTTGACGACGGCGGCGAAGTTCTTCACGCCCATCATGCCCATGTTGGAGACCGCGGTCGTGCCGCCCTGGTATTCCTCGGGCTTCAGCTTGCGTTCCTTCGCGCGCTTGCCGAGGTCCTTCATCTCGTTGGAGATGGCGGACAGGGTCTTCAGCTCGGCGCTGCGGATGATCGGGGTGATCAGGCCGCCCGGAATGGAGACGGCGACGCCGACATCCGCATGCTTGTGCTTGACCATGTTGCTGTCGGTCCAGGAGACGTTGGCGTCCGGCACGTCGCGCAGCGCGAGCGCCATGGCCTTGATCACCATGTCGTTGACCGAGAGCTTGTAGACCGGCTTGTCTTCCTTGCGCGGCGCGCTGTCGTTGAGCTGGGCGCGCAGCGCCAGCAGCGCGTCGAGCTCCACGTCGACCGAGACGTAGAAGTGCGGGATCGTCTGCTTGGATTCCTGCAGGCGCTTGGCGATGGTCTTGCGCATGCCGTCATGCGGCACGAGCTCGTAGGAGCCCGGCTCGAAGAGCTTGAGCACGGCATCTTCCGACATGCCCTTCGGCGCGGTGGCGGGTGCCGCGGAAGCGGCAGCAGCCGGCGCTGCGGCAGCAGCGGCAGCGGGCTTGGCACCGCCGGAGGCGATGGCCTTTTCAACGTCGCTCTTGACCACGCGGCCATGCGGGCCGGAGCCGGTGACCGCCTTGATGTCGAGGCCGGCATCCCTGGCGATGCGACGGGCGAGCGGCGAGGAGAACAGGCCGGAGCCACCATGGCTGCTGGCCGTGCTGGTCGCCGTGCTCGGGGCAGCCGCAGCCGCAGGCGCGGCGGCGACGGGTGCAGGTGCGGCAGCAGCAGGCGCTGCGGCAGCCGGCTTTTCGGCTTCCTTCGGCGCTTCGGCCTTGGGAGCCGAACCACCGCCGGCAGCGGCAGCGGCCACGTCTTCGCCGTCGGCGGCGAGGATGGCGATGAGGGTGTTGACCTTCACGCCTTCCGTGCCGGCCGGCACGACGAGCTTGGCGACAACGCCCTCGTCGACGGCTTCCACTTCCATCGTCGCCTTGTCGGTCTCGATCTCGGCGATGACGTCACCGGATTTCACGGTGTCGCCTTCCTTGACGAGCCACTTGGCAAGATTGCCCTCTTCCATGGTGGGCGAAAGGGCCGGCATCGTAATGTTGATCGGCATACCTCAGCCCTCCCTTACTTGTAGCAGACGGTTTTGACCGCCTGGACGACTTCGCCGACATTCGGAAGCGCCAGCTTTTCGAGATTGGCGGCGTAGGGCATAGGAACGTCCTTGCCGGCGATCGTCAGGATCGGCGCATCGAGATAGTCGAAGGCCTGCTGCATGACGCGGGTCGCGATCTCGGTGCCGACGGAGGACTGCGGGAAGCCTTCCTCAACGACGACGAGACGGCCGGTCTTCTTGACCGATTCGATGATGGTCGGCAGGTCCATCGGGCGGATGGTGCGAAGGTCGATCAGTTCGACGTCGATGCCGTCCTTCTCGAGTTCCGCAATCGCCTTGATGGCATAGGTCATGCCGATGCCGAAGGAGACGACGGTGACGTCGTTGCCCTTCTTGTGGATGCGCGCCTTGCCGATCGGCAGGACGAAGTCATCCATCTTCGGCACTTCGAAGCTCTGGCCGTAGAGGATTTCGTTTTCGAGGAAGATGACCGGGTTCGGGTCGCGGATGGCGGCCTTGAGCAGGCCCTTGGCGTCGGCAGCCGTGTAGGGCATGACGACCTTGAGACCGGGAACGTGGCTGTACCATGCCGCATAGCACTGCGAGTGCTGGGCGGCGACGCGTGCGGCCGCACCGTTCGGACCGCGGAAGACGATCGGGGCACCCATCTGGCCGCCGGACATGTAGAGCGTCTTGGCGGCGGAGTTGATGATGTGGTCGATCGCCTGCATGGCGAAGTTGAAGGTCATGAACTCGACGACCGGCTTCAGGCCCGTCATCGCCGCGGCGACGCCGACGCCGGCAAAGCCGTGTTCGGTGATCGGGGTGTCGATGACGCGACGGTCGCCGAACTCCTGCAGGAGGCCCTGGGTGATCTTGTAGGCGCCCTGGTATTCGGCCACTTCCTCGCCCATGACGAAGACGTCGCCGTCGCGGCGCATTTCTTCGGCCATGGCGTCGCGCAGCGCTTCACGCACCGTCGTCATCACCATTTCCGTGCCGGCCGGAATATCCGGATCGGCGGCGATTTCACCCTTCGGCGCAGCCGGAACGGGCGCGGCAGCGGCCGGAACGGGTGCGGCAGCCGGGGCCGGCGCGGAAACTTCTGCCGGCTTTTCGGCGGCGGCAGCCTTCGGCGCGGCAATGGCATCGGCGCTTTCGCCGTCCTGGAGCAGCACGGCGATGGCCGTGTTGACCTTGACGCCTTCGGTGCCGGCGGCGATCAGGATCTTGCCGATCACGCCTTCGTCGACGGCTTCGACTTCCATCGTCGCCTTGTCGGTCTCGATTTCGGCAATGACGTCACCCGACTTCACGGTGTCGCCTTCGTTCTTGACCCACTTGGAAAGCGTGCCCTCTTCCATGGTCGGAGACAGGGCGGGCATGAGAATTTCGATTGGCATTGGTGTCCCTCCCCGGATTACAGCAGGATGTCGGTGTAGAGTTCGGATGCATCCGGCTCCGGATCGGCCTGCGCGAAATCGGCGCTGTCGGCGACGACGTCACGGATGTCCTTGTCGATCTGCTTGAGATCGTCCTCGCTCGCCCAGCCCCTTTCGAGAAGACGGGCGCGAACCTGCTCGATCGGGTCGTGCTCGGAGCGCATCTTCTGCACTTCGTCCTTCGAGCGATACTTCGCGGGGTCGGACATGGAGTGACCGCGGTAGCGGTAGGTCAGCATTTCGAGAATGATCGGGCCCTTGCCCGAACGGCAATGCTCGACAGCCTCGTCGGCCGCAGCCTTGACCGCACGAACGTCCATGCCGTCGACCTGGTAGCCCGGAATGCCGAAGGAGGTGCCGCGCTGCGAGAAGTCGGTCTGGGCGGAGGCGCGCGAAACGGCCGTGCCCATGGCGTAGCGGTTGTTCTCGATGATGTAGATCACCGGCAGCTTCCAGAGGGCCGCCATGTTGAAGCTTTCGTAGACCTGGCCCTGGTTGGCCGCGCCATCGCCGAAATAGGTCAGCGAGACGTTGTCGTTGCCGCGGTAGCGGTTGGCGAAGGCCAGACCCGTGCCGAGCGAGACCTGGCCGCCGACGATGCCGTGGCCGCCATAGAAATGCTTCTCCTTGGAGAACATGTGCATGGAGCCGCCCTTGCCCTTGGAAAGGCCGCCGCGGCGTCCGGTCAGTTCCGCCATCACGCCGCGGGCGTTCATGCCGCAAGCGAGCATGTGACCGTGGTCGCGATAACCGGTGATGACCTGGTCACCTTCCTTCAGCGCCATCTGCATGCCGACGACGACAGCTTCCTGGCCGATATAGAGGTGACAGAAGCCGCCGATGAAGCCCATGCCGTAAAGCTGACCGGCTTTTTCCTCGAAACGCCGGATGAACAGCATTTCGCGGTAGGCCTTCAGGTCGTCTTCCTTGGAGAAGTCGGCAATCGTGCCACCGTTGAAGTCTTTCCTTGCAGGCTTTGCCGCCAACTTGCGGCTGGACGTGGACGCGTTTTTGCGCGGAGCCATTCGTTCCTCCCTATGTTTGCCCTTTTGTGGAAACCATAGGGGAGAAAGTCCGCCTCAGCAATGCCATAAATGCATGGCTTATATTCTTTGTAAGTTGCTGATTAGTAAGGAAGATTTACGATTAACCAGATTTCGGTTAATCGAGCTTTTCAGTGGAAAATGACGATTTCGTCGGCGCGGGACATGTTGAGATAAGAGCGCGCCTTCTCGTCCAGCATGTCGCGTTCGAGCGAGCCGTCACTCATCAGGGCAACCTCTTTTTCCAGGATCTGGCGCTGCCGCACGAGCACGTCCAAACGCGCCTGACGCTCTACTCTCTGCCGCTCGAAATCCTCCATTCCGCGCAGACCGAAGTCACCATGGACGGAATGATAACCGAAGTAGGAGAGGAATGCGACGGTAATTACCGGCAGCGCCAGCCGGCCGAATTTCCGCTTCTTATGATGTTTGGTCCACATGCTGGTGCCCCGATACGCAATACGCAGACGACACTAGCGGGAAGCGGTTAACCGACCATTGACCATGATCGGCGGGCAAAGAAAAACCCGCATCCGAGGATGCGGGCTCCCTGTTTTCCATTTCGGAAAAACTGTTTTGCGATCAGCCGCGCAGGATGCCGCGGCCGGCATACCTGGCCTGGGCGCCGAGCTGCTCCTCGATGCGGATGAGCTGGTTGTACTTGGCGGTACGGTCGGAGCGCGCGAGCGAGCCGGTCTTGATCTGGCCGCAGTTGGTGGCGACGGCGAGGTCCGCGATGGTGGAATCCTCGGTCTCGCCCGAACGGTGCGACATGACGGCCGAATAGGCGGCCTTGTGCGCGGTCTCGACGGCGTCGAGCGTTTCGGAGAGCGAGCCGATCTGGTTGACCTTGACGAGGATCGAGTTGGCGACGCCCATCTTGATGCCGTCGCGCAGGCGCGCCGAGTTGGTGACGAACAGGTCGTCGCCGACGAGCTGCACCTTCTTGCCGACCTTGTCGGTGAGCAGCTTCCAGCCGTCCCAATCGTCTTCCGCCATGCCGTCCTCGATGGAGAAGATCGGATACTTGGCGGTCAGCTCGGCGAGATACTCGGCCATGGCGCCCGGCTCCAGCGTGCGGCCTTCGCCTTCCAGCACGTACTTGCCGTCCTTGAAGAATTCGGTCGAGGCGCAGTCGAGCGCGATGAACATGTCCTCGCCCGGACGGTAGCCGGCCTTCTCGATGGACTTCATGATGAAGTCGAGGGCGGCGGGCGCCGAAGCGAGGCCCGGTGCGAAGCCGCCCTCATCGCCGACATTGGTGTTGTGACCGTCGGCCGAGAGCTGCTTCTTCAGCGTGTGGAAGACTTCCGAGCCCATGCGCACGGCATCGCGCACCGTTTCGGCGCCGACCGGCACGATCATGAATTCCTGGAAGTCGATCGGGTTGTCGGCATGGGCGCCGCCGTTGATGATGTTCATCATCGGCACCGGCAGGATGCGGGCGTTCGGGCCGCCGACATAGCGGTAGAGCGGCAGGTTGGCGGCTTCGGCGGCCGCCTTGGCGACGGCGAGCGAGACGCCGAGGATGGCATTGGCGCCGAGGCGCGACTTGTTCGCCGTGCCGTCGAGTTCGATCATCGTCTGGTCGATATGGATCTGGTCTTCGGCATCGAGACCGCCGATGGCCTCGAAGATTTCGCCGTTGACGGCGGCGACGGCGTTTTCGACACCCTTGCCGAGATAGCGCTTGCCGCCATCGCGCAGTTCGACGGCTTCATGCGCGCCGGTGGAGGCGCCTGACGGAACGGCCGCGCGGCCGAAGCTGCCATCCTCGAGGTGCACGTCCACTTCGACGGTGGGATTGCCGCGGCTGTCGAGAATCTCGCGGCCGATGATGTCGATGATAGCAGTCATGGATATCGTCCTGGTTCGGGGTTTATAAATCGATTAAAATCTACTTTTAATCGACGATGCGGAAATTACAACGGCGCATTGCCGCCAGAAAAAACGGATGGCACGTCTCCATGTCATCCGTTTGAAGTCTTACGCCTTGGCAATGGCGTCGAAGGCCAGAAGCTTTTCGAGAAGCCGCGGCATGTCCTTGAGATGGACCATGTTCGGCCCGTCCGAGGGAGCGTGATCGGGATCTTCATGCGTTTCGACGAAGAGGCCGGCAACGCCGACGGCAATCGCCGCGCGGGCCAGCGTCTCGACGAATTCGCGCTGGCCGCCGGAGGAGCCGCCCTGCCCGCCCGGCTGCTGAACGGAATGGGTCGCGTCGAAGACCACGGGTGCGCCGAGCGAGGCCATGATCGGCAGCGAGCGCATGTCGGAAACCAGCGTGTTGTAGCCGAAGGAGGCGCCGCGCTCGCACAGCAGCACGTTCGGATTGCCGCTCTCGGTGAACTTCGCCAGCACGTTCTTCATGTCCCAGGGCGCCAGGAACTGGCCCTTCTTGACGTTGATCGTGCGGCCGGTCTTGGCGGCGGCCACGAGCAGGTCCGTCTGGCGCGACAGGAAGGCCGGGATCTGCAGGATATCGACCGTGCCGGAAACGAGGTCGCACTGTTCCTCGGTATGGATGTCGGTCAGCACGGGGAAGCCGAAATCCTTCTTGAGATCGGCGAAGATCTCCATCGCCTTGTCGAGGCCGATGCCGCGCTTGCCGGAGAGCGAGGTGCGGTTGGCCTTGTCGAAGGAGGACTTGTAGACGAGGCCGATGCCGAGCCTGTCGCAAAGTTCGACCAGCGTGCCGGCGATCATGTAGGCATGGTCGCGGCTTTCCATCTGGCAGGGGCCGGCGATCAGCGAAAAGCGTTCGGCCTGCGAGAAGGTGACTTTCCTTGCGCCTTCGCCGACGACGACGGTGGTGTTGGCTTTCATCTCATTCTCCAAAGACAAAGAGGACGCCCTGCCCCGGTGCGGGCGGCACGAACAGGCGCTCGT
Organism: Shinella sp. G-2; assembly: GCF_050172695.1. Taxonomy (NCBI): domain Bacteria; kingdom Pseudomonadati; phylum Pseudomonadota; class Alphaproteobacteria; order Hyphomicrobiales; family Rhizobiaceae; genus Shinella; species Shinella sp. G-2. The sequence goes on along the minus strand of NZ_JBBEYH010000009.1, from coordinate 8,048 downwards.
CCTGTTCGCGGTAGCCGATGCCGCGCCCGGTGAGGAGCTGGCGGCATGCCGAGAGGCTGGAAACCTTGAAAACGATCGCCCGGCCCTTCAGGCCGCGGTCGGTGGTTTCGGGTGCGATGCCGTAGAAGCCCTGAAGCCCGGCATCGTTGAGCACGGTGATGCGGCCGCGGGGCGTGTCGACGGACATGCCGAAGGACAGGGCCTCGACCTCGCGCTCGTCGGCCGCCTCCTGCACCAGATACTGGAAGTCGGTCGGGTTCTGCTCCGACAGCACGACTTCGGCAAGCGCGACGACGCCGTTTTCATGCGCCTCCAGCGCCGCCCGGTCGGACGGCAGCGGGCGCACGCGCTGCGAGGCGAAGAAGAAGAAATCGGGGCTGCGCAGGTCGGCGGCGAAGGCGAGCCGGAAGCTGCCGGTCGCTGCGGTGCCGTCCGGCAGCAGCATGTCGCGCGAAAATTCCAGCACGTCGCCGCCGGAAAGGCCGGCAGTGGAATAGCGCCGGTCGTCGTCCTGCGCATCGTTCGTCGCCATGGCGATGGCGGAAAACCCTTCGAGCCCGCGGCGGAAGCGGAACGCCTGGTCGCGCGCGATGAAGGCATTGCCCGCGCGGGCCGCGTCTTCGCATTCCTCGCGATTGGCGATGCCGAGCGGTTCCAGGTAGCTGCCATCGGCAAGGAAGACACAACAGTTTTCCGTGCCGAAGGGATGGCGCGCATCCCTGGCGACCGTGAAACCGAGGGCAGTGAGGCGTTCGCGGGCAATTCCAAGCTCGGACACCGGCAGCACCAGATGGTCGATCGGGCGGGGCGTTCTCGAACGGACGGTCATGGGCGAAATCCTGTCGTGTTTCAGGCGCCCCGTGCTTTGCATGCTTTCGGCGCGCAATGCAAGCACCGCGCGCGGCAGGAAGAGCACGGGAACTTTTCTCTCTGCCGCCCATTCCGCAGGACGTCCCGTTCCGGAGCAGCCCGATTTCCAGATCCCGCGACATCACCCGCCAACGCACGTTGCATACCTCCCGCCCCCTGTGGGCCGACTCGCCGCGCATTGGCCTGCGCACCCGAAAGACGCCTTCCCGCAGCGACTACGACGTCATCATCGTCGGCGCCGGCATTTCCGGCGCGCTGATGGCTCACGCGCTTGCCGATGGAAAGCGCCGCGTGCTCGTCGTCGACCGCCGGCAGCCCGTGCATGGCAGCACGCTCGCCAGCACGGCGATGATCCAGCACGAAATCGACATTCCCCTCCATTCGCTCGCCGGCATGATCGGCCGGGAAAAGGCAAGCCGCGCCTGGCGGCGCTCGGCCGCGGCCGTCGAACATTTGACGCATCTCGTCGCCGATCTCGGCATCGCCTGCGGCTTCGAGCGCAAGAAGACGCTGTTCCTCGCCGGCGACGCCTATGGCAGCCGTGCCTTACGAATGGAGACCGAAGCCCGACTCGCCGCCGGCATAAGGGCGGAGATGCTGAGCGCGGCCACTCTCGCCGACCGTTTCGCCATCGACCGCACCGGGGCCATCCTCAGCGACATCTCCGCCTCGGCAAATCCCGCGCAGATGGCCGCCGGCATCCTGCGCGCGGCGGCGGCGCGCGGAGCCGAAATCGTCACGCCGCTCGAAATCACCGATCTGCGCCCGACGGCGGACGGCGTCGTGCTCGCCACCGCGGACGGCGGGATTCTTGCCGCCGGCCACACCATCTTCTGCTCGGGCTACGAGTTCCTCGAGGCCGTCGCCGACCGGAACCACGCCATCGTCTCGACCTGGGCGCTCGCCACGCCGCCCGCTACGCCCCTGCCCGGCTGGCTGAACGATTGCATCGTCTGGGAGGGCGCCGATCCCTATCTCTATCTTCGCCGCTCGCGCGACGGCCGGCTGATCGCCGGCGGCGAGGACGAGGCGAGCGAGGATGCCTATGCCTCGCCGCAGAAGCTGAAAGCCAAAACGCGCACGATCCGCCGCAAGGTGGAGGCCCTGCTCGGCATCGCCCTGCCCGAGCCCGATCATGTCTGGGCCGCGCCCTTCGGCACGACGCGCACCGGCCTGCCGCTGATCGGCCGCGTTCCGGGCCTCGACCATGTCTTCGCCGTCATGGGCTTTGGCGGCAATGGCATTACCTTCAGCCAGATCGCCGCCGAGATCGTCTCGGCCGAGATTGCCGGCCATGGCGATGCCGACGCCGACCTCTTCGCCTTCGCCAGCCGCACGTCTTGACGAAACGCCAGACGGGACGCGCAATATTCCCCTTCCGTTGAATGGTTGCGGGCGAGAAGGCGGGTTATGCTCCGCCAATCCCCGAACGAATTCGGACTGCCATGCTGCTTGCCATCCTCTCCGACATCCATGCCAACCGCGAGGCCTTCGAGGCCGTGCTGGCCGCCGCCGAGGCCGCCGGCGCGGCGCGCTACGTCCTGCTCGGCGACATCGTCGGTTATGGCGCGGACCCGGAATGGTGCGCAGAGCGGGCCATGCAGCTTGCCGCGGCCGGCGCCGTGGTGCTGCGCGGCAACCATGACGATGCGGTCGGCAATGGCTCCATCACCATGAACGCGACGGCGATGTTCGCCATCGAATGGACGCGGCGGCAGCTCGGCCGCGAGACGCGCGCCTTTCTCGCCGCCCGCCCGATGAAGGCCCGCGAGGGCGACTGCCTCTTCGTGCATGCCGATGCCAGCGCGCCGTCCGACTGGAACTATGTGCGCGACACCAGCGATGCCGGCCAGCATCTCGCCGCCTGCGAGGCGCGCGTCAGCTTCTGCGGCCATGTCCACAAGCCGGCGCTCTACTGCACCGCGCCCGGCGGCAGGATCACGCATTTCTGCCCCGTCTCGGCAACGCCGGTGCCGCTTCTGCCGCAGCGGCGCTGGCTTGCCGTCATGGGCGCGGTCGGCCAGCCGCGCGACGGCAACCCGGCCGCCGCCTTCGCGCTCTACGACACCGAAAGCACCGACTTACGTTTCCTGCGCGTCGCCTATGACGTGGAGACGGCAGCGGGGAAAATCCGGGCGGCCAGTCTGCCGGCCGCCCTCGCCGACCGTCTTTTCGAGGGACGCTGAGCCATGAAGACACGGCTGAAACCCGGCGACGTCATCGACGGCTTCACCATCGAGGGCATCGCGCACAATGGCGGCATGGCGCGCATCTGGACGGTGAGCCGGCCGGACATCGAATGCCCGATCCTCATGAAGGTGCCGGTGCTCGGCGAGGGCGACGACCCCGCCGCCATCGTCGGCTTCGAGATGGAGCAGATGATCCTGCCGCGCCTTTCCGGCCCGCATGTGCCGCGCTTCATCGCCAATGGCGATTTCGCCACCCTGCCTTATATCGTCATGGAACGCCTGCCCGGCGCCTCGCTCTATCCGCTGCTGGAGCGCCTGCCGCTGCCGCCCGAGGAGGTGACGGTGATCGGCGCGAAGATCGCGGTCGCCCTCGATTCGCTGCACCGCCAGCACGTCGTGCATCTCGACCTGAAACCGTCCAACGTGATGTTCCGCGACAGCGGCGAGGCCGTGCTGATCGACTATGGCCTTGCCCGCCACGTGCACCTGCCGGACCTGATGGACGAGCAGTTCCGCCTGCCCTACGGCACGGCGCCCTATATGGCGCCGGAACAGGTGCTCGGCACGCGCAGCGACTTTCGCAGCGACCTCTTCGCGCTCGGTGTCCTGCTCTATTTCTTCGCGACCGGCGAACGACCCTTCGGCGATCCGCAGCGGCTGAAAGGCCTCAAGCGGCGACTGTGGCGCGACCCGCTGCCGCCGCGCGCCCGCAACGCCGCCATTCCACCGGCGCTGCAGGAAATCATCCTGCGCTGCCTGGAGGTGAACCCTGCCTGGCGCTATCCGAGCGCCGCCCAGCTCGCCCTCGACCTGCAGGACCTTTCCAGCGTCAAGCTGACCGCGCGGGCGGAAAAGATGAAGCGCGATCCGCTCGGCATGGTGCTGCGCCGCCGCTTCAACCCCGTGCCGATCGAAACCGTGAAGCCGCAGAAGGCGGAGGCCCAGCTTGCCGATGCGCCGATCATCGCCGTCGCCATCGACCTCGGCGCCCATACGCCGGAACGGGCCGCCGCGATCCACAAGACCGTCGCCCGCATCATCGAGAACACGCCGAACGCGCGCATAGCCTGCCTCAACGTCTTGAAGATCAACCGCATCGCCATCGACACGTCGCTGGACGAGGAAGGCCGCAACAAGCATGTGCTGCGCCTGGTGGAGCTGCGCAGCTGGTCGACGGGCCTGCCCGTGCCCGGCGGCGGCATCACCTTCCACGTGCTGGAGGCCGTCTCGCCGGCCGACGCCATCCTCGACTATGCCCGCCAGAACCACGTGGACCATATCGTGATGGGCGCGCGCGCCGAATCGGCCATGCGCTCCATGCTCGGCACGGTCTCCGGCGAGGTTGCCGCCCATGCGCCCTGCACCGTCACCGTTGTGCGCAACCGTTTCGACACAGTCTAGCCGATGCCCTACGAGCGGAAGCGCTTCCTGTAGTCCCCAGGCGTCAGCCCGACGATGCGGGCAAAAACCTTGCGGAAGGCGCCGGGATCGTTGTAGCCGACATCGACCGCCACCAGATCGACCGAGCGGGTGGTGAACTGCAGCAGTTCCTGCGCCTTGGCCACGCGCAGCCGCTGGCAGTAATCCGTCGTCGTCAGCCCCGTCGCCTTGCGGAAGCGGCGCAGGAACGTGCGTTCCTCCAGCCCCGCCTGGGCCGCCAGCACATCGAGGCCGATCTCCTTCGCTTCGCTCGCCTGCAGGAAATGCTGCACCCTGAGAATCGCCGCATCGCCATGCAACAGGCGCGGCGAGAAGGTGCTGTAATAGCGTTGCTCGCGCCCCGGCGGATCGATGACGAACTGCCGGGCGATCTCCAGCATCACCGTCGGGCCGAGGAAACGGTCGATCAGCTTGAGGCCGAGATCCACCCAGGCCATGACACCGCCCGCGGTGACGATGTCGCCGTCGTCGCTGAGCAACCGGTCCGTATCCACCCGCACATCGGGAAAGCGCACCTCGAAGGTTTCGGCGATTACCCAGTTGGTGGTGATCGTGCGCCCGGCCAGAAGACCCGTCTCGCCGAGCAGGAAGGCGCCGGCGCAGATCGAGGCGAGCTGGATGCCGCCCGCATGGCATTGCCGCAGCCAGGCCGCAAAGGGCGCAGCATCCTCCCGCGCGATGGGATCGCCAAGCGCCGGCGGCAGCACGAGCACGCAGGGCCGCGCCGCGTCGCAGGGCGTCTCGCTCGCCTCGATGCGCACCGGCCTGCCCTCCTCCAGCCGCCAATGGCTGACGCCGAGCCGCGGCCCTGCCCGGCCCTTGCGGCCGGCAAGCTCCATCGCCGCGTTGAAGAGATCCGTCATGCCGAGCACGGCCGCCATCTGCACGCCGGGATAGATCACCAGTCCGATTTCGGCCGAGGCAGCCATGTCACTTTCACCCTGAATTATGTCGGTATCGCCAATGGCGAGGAATGGCAGGCTGGGGGCAATATGTCCATGACATCAGCAGCGTGCAGAAAGGATCCCCCATGAGCAAACGCGCCGTCATCATCGTCGACCTGCAGAACGACTATCTCCCCTCCGGCAGCTTCGGCCTTGCCGGCATCGACACCGCCACCGCCAATGCCGCCCGCGTGATCGACGCCGCCCGCGGCAAGGGCGACCGCATCATCCACGTCCATCACATCGCGAAGGAAGCCGATTCGCCGCTCTTTGCGCCCAACACGGACGGCATCCACCCCATCGCGGCCGTCACGCCGCAGGCCGGCGACACTGTCATCATCAAGAACTACCCGAACTCCTTCCGCGAAACGACGTTGCAGAAGACGCTGCAGGACGGCGGCATCGAGGATGTGGTCGTCATCGGCGCGATGAGCGACGTATGCATCGACGCGACCGCTCGCGCTGCCGCCGATCTCGGCTACAACCTCACCGTCGTGCACGATGCCTGCGCCACCCGCGACAAGGCTTTCGGTGATTCGGTCGTGCCGGCCGCCCAGGTTCACGCCACCATCATGTCGGCGCTGGAATTCGGCTATGGCACGGTCACGACGACCGCCGACTTCCTGTCGTAAGCGCCCGAAAACGGCCATGTCTCCGCCTTCGGGCGGAGGCATGGCGCGGACGCGAGAGGCCGCCAGTCAGCCTCGTCATTCGCCTGTCATGTGACAATGGTGTCTCTTCCCGCGTGAATGAACCGGCAGCCGCCCCGAAAAGCCGGCGCCCTTCGGAGTACGCGTGAATGGACATGGCTCAGGCCCTCGCCCTTGCCTCGGGCGCTCTTGTCGCGACCAACCTCGCCAGCATCCTCGTCGCCGGCAAGCGACTGAAACCGGCCGGCGCCCCGCCGCCGGATATCCGCAAGAAGCCGCCCGTCTCCGTCGTCGTGCCCGTCCGCGGCATCGAGAATTTTTCCGCCGAGACGCTGGAGCGCGCCTTCCGCCTTACCTGGCCAAGCTATGAACTGCTCTTCTGCGTCGCCCATGGCAGCGACCCGATCGTCGCGGAAATCGAGCGGACGGCAGCCGCCCACCCCGATGTCGAGGCGCGCATCCTCATCGGCGACGACCGCGTCAGCGCCAATCCGAAGCTCAACAATTGCGTCAAGGGCTGGCAGGCCGCCCGGCACGACTGGGTCATCCTCGCCGATTCCAACGTACTGATGCCGCCGGACTATATCCAGCACCTGATGGCCGGCTGGCGGCGCAATTCGGGCGTCGTCTGCTCGACCCCGCTCGGCTCGCGCCCGGAAGGCTTCTGGGCGGAGGTGGAATGCATGTTCCTCAACACCCAGCAGGCGCGCTGGCAATATGCCGGCGAAGCGCTCGGCCTCGGTTTCGCGCAGGGCAAGAGCATGCTCTGGTACAAGCCGATGCTCGACGCCAATGGCGGCATCCAGGCGCTGAACGCGGAAATCGCCGAAGACGCCGCTTCCACCAAACTGGTGAACCGTCTCGGCCTTCAGGTCCACCTCGTCTCCTCGCCCTTCGAACAGCCGCTCGGCCGGCGGAGTGGCCAAGAGATCTGGTCGCGCCAGTGCCGCTGGTCGCGCCTGCGCCGCGTCACCTTCCCCGGCTTCTTCGCGCCGGAAATCCTGCTTGGCGTGCTGCCGCCGCTTGCCCTGGCGCTCGCTGCCGCCCTCTTTTCCGGCGCCGCGCTGCTGCCGGCAACTCTCCTCGTCCTGGCCGCGATCTATCTCCCGGAAGCCGCGCTCGCGCTTGCCAAGGGCTGGCGCCTCTCGCTGCTTTCGCTGCCCGCCATGATCGTCCGCGACCTCCTCATGCCCGCCATCTGGCTGCGCGCCTGGCTCAGCGGCACCATCGACTGGCGCGGCAATACCATGACCATCGGCACCAGCACCTGCGAACTGAAGGAAGCGCCAGCGGGGTCGTAAGCGCTCGCTGACAATGCATCCCTGAAACGGGAAACCGCGCGTCCCAGAGGCTGGGCGCGCGGCTTTCTTGTGCAAGGCACACGACGAACGATCGGTGTGCGCTTGTGATATCCGGGAACGAATGGCGACCCCTGGAGTTGTGGTACTATTGGGCAAAATCAACATCTTAGAGATCGGTGGGATCTGTACACCGCCCCATGAAATCAAAAAAGAAATTTATAGCGGCAGGTCTTACCATCGACTCTTCCCCTTCCCTGGATCATGTAGCCCAAGAGGCAACATGAACACATAGAGAACGAAGGAATGCGGCCCTTCGAGAGGAGATCGCCGCCGAAAGCAATGTGACGGTCTACTGTTACCAGTGCGACAAGGAGGTCACGTTTGATCCAACGAACGTTATTGAGAGCGAAAGACCCCTTGGCGCGCGCTTCGTATGCGTCGCCTGCGGCGAACGAGGGCTCTGCATCATCAAGCCTAAATGGCGTCCGAACGCCCTCGGCGAAATGATCCCCTACGGTACTGCACCCAAGCTGTCAGATGGCTTTATGGCGCACAAACTACACGCGCCCGTGGGAAACGAATTGGGGCAGAGCCGAGGTGTGTGGTCCTGGAATGAGATGGTGCGGATTAACTTTGAAGATTGACGGGTCTTTT
>NZ_JBBEYH010000008.1:0-209472 GCF_050172695.1 Shinella sp. G-2 | reverse complement strand
AAAAGACCCGTCAATCTTCAAAGTTAATCCGCACCATCTCATTCCAGGACCACACACCTCGGCCCATTTTGCCTTTCAAAAGCGTGGTTGGGACAATCCCGGCCACGCTTCGGCTTTCCGGCTCATTCTATCGCTCCGCTTGCGCTTTTGAATTACAGAAAGCAATTAGGGCGCGAGGTAGTTTTGCAATAGATTGATTTCCTTGCATTTGTTTCTGGCAGGCTTCTATAGAAAGCCGGCTGCATTTATTGTAGTTTCCCCGCGATTTTAGGGATGCCTCCTCGTATGAAGTCTACTGAACAACGGCCGGACGCCGACGCTTTGTCTTTTCTCAAGATGCAGTCGCTGCGGTTGTGGTCTATACTCCTTCGTTTTGCCCAGGAGCAGCGGCTCCAGCTTACCCGGCGCATGCGCGTGTTTTCCGCTAATGGCCGCGAATTCGCGCTGACCGCCGAAGAGGCCCATGCACGGCAGGTGGCAGGAGAACTATCGGCAGCACTAGACTTGTGGGAAGATGTGCGTGCGCGCTGGCCGCAGGATGCGGCAGCTTATGTAGGGGCAGCTTCTTGTGCGCGTCAACTGGGGCAGATCGACCGCGCCGAAACGATCACGGCCGAAGGCTTGTCGCGGTTCCCTGCCGAACGCAACCTGATCTCCGAGGCCGCGCAAAACCTGCAGGCGCGGGGCGACTGGACTGGTAGTGTGGCGATGTGGGAGCGCATCGTTGACCGCAACGACGCTCAGCCGGTCTGGCTGCATATCTACGGCCACGCCTTGCTGATCTGTGGAGAGTACGACAGGCTCGAAGCGGCGCTGAAGCGGTTCCGCGCGCTTTACCCTAAGAAGAGCAGCTTCATCAGCCTTGAGGCTATGCTCGCCAGCGAACGGGAGGACTGGGAAACGGCCGTTCGGTTATGGCAGGGATTTCGCGAGGCCTTCCCCAACGAGCCGGTAGGCTGGGAACATTATGGCCGTGCGCACCAGGAACTGGAATATGCCCGGATGGCCGAGTGCGGCGACGACCACTCGGTGGCGCCCATGGAGCAGGTCAAGGTCGACATTCTCGATGACGAAGAGGCCCGCCAGCTTCTAATCGGCTTCGAGGGGCTGGGCAGCGACTGCGAATTCGGCCTCGCGCAGCGTCGCTTCGGCGCCGAACCGCTGAGCTTGCTGCGCTTCAATGCCGTGACCTTTGGAGGCCTCATGACGGGTCTCGCCACGCGCTTTGACGGCATGGGTCTGCAGGAAAACACCGAAATGATCACGCTTGCGAACGGCGAATACTTCGTGCGCGACCGGCGTTGGGGCCTCGGCATGCACACGTTCAAGTTCGTTGGGCAGATCGACGGTGATCTTCTTTTCCGCAAGTTCTGCGAACGGGTCGTTTTCCTTCGCGACAAGCTGCTTTCCGATCTTGGCGAGGGACGCAAGGTTTTCGTTTTCTTTGCGCCCGGGCTTGCGCTCAGCGACGTGAAGATGCTGCACGCGGCGTTGCGGGAGGTCGGGCCGGTCAAACTGCTGCACGTCACCACGGCGGATTCGGCCCTGGCGCAGGGGCTTGCGGCCGAAGGTGGCGGGATCGATGTCGTTGCACCGGACCTTTACATCGGCTATCTCAGCCGGACCGGCCGAACGGCGACCGGTGCTTGGGACATAGCCTTCGACGACTGGCTCACCGTCTGCCGCAAGGTCAGAACGGCAGTCGATGGCGGCTGAAAGACCGGAAGCGGAGAAGTGACGATGAGTGGCAGAGGGAAGCGTTGGCGTTCTCTTTTCAGGAGACAGGAGCGGCAGGCCTCGCCACAACAGGAAATCCTCGCTTTCGACAGCTATGAGACGCGCGCGCCATCGGCGCAGAACTGCGTCGATGTCATTCCCGGCTGGAACACGCGTTTTCCTGATGAGATCGGTGTCGTTGCCGGCAACGTGATCGACTTCACCGACGAGCGAATCATCTGGGCACTTGAACGCTTCGGCGATGCGCGCGATCGCAACGTGCTGGAGATCGGCCCGATGGAAGGGGCGCATTCCGCTCTGCTGGAGCGGCACGGCGCCAATGTTACTGCGGTCGAGGCCAGCAAGAACGCTTTCCTCAAATGTCTGATCACCAAGGAGATCGCCGGGTTGAAGCGCACGCGCTTCCTGCTCGGCGACTGTGTTCCCTTCCTGGAGGAGAACCAGACGCGCTACGACCTCATCGTCGCGAGCGGCGTGCTCTATCATATGCGCGACCCGCTTCGTTTCCTGCAAGCCGTCGCCAGCCGCACCGATACGCTTTATCTCTGGACGAGCTGCATCGATGAGGCGGCGAAGGTCGAGACGGCCGAGACCGAAATCTACAGGCGCGAGCGCGAGGATGTCATGTTCCGCGATCACCCTGTGACGCTCTACCGCCGGGGCTATCTCGGTGCGGAGCACACGGCGAAATTCTGTGGCGGCATTTTCGACGATCCGCGCTGGATGGATCGTTCGAGCCTGCTCGATACATTGCGGCTCCTCGGCTTCACGTCGATCGAAATCGCGCATGAGGCAAAGCCGCTCCCGTTGGAACCCTGCCTCTCCATCTTTGCCCGAAAGGGATAAGCATGGCTGCCAGCCCCGATCTTTACTTCCTGCCGGCCGTTCCGGAGGATTGGCGCATGCGCCTCAGAGCGCTCGCTGCGGCCCAGGCTTCGCCCGAGGCCTGGGCGGAGAGTATCGCGCTTGCCGGCTTCGCGCTGAACTTCACCCAGGCAAGCGCGCTCGACACTATCGTGCACCGGCTTTTCACCACGGTGCCAGCAGACCTCCTGTCCACCGCGCCCGAGCGGCTCGCCGTTCTTTCCTCCGCGACGATGACACACCTCCTGCCGTCGTTGCGTGTTTCGGCCTTGCGTCGTGGCATCTGGCTGGACACATGGGAGAACGACTACGGGCTCTACCATCAGGCGGTCCTCGACCGTGACACGCCGCTGGAGGGTTTCGCGCCAACTGCCGTACTCTTCAGCCTCGATGCCGAACATACAACACGCGGGATCGGCGCATGCCGCGCCCTCACCGAGGCGGAGCAGCAGAAGGAAAGCCTTCTCGCCATGTTGGAGGCACTGTGGGCGCGTAGCGTGGAACGCTTCGGAGCGCAGGTTCTGCAGCAGACGCTCCTGCCGCGCCTGCCCGAAACGCTCGGCGGCAACGAACACTGCAATCCAGGTTCTGCCGCGGCGCATCTTCGGGCAATCAACGAAGCCCTGAGGCCGCGCACCGCTGCGGCCGGCGTCGGCCTCGTCGCTCTCGATGCGCGTGCGGCGACGGACGGGCTTGCTGCCTGGTTCAATCCGGCGCTCTGGTTCAAGTCCAAGCAGGAGATCAACCCGGCCGCCGCGCCGATGTTCGGTGAATTGCCGTTGCGCCAGATCGCGGCTCGCAAGGGCAAGGTCGCCAAATGCTGCGTGCTCGATCTCGACAATACGCTCTGGGGTGGGGTCGTCGGCGATCATGGGATAAATGGTATCATCGTCGGGCAGGGATCAGCGGAAGCAGAGTCGTTCTCGGCTATCCAAGCCTATGCCGCCAGCCTTCGCCGGCGTGGCATCCTCCTTGCTGTCTGCTCGAAGAACGACGAGTCCGTCGCCCGCCGCGCCTTCGAGGAAAACCCCAACATGACGCTCAAGGCCGGTGATTTCGCCTCCTTCGTCGCCAATTGGGAGGACAAGCCGTCCAACCTGCGCCGTATCGCGCGGGAGCTCAATATCGGCCTCGATTCCCTCGTTTTCGTCGATGACAATCCGTTCGAGCGCGACTTGGTCCGCCAGACCCTGCCGATGGTCTTCGTGCCGGAGTTGCCCGAGGAGCCGGCGCTGATTCCGGCGGCTCTCTCGGACGCGGGCTGCTTCGAGAGCCTGGCGTTGACGGCGGAGGATTTCGATCGCGCAGGTCTCTATGCGCCGGAACGGCGCATGCCGGACCTCACGGATCCCTCGACGGACCTGCCAGCCTATCTCGCGTCTCTCGGCATGACAATGAAATGGGGGAACGTCGACGACGCCTCGCGCGCCCGCGTCACCCAGCTCATCAACAAGACCAACCAGTTCAACGTCACCACCCGCCGCTATACCGAAGCGCAGGTCAAGGCGATGGAAGCCGACGAGACGGGTTTCTGCCTGCATTTCCGGCTTCTCGACAGGTTCGGCGACAACGGCTTGATCGGCGTCGTCATCGGCCGCCTCGGCGCGGCTGCTACCATCGAGATCGACAGCTGGCTGATGAGTTGCCGCGTCCTGGGCAGGCACGTCGAGGAAGCCATGTTGAACGTCGTCGTCGCCGAGGCTGCTGCCCGCCATGCGCGAAAAGTCGTCGGCGTCTACCTGCCGACGGAGCGTAACGGCATGGTGGCGGAACTCTATCCGCGGCTCGGTTTCGCCCCGCTTTCCGCCGATGAGACCGGCAGGACATTCGTGCTCGAACTCGATGCCTTCACCCCGCATACACCGCCCATCCAAGCCGTGAGGATCGCATGATCGCAGAAGACAGAATTCACGCCGTTCTGGTCGACATTTTCTCCGACGTCTTCCTGCGTGACGATATCGTCATCTCGAATGCGCTGTCGGCCCGCGATGTCGAGGAATGGGACTCCTTCAAGCATATCGAGATCATCATGGCGAGCGAGGCGGCCTTTGGTGTAAAGTTCACCTCGGCCGAACTCGACAGGCTCTCGACGCTCGGCGATATGGTGAAGATCATCGCCGAACGTGGCAAACTGCCGGACTGAGATCCGCCGCGGAGGCGTCCATGACGGCCGATATCCTCGCCCAGCGCACCTTTACGCTGGAAGATCAACAGATTTTCGCGCGCCTGACGGGCGATGCCAACCCGATCCATGTGGATCCGCTCGCCGCCCGGCGCAGCCTTGCCGGCGCGCCGCTGGTGCATGGCGTGCACCTCCTCATCTGGGGGCTCGATGCGCTGTGCCGGCATCTGGAACCATCGGTTACCCTCTGTTCCCTGCGGGTCAATTTCGAGAAGATGGTCCCGATCGGCACGCGGGTGGAAGCCGTACTCGCCGACCGGAAGGCCGATCGCGTCCGGCTGGAAATCCGGCTCGATGGCCGGCCGGCTGCCGTGGTCCTCGTCGGCCTTTCCACGCCCGCGCAGCGCCAGCCGGTATTCCTGCATGGGCAGGCCTTCACTCCCTCGCAGCCGCTGTCGCTTTCCCTTGCCGAGATGGCGGCGCTTGCCGGCCATGTCGTTCCGAGGCCGGAGGCGACTGCACTTGCCGAGCTTTTTCCTGCACTCGCTTCCCGGATCGGGCAACGACGGATCACCGGCCTGGCCGCCGCCACCTTCATCGTCGGCATGGTGTGCCCCGGCCTGCATTCGATTTTCCGCAGCCTTGATCTTGCTGCGGCCGAAGAGGCTGCGGTCGACGAGGCGTTGCACTTTGCTGTTTCCTCCCTTGACGAGCGCTTCCGTATGGTGCGGATAGCCCTATCGGGGGCGGGTTGGACGGGGCGTATCGACGCGCATATCCGCCCGGAGCCTGTGGTTCAGCCCGCAATGCCAGAGATTGCCGCTCGTATCGGCGCGACAGCCTTCGCGGGTGTTCGGGCGCTTGTCGTGGGCGGATCGCGCGGTCTCGGCGAAACGCTGGCGAAGGTTCTTGCCGCAGGATCGGCGGAAGTGGCGATCACCTACCGCATCGGCAAGGACGATGCGGAACGGGTTGCGCGGGAAATCCGCGAAACCGGCGGCCGTTGTCATGTCCTTGCCTATGATACGACCGCTGGCGTTGCGGAGGGGCTGCGGATCGCCGGCTTTTCGCCGAACCAGCTCTACTATCTCGCTACCCCCACCATCCGGCCCGGCAACAGCGCCTACAATGCGGCGCGCTTTGTCGAATATGCCGCCTTTTACGTCGATGGTTTTGCGCGGGTGGTCGAGATGGTCGCTGCGAACGCGGACGAAAAACTTGACGTGTTCTATCCGTCGACCGTGTTCATCGAGGATGCGCCGACAGGGTTTGCGGAATACGCGATGGCCAAGGCAGCCGGTGAGCTTCTCTGCCGCGAATTCCAGTCGCGCGGGATCGTGCGGAAGGTGCTGGTCGAGCGCCTTCCGCGCCTGCTGACCGACCAGACGCGAACACTCGCGGAAGAGAACTTTCCCGACACGGTCGACGTCCTCGCCGGCATTGCCATGAAAATGCGCAGGGGTGCGACAGAGTAGCGGCCGGTCCAGCAGCCAATTGCCGTTCGTCCGGGGTTGTCGCTTTACGGGCGTTGCGGTTATACAGAGCCACCAATGCGCCGCAGGCCGAACCTGCACGCGGTCCGGGCGGGTTTGCCTTTGCCAAGCATGTCAATGGGTTGCGATCTTGCTCTTCAACATGGAATGTGATCACGGAAACCTCATCGAGGGATACATGATCCCCGACGGTTTTTCCGACGAGGCCAGCGTTATCGTTACGCGCGATGACGGCACGGCTATGTCGTTTCCGTGCGACCAGTTGCGCCTCGGCGTCATGCAGGCCGGCCGTCACGCCACCGGCATGGTGGGCTTCCGGGTCGACGAGGAGCGGATGCCGGATCTGGCCTCGCAGCGCCGGCTGGTGATCCAGGACGCCAAGACGGGCCTGCTCATCTATCGCCGGCCGCCGGTGGACGAGCCGGTGCCGCACAAGCTCCTCCGTCTGGAGCTGAATATCGTGCCGATGCTGAAGTTCGATGCGTATTGCGGCCGGCATTTCCAGTATGCGATATCAGCCGTCGAGCGCTTCGGGCACGAGACGACCATGCAGGCCTTCCATCTCAACGCGGAGAGATCGGTCTATATTAGCGGTCGGCTCCTGCTGCGCAATTACGAGGACTTCCTCGACAAGGGCTTTCAGGCCATCGCCGACATTCCCAACCCCTACTACGAGATGGCATGCCGGCTCTTCATTCTGAAGCGCCTTGCCAAAGGACCGGTGACGTTCCTCGGCGACCGCGACAGGCTCATCCTCGCCCCGGCGGCCGAGCACTTTGCCGAGGTCAATCTCGAGGATGAGAAGGCCATCAGGCGTGCCTTAAAAAAGTCGCCAGACAAGGTGAGAAGCGTCTTGATATCGCCCATCACGCGCCAGCTTGTTTGCACCTATCCGGAACAGCGGGTGACGCGGCGGGATGTTGCGGCGGCGATCAGCACCCTTTCGCGTTTCGTGGTCGTCGGTCATGGAAACGATCATGCGCATTTCCAACAGGCTGTCGGGGAATTGTTGTCGCTTCCACCCATGAATATTCCGATCATTCCGCCTCATTCGGTGCTTGAGGAACTTGCTGAACGACTGCGCGCGATGCCGATCGCCGAGCAGATGCTGGAAGAAGACCTGATCTTCGATCACTACGTTCGCCAGGCCGTCGCGCCGCGCGCCGGACGCCAGGGCAAGGCGCAACAATGACGAACACGATCGAGACCCGAACCATCGAAAAGTCCGCGGATGCGGAGATTCTCTACGGCGAAATTCGCGAGAATAACCGCCGGGGCGGTTGGATGCGCCTTTACGATGCCGGCAAGCGCCATTTGTCACGGCGAAGCGAGCCGGAGATCGAGCATGAGACGGCGAACGAAGCCGAGACGAAGGCCGGAGGCGGTCCGCCGTGGATGCTCCTGTCCTTCCTTCTGATGGTGATCGTCCCATTCCTGGCTGCGCTGGTCTATTTCGTCTTCATCGCGTCCGATCAGTACACGGCCGAAGCGCGTTTTGCGGTTCGCTCGATGGCGGACGACGGATCGGAGGAGAAGCTCGATGCGGGTGTCATGAACATGCAATCCGCCACACAGGATGCCTTCGTCGTTACGAGCTTCATCCATTCGTCGGAAATCCTGAAGCGACTGGAGGGCAAGGTCGACTACCGCGCGATCTTCCAGAATTCGGATGCGGATTTCGTGGCCCGGTTCGATGAGACCGATTCCACCGAAGCCTTCCTGAAGTACTGGGTGAAGCATGTTTCTGCCTATATCGACGGTCCCTCGGGTATCGTTACGCTGAAAGTCCAGACCTTCACGCCGGGCGATTCAGTCAAACTTGCCCAGGCCATCCTCGACGAGAGCGAGAAGTTGGTGAACGAGCTGACGGTTCGCGCACGAGAAGACATGATGGCCAGCTTCCGCAAGGAGGTCGAAAGGACAGACCACCTCTACCAGGAGGCTCTCGCGAAGCTCAAAAAGTTCCAGCAGCAATTCGGTCTTTTGAGTCCGGAAGAGCAGGCAAAGCAGAAGAGCGTCCTGATGACGGGACTTCTGGCCAACAAGATGGAGATCGAAAGCCAGCTCTTCGTGGCACGTCAGGCGAACAAGACGGATTCGCCACGCTATCGCCAGCTTGTCCTCGCCCAGCAGAGTCTCGACCAGCAGATCGAAAAGATGGGCGCGCAACTGACGGGTGATGCCGACGCTTCGCTGGCCAGCGTGATCACTGGTTTTTCGGCGGTTGAGACGGATCGTGTGGTTGCCGAAAAACTCTATGAGGCAGCACGGCGCAACTACGACCAGGCCTTTGCAGCAGCGGTGCGCAAGGCGCTTTACCTGACGGTTTTCGTTCATCCTGCCTTGCCTGAGGAAGCACTTTATCCGAAGCGCCTCCTGTCCCCGGTCCTGATCTTCCTCGGCTTCCTCGTTGCTTGGGCCACGCTGGCGCTCGCTTGGGCGTCGGTCGAGGATCATCGGCTATAGGTCCCGCCATGATCCGTTTCACCAATGTCTCGAAGCACTTCAAGACAAAAAGCCATAAGAAGATTATTCTCGACCGTGCCAATATCGAGTTTCAGCGTGGCTATTCCTACGGCATTCTCGGGGTCAACGGCGCCGGCAAGTCAACGACCATGCGCATGATCGCGGGAACAATGCTGCCGAATTCGGGTCGCATTACCAAGGATGTCCGGGTCTCCTGGCCGCTTGGCTTTTCCGGCGGCTTCAACAACGAAATGACGGGCAAGGAAAACCTCAACTTCGTCGCCCGGGCCTATGGCGAGGACGTCAGGCGCGTGTCCCGATTTGTCGAGGAGTTCGCAGAACTCGGGGACTACATCAATGCGCCTGTGCGTACCTATTCCTCCGGCATGGCCGCGCGCCTCGCCTTTGGTCTGTCGATGGCGGTCGAATTTGAATGTTATCTCGTTGACGAGGTGACGGCAGTGGGCGACGCGCGCTTCCAGCAGCGTTGCAGGGATGCTTTCGAGAGTCGCCGCAAGAATGCAGACATCATCATGATTTCGCATGGTATGGATACGATCAAGGCCTACTGCGAAAAGGGCTTTTTGCTCGTGGACGGGCGGATGATGTATTATGAAGATATAGAACAGGCTATCGAAGCCTACTACCGGCTGAATCGGTGAAATGAACTGCAGCTCCGGTCCGTTCTTGGTGGGGGGAGCTGCGAAGCGCGGATGGAAACCTTGGCACAGCATCACGAAAACAGTGGCGGTGGCTCTTTGATTGGTCTCGACGCCAGCCGCAAGATTTCCGAACGGCTGGCGACGTCCGCCCGCAAGCTGCGTTTCTCAACGTCATCGCGCAGCGGCCTCTACAAGGCCGTCGGCCTTCGTCCCCGGCTGACCGACCGGCTCTTCACGGTCGCGGTGGTGATGCTGACTCTCTTCACCTTCGTCCTGCCGAATCTCGTTTCGATCGTCTACTACGGTTATTTGGCGTCGGATCAGTATGAGTCCGAAACGCGCTTTACGGTCCGCTCTTCGACGCCAGCGCTCGGCAAGGACCAGCTTGCCAAGGTGACGGGCATCCCCGCCGCGAAGATCGTCCAGGACACACAGATCGTCTTGAATTTCATCAAAAGCCGGGAAATACTCGATGTGCTGCAGGAGCGTCAGATCGACATCAAGAAGATTTTCGACGGTGATTCTATCGACGTGTGGGCGCGCCTGCCCGAGGACGCCACGGCAGAAGAATTGCGGCGCTACTGGGATTCCATGGTCTCGACGTCCGTCAGCCCTTCCAGCGGTATTGTGGGGCTTTATGTGCGCGCCTTCAGGGCCGAGGACGCGGCTATGCTTGTACGCGAAATCCTCAAGGCCTCGGAAGTTGTCGTCAACGAGGTCAATGATCGCATCTGGAAGGATGTGATCGCGACGGCCGAGGCCAATCTCGACAATGCAAAGCAGCAGCTCGCCAAGGCGCGGGAAACGGTGGCGGCGGCGCGCAACCGTGAAGGCGTCCTCGACGTGGACAGCAGCTCCAAGATCATTTCGACAATCATCACCACGATCGAGACCGAGCGCCTGAAGCTCCAGCAGCAGTATGACGCGCAGATCGCGGTTGTCTCCGCTAAGTCACCGCAGATGCGTGTCCTGCGGCGCGAGATCGACAGCAAGGAGCGGCAGATCGCCGATCTCAACGGACAACTCGCCGGCAGTGGCAAGGATCGCAGCCTCGCCGATGTCTCGCAGGATCTGTCGCAGCTCGAGCTGGCCCAAACCCTCGCTGAGCAGCAGTTCGCCTCCAGTGTGCGCACGATGGAGCAGGTTCGCTTCATCAGCCGCCAGCAACTGCTCTATCTCGACAGTTTCCTTGCGCCGCGTGTGCCGGACGAGGCGCTCTATCCGCGGCGAGGCCTTTGGATCGGCGTAACCTTTCTCGCGAGCCTGATCATATGGGCAATCTTCCTAAGCCTGCTCTATCTTGTGCGTAGTCGGCTTGCGCACTGACCCGTGGCAAGGATGCGCCGGTTTTGAGAATGCTTGACCTGATCTACGCCCTGCTGCCAAAACCCGTTGCGCGCAATCGGGCCACGGACAATGCGCGACAAGCCACGCGGCTTTTGGTCCTTACGGACGGCCACAATCCGACCTTCACCTATTATCTGGAGGAGCGGCTGGCCCGTTCTCCCTTCGACGTCCATGTGCGCGGCCTCACAGAACGGCTAGGGGATGTCGATCCGGACGGCCTTCATGTCATCGTTTGCCGCTACATCCGTCCGCGGCAGTTGCTGTGGCTGTACCGTAACCGCAGGCGGTTAGCTGGCGCTAGCCTGTTCATCGATGACGATTTGGCAGCAACTGTCACGGCGCCGCGTGGAAGCCGCCTATACAAAGCATATCTGATGGCGATGGGCATTGCACCGCTGCCTGTTCTTAATCGAGTTCTGACAGATATTTGGGTCTCAACCCCGGCACTTTCTGCCGCTCTGGCTGGCGGCGGCGTGAACACGAATATAGTCTTGCCTCCCTTTCCCCCGGAAGAAGCGTTCACACCACTCGCATCCAGCAGGAAAGATGATGGTCGCCTCGTTATGGCGTTTCATGCCACCGGTAGCCACGATGCCGAACATGCGTTTCTTATACCTATCGTCCGAGAGATTCTGCAGCGCTGCAGGGAGGTGCATTTTGAGGTTGTGGCTGAAGGCACAGCCGCACGGTTGTGGGTTTCATCTGGGTTGCCGCCGGAGCGTTTTACCCTATGCCCGAAGCAAGAATGGGTCACTTATCTTGCTGAAACCGCACGGCGACATGTCGATATTCTGCTGGTTCCATTACTGCAAAGTAGAATGAACGACGTAAGATCCAGCACGAAACGCTTCGATTCTGCGAGAATGGGTGCCGCTGCTGTTTTTTCTCTTTGCGCAGCCTATGACCGCGCTGCCGATGCGGATGAAATACTGATCGATAATGATGCGCAGTCCTGGATTAAGACGATCTGCCGGCTTGCCGAGGACGGCGACCTGCGGCGCCGCAGCCGAGAAGCCACGATGAACGCCGTTAGAAGTCATCTTGCCAATACGAGTGTATTGTTTCCAGCGATGCTGGTCAATCCCGAGACAAGGCCCTGATATGACAGCAAGCAAGCAAGCTTATCGGATGACTACCCTCGATGCACTCGTAGAGAAGAAGCACGTCATGACTGCCGTGATCCTGCGAGATATGAGAAGTCGTTTTTTTAATCATGGCCTCGGCTTTCTTGTCGTCTCCCTCTGGCCGCTGGCTCACATGATTATTCTGATTGGAGTTTATGCAGTCATGGGGCGCAAAGCGCCCTATGGAGACAGCCTGAGCGTCTTCATTGCGACTGGGTTGATCCCAACGTTGGCCTTTTCCTACGTTGCTCGTTTCATGTCGATATCGCTTTTGATAAACCGCACGATGCTGTCTTTTCCTATCGTGACGGTCACCGATATTATGATGGCGCGGGCTTTCCTTGAAACTATAGCAGCGGCGCTCACTTTGCTCTTCATGTTCGTCATTCTGATTGCCGCCGGGGAAAACCCCTTCCCTGTCGACCCCTTTGAAGCCGTTTATGCCTACCTCGCGACCATTTTGTTGGCGGTCGGCTGCGGTTTCGTCGCAGGTGTGATCACTATGTTCCTGCCGCTCTTCGCCACAATTTTCGGATTGTCGATGATCATTGTCTACATGGCGTCGGGTACGTTGTTCGTTACCGCGTCGCTTCCCGAACCAATCGCTTATGCCTTTTCCTGGAATCCAGCTTTTCATGCTGTGGAATGGATGCGCCTTGCCTATTATCCGGGCTATAGCGACAAATGGCTCGATAAAACCTATCTCATCAGCTATGGCGCAGTATCTCTTTGCATCGGTCTTCTTCTTGAGCGGATGCTGCGGATGAAGATGAGGGAAGGCTGAGCCGGTATGGCATTAAAAATTGTCACCAGTCATGATCTGGAATCATTGCCTTCGCCAAATGGAGATCTTTGGTCCAGTAGCGGTGATGATCCGTTCTTCGATATCCGCTTCGGCTCTTTGCGTGATCCCTTTGTTGTCGTGTTTATTAAGTCGGTTGACGGGGAGACGATCGAGCCGAAAGTCTATGTAAACCGTGGGCACGGTTACCGGGAAAAGGATACCGTCACCCGGGAAGCGGGTACCAGTTTCATTTTGGTC
This sequence comes from Shinella sp. G-2, assembly GCF_050172695.1. Lineage (NCBI taxonomy): Bacteria > Pseudomonadati > Pseudomonadota > Alphaproteobacteria > Hyphomicrobiales > Rhizobiaceae > Shinella > Shinella sp. G-2. The sequence continues at coordinate 196,615 of NZ_JBBEYH010000008.1, read as the reverse complement.
GCTGATGTCGGGCGTTCGGGCTTGATCCGTTCCCTGCGCTTTGATCCGGCCAGCGGCCCAAGCGAGTTCACCTTCTCTGTTCATTCTTTTGCCAATATGGAGAGTGCACGACAGGCAATCAGCTCGCGCCGAGAGAACGACATGGCGGAAGCCGTGTTGTGGGATATTGGCCGCCTGCCACGTTTTCGTATCGGGTTGCCGCCTCTGCGTCTGAGAAGCAAGAAGTTCGAATTGTCTAAGTTCGTGAGCATGCAACGCGCGCTTGCCGCAGAGTTGCCGGCGCTAGGGCCCGGCTTGGGGGACATGTGTTGGCTCAGCATTGTCGTTCCCATCTACGATGCCCCTAAGCAGTACCTCGATGATCTCGTCAAGTCGTTCGAGGCGCAAGACATCGAAGGTGTCGAGCTGATTCTTAGTGACGATGCATCCACTTCGGCGGAGACTGCACGCTGGTATAAGTCTTTCGGGGCTCGAAAGCATATACGGATCGTGCGCAATGCTACCAACGGCGGTATCGCAAAGGCGACGAATGCAGGCTTGGCGGAAGCCTCAGGGACTTGGGTCACCCTCCTCGATCATGATGATGTCATCGCGCCTCATGCGTTGAAGGTTATTGCTAACGCAATCATCGACCATCCGGATGTGGCTTTCCTCTATACGGACGAACTCGTGGTCGATGAGCGTTTGGCGCCAAGTGCCCTGATGCTAAAGCCAGCCTACGATCCAGTCCTTTTATCGGGCGTGAACTACATCAATCATTTTTCCATCTACCGGCACGACCGCATGCGCGAGATTGGATATCTGCGGGAGGGCTTCGACGGGTCGCAGGACTACGACCTGTTGTTACGCTATCTGGAAGGCATTCCGGAACACCGCGTCCTGCACATTCCCTATCTCGCTTATTGCTGGCGCCGAACTGGACAGACCTATTCCCGTCGTTTTATCGACAAGGCAACTGCGGCCGCCCGCGCCGCGCTCGTTGATCGTTTCGAACGCGAGGGCGAAAACGTCACGGTGCAGCCTGCTCTGACGAACACGCTGCACCGGGTCGAGTTCGCCGATTTAGGGCAAACTCGCTGGCCGAAGATTTCGGTAATTCTTCCCAGCAAAGATAGCTACGATCTTATCAGCACGGTTCTCAAAGGTCTGCTCGAAGAGACTGACTATCCCAATCTCGAAGTTATCGTCATCGACAACGGCACCAGAGAAAAGCGGGTTCTCGACCTTTACCGGCAATATGGCGAGGCCCATGCAGGCTTCTCGGCGGTGATCAACGAGGAAACGTTCAACTTCGCCCGCGCCATCAACAGCGGTATCGCGCGAGCGACGGGTGAGCATTTCCTCATTCTCAACAACGACATCGAGATTACTGATGCCGGCTGGCTCAAGGAAATGGTGTCCTGCTTGAAATTTGCGGCGACGGGCATCGTCGGTGCAAAGTTGCTCTATCCCAACAAGAAACTCCAGCACGCTGGCGTCATCATCGGCTTCGGCGGCCTTGCGGGTCATTGGTATCTGAACAAGCCAGCGAATTTCGGTGGCCCGATGAGCCGCCTGCACCTGCGCAATTCCATGACCTGCGTCACCGGCGCGGCCATGCTGATTTCCGGGGACTGCGCCCGCGCGGTCGGTGCCTGGGACGAGGAGAATTTTGCCGTCGCCTATAACGACGTCGATTATTGCGTGCGGGCACACAAAGCCGGCTTCCGTATCGTCTGGACACCCTTCGCCTGTCTTTTCCACCACGAATCCGCCTCCCGCGGCTCCGACCTTGTTGGCGAGCGTAAACGGCGCTTCGAGCGCGAGAAGGATAACCTGCGGCGGATTCACGGCACGGATACTTTCGAAGATCCCGCACTCAATCCCGGCTATGAGAAACGGCATTCCACACCCGGCCTCGAAGCTCCGACGAAGCTCGCCAAGCCCCGCCGAGGACTTGCGACGTTCCAAGCGCGCTAAGGGATCAGAAGACGAAATGATTCGGGCGCGTGGTCTGCTGGACCACGCGTTCAGCCAGACGGGACAGTCGATCGTCAGAAGGTTTCGGCGTCCCGGAAACGGCTGGCTGCACTGTCCTTGCCCGACAATTGCGGTTCGCCCGAAATCGGCCATTGGATATTGAGATCCGGATCGTTCCAGAGGATCGCCCGCTCGAATGCCGGGTTGTAGTAGTCCGTCGTCTTGTAGAGGAATTCAGCGGTGTCGCTGAGGACGACGAAGCCATGGGCAAAACCTTCCGGCACCCAGAGCTGCTTCTTGTTCTGTGCACTCAGATGCACGCCGACCCAATGTCCGAAGGTTGGGGAAGCCCGGCGAACGTCGACCGCCACATCGAACACCTCGCCCTGAACCACACGCACCAGCTTACCCTGCGCCTGCTGAATCTGATAATGCAGACCGCGCAATACGTTGCGAGCGGATTTCGAATGGTTGTCCTGCACGAAATCCCGCTCCAGACCGGTCGCCTCCTTGAAGGCGCGAGCATTGAAGCTTTCGAGGAAAAAGCCGCGCTCGTCGCCAAACACCTTCGGCTCGAGGATAACGACATCGGGAATGGTGGTGGCGGTGATCAGCATCAGAATATTTTTTCGTTCAGAATGTTCTGCAGATAACGGCCGTAGCCGCTTTTCAGCAATGGCCGAGCCAGGTCCTCAAGCTGCACCGCGTCGATCCAGCCCAGGCGATAAGCAATCTCCTCTGGACAGGCGACACGCAGGCCCTGACGTTTCTCGATCGTGGCAATGTAATGACTCGCCTCCAGCAGAGAATCGTGCGTGCCCGTATCCAGCCAAGCATAGCCGCGCCCCATGATCTCGACATTCAAGTCACCCTGCAACAGGTAGTGGCGATTGATGTCCGTGATCTCCAATTCGCCTCGCGGTGAAGGCCGGATTCCTGCAGCGATATCGCATACTTGGCTGTCATAGAAGTAGAGTCCCGTCACGGCATAGTTCGATTTCGGCCGTTCCGGTTTTTCTTCAATCGACAAGGCCTTCTGGTCCTGGCCGAACTCCACCACGCCGTAGCGTTCGGGATCGGTGACATGGTACGCGAACACCGTCGCGCCGCGCTCCTGGTTCGATGCGCTACGCAGCAGCTTCTGGAAGTCATGACCGAAAAAGATGTTGTCGCCGAGAACCAGCGCGCTTGGGTGGCCGTCGATAAATTCACGTCCGAGAATGAAGGCCTGGGCCAATCCGTCAGGGCTCGGTTGCACGCAATAGGCCAAGTTGATGCCCCATTGGCTGCCATTACCGAGAAGCGCCTGAAAGCGCGGCGTATCCTGCGGGGTGGAAATGATCAGCACATCGCGAATGCCCGCCAGCATCAAGGTCGTCAGCGGATAATAGATCATCGGCTTGTCGTAGACGGGCAGGAGTTGCTTCGACATCGCGAGCGTCGCGGGATGAAGCCGCGTGCCAGAGCCACCGGCCAGAATGATACCCTTGCGTTGCATTTTCAGCCTCGAGTGATTTGCTGAAGGACGTGGTCAAGGCCCCGCTGCCAGTGCGGCAAGATCAGGCCAAAGGTTTTTTGGAGTTTCGCCGTGTTCAGTCGGGAGTTCGCCGGTCGACAAGCAGGCGTTGGATACTCTGCGGTGGCAATCGGGAGGATCGCGTCGGCGGCCACCCGGATCGGCAGCCCGGCACGCCGGGCGGTCTCGATAATATGGCGCGCATAGGCATGCCAGCTGGTCTCGCCACCTGCGGCGAGATGATAAATCCCGTCCGGAGAACCATTTCGGTCTGACTGTATTTTCCGAATAGCATGAGCGGTCACGTCGGCAATCAGGGCGGCAGATGTCGGTGCACCAATTTGGTCGGCGACGATCTTCAATTCGTCGCGTTCTGCAGCGAGCCGCAACATGGTCTTGGCAAAATTTGCGCCGTGAACACCAAAAACCCAACTGGTGCGGAAAATAAGATGGCGGGCACCGCTGGCTGCAAGGCTTTTTTCGCCGGCAAGTTTGCTCTCTCCGTAGACGCCCTGCGGGTTGGGGGCGTCCTGCTCATCATACCAGCCGCTGGCGGCGCCATCGAAAACATAGTCCGTCGAATAGTGCACCACCAGCGCGCCACGTCGCGCCGCCTCCGTGCCGATGATGCCGGGAGCGACTGCATTGATGGCGTGGGCGCGAGCTACTTCGCTCTCAGCGCGGTCCACAGCCGTATAGGCTGCCGGGTTGACAATAATGTCTGGTTCCGCGCCGCGGATGGCATTGCGCAAAGACGTTTCGCTTTCGAGATCGCATTCGGAGCGCTCGACGGCGATAACGGTTCCAAGTGGCGCGAGTGCCCGCTGCAGCTCGAACCCGACTTGTCCGTTCTTGCCTGTCAGCAGAATCCGCATGGCTCAGCGCCCATATTGCTGGCCGAGCCAACGCTGATAGGCTCCACTGGTCACGTTCTCAACCCAGTCCTGATTGTCGAGATACCACCGCACCGTTTTGGCTATGCCCGTTTCAAAGGTCTCCGCGGGTTTCCAGCCGAGTTCGCGTTCGATCTTGCCTGCATCGATGGCATAGCGACGATCATGGCCCGGCCGATCCTTCACGAAGGTGATCTGATTGGCATAGGAGAGGCCATCTACCCGCGGCTGTAGATCATCAAGAATGGCGCAGAGGATCTTGACGACATCGAGATTGGCTTTCTCATTCCAGCCGCCAATATTATAGGTTTCACCGATCCGGCCCGCCTCAAGGACGCGACGGATCGCGGAGCAATGGTCCTTCACATAGAGCCAGTCGCGAACCTGCTGACCGTCGCCGTAGATTGGCAAGGGCTGCCCCGTCAGCGCGTTGCGGATACAGAGTGGAATAAGCTTTTCCGGAAAATGGTAGGGACCGTAATTGTTGGAGCAATTGGTCGTCAGCACCGGTAATCCGTAGGTGTGGTGGTAGGCGCGTACCAGATGATCGGATGCCGCCTTGCTCGCGGAATAGGGGCTGTTCGGCTCGTATCGGTTAGTCTCCAGGAAAGGATGATCTTCTTTTCCCAGTGAGCCATAGACCTCGTCTGTCGACACGTGCAGGAAGCGGAAGTCCCGCTTGCCGTCTTCGGCAAGGTCATTCCAGTAGGCCCGTACGGCATCAAGCAGGCGGAACGTGCCGACAATGTTCGTATCGATGAAGGCGGTCGGACCGTGTATCGACCGGTCGACATGCGATTCTGCGGCAAAATTGATGACCGTGCGAGGCATATGCTCCGTCAGCAGCGCGCGGATAACATCGGAATCGCCGATGTCGGCCTGCACGAACACGTGCCGGGCATTCCCCGCCAAGCTCCTCAGATTATCTGGATTGCCAGCATAGGTGAGCTTGTCGATGTTGACGACGGTTTCGTCCGAGGCGCTGAGCCAGTCCAGAATAAAGTTGCTTCCGATAAAACCGGCGCCGCCCGTTACGAAGATCGTCATTCTGCTGGCTCTGATTTCTGCAGGTTGCGTTATGGGATGGATAAGGACCAAGCATGTATTTAGGCGAATACAGTGGCTTTCCAGATTGGTCAAATTCGGCTCAAGGAAATCGGGTTGCATCAGTCACGCTTCCCGTACCTGTTCCCATCCGGGAAACCGCAAGGATCGTGGCGAAACTGCGGAAGCGTCGAGGCTATTTGCTTCGGGGCAAGGAGGAGAGGGCGAACCAATTTCGGTCGCTCGCAAAGGAGCGAAAGCCTAAAGCTTTGAATAACTTGTTCTTAAAGGAAGAATGGAGCGGGTGAAGCGATTCGAACGCTCGACCCCAACCTTGGCAAGGTTGTGCTCTACCCCTGAGCTACACCCGCTCATCTGCTACGGCCCGGGGTAGTTCGCTTGGCCGAAGGTCGCTGCGTTGCGGCGACGGGCGGTATATGGCCCAAGCCTTTTTCAAATGCAACAGGGAAATGTCGGATTTTGAAGAAAAAATCGCGTGGGCTTTCAAACTGCCGGATTTTCAGGCGGTTGCGCTCGGCGGGCGGAGGCCCTATCAGCGGAAGGCGCAATTGAGAGCAGAGTGACGAGACATGACCGACAGGCAGCCGAAGACCGACAAGGACCTTTTCCAGTTTCTCGACGGGCTGGGCATCGCCCATGCCACCAAGGAGCATGCGCCGGTCTTTACCGTTGCCGAATCGGTGGCCCTGCGCGATGAAATTCCCGGCGGTCATACGAAGAACCTCTTCGTGAAGGACAAGAAGGACAACTATTTCCTGATGACAGTCGAGGAACATGCGGCGGTGGACCTGAAGACGGTGCATACGGTCATCGGCGCGGCGAGCCGCGTCTCCTTCGGCAAGCCCGAAAAGCTGCTGGAATATCTTGGCGTCATTCCGGGCGCGGTCACCGCCTTTGGTGTGATCAACGATGTCGAAGGCAAGGTGAAGATCATCGTCGATGCGGACCTGATGGCCTTCGACACGATCAACTGCCATCCGCTGCGCAACGATGCGACGACCTCGATCGGCGCGAAGGACCTCCTGCGCTTCATCGAGGCGACGGGGCACGAGCCGCTTGTCTTGAAAGTCACGGCCTGACATACGATTTACAGGACACTTTGAGGGCTGGCTGATTTGATCGCCGGCCTTGCGGGACCGGCCCGCTAAGGGAAGGCGCAGCGCGCCACAGGAGAGACCATGAGTGCAGGCGAAAACCCCTATGCATCGTCCTATGGCGGGCAGATGAACGTTTCGGCAAGCTATGGCGGCGCAGCACCGGCGGATGACCTCATCAAGGACACGACGACGGCGAATTTTACCCGTGATGTGCTTGAGGCCTCGCGCCAGCAGCCGGTTCTCGTCGATTTCTGGGCGCCCTGGTGCGGCCCGTGCAAGCAACTCCAGCCGATCATCGAGAAGGTGGTGCGCGAGGGGGCGGGCCGGGTGAAGCTCGCTAAGCTCAATATCGACGACCATCCCTCCATCCCCGGCCAGCTCGGCATCCAGTCCATTCCCGCCGTCATCGCCTTCGTCGGCGGCCGGCCGGTGGACGGCTTCATGGGCGCGGTGCCGGAAAGCCAGATTCGTGAGTTCATCGACAAGATCGCCGGCCCGGCGGGCGCGGATGAGAAAGCCGAACTGGAAGCGCTGCTGACGGAGGCCAAGAGCCTCTTCGACGCGGGCGATCTCGGTGGGGCAGCCGATCTCTACGGCGCGCTGCTGCAGGCCGATCCGGAGAATCCGGCCGCGCTGGCCGGCATTGCCGAATGCATGATTGCCGCCGGCCAGCCGGAGAATGCCCGTCAGCTGCTGTCCGGCGTGACGCCGGAGGTGGCGGCCGATGCAGCCGTTGCAGCGGTGCTGAAGAAACTCGACCAGATCGAGGAGGCACGCAAGCTCGGCGATCCCGCGGCGCTCGAACAGGCGCTGGTGCAGAACCCGGACGACCATGCGGCGCGACTGAACCTTGCGAAGATCCGCAATGTGGAGGGGGACCGTCAGGCGGCGGCCGATCATCTTCTCCACATCATGAAGCGCGACCGCGCCTTCGATGACGACGGCGCGCGCCGCGAGCTGCTGCAGTTCTTCGATGTCTGGGGACCCAAGGATCCGGCGACGATCGCCGCCCGCCGCAAGCTGTCGTCCATCCTGTTTTCCTGAGGTTTTTTCTGCGCCGCGGCGCGGTCTCCCTTGAGAAATGCGGTGCCTACCCCACATTCGGGGAAGGTATGACGAGGAGAGGCGGAAGACACTTCGTTGCGCCGCGCAATGGGAAGGCAAGGCCATGCATGTGGGGAATGCGCGTTATCTGAAACCGGAGGACCTGCCGGAGGCCATCCCCGTCTTTCCGCTGACGGGGGCGCTGCTTCTGCCCGGCGGGCAATTGCCGCTGAATATCTTCGAGCCGCGTTATCTCGCCATGTTCGACGATGCGCTTGCGACGCACCGGCTGATCGGCATGGTGCAGCCGGTTTTCGGTGAGCATCGCGCGGATGAACCGGCGGTTGACCTGCCGGCGCTTTGCCAGGTCGGCTGCATCGGCCGCATCACCTCCTTCGCGGAAACCGGCGACGGGCGTTCTATCGTTTCGCTGACCGGCGTCTGCCGCTATCGCTTGCTCGAGGAGGTCAGGAGCGGAAAATCCTATCGCTCCTTCCGCATCGCACCCTTCATTACCGACCTTTCGCCGGGCGACGACGAGCAGAGCGTCGATCGCGAGGCGCTGCTTTCGGCGTTCCGCGCCTATCTCGACGCCAACAAGCTGGAGGCGGACTGGGAGAGCGTGGAGCGCGCCAGCAACACGACGCTGGTCAATTCCATGGCGATGATGTCGCCCTATGGACCGGCGGAAAAGCAGGCGCTGCTGGAAGCGCCGGATTTGAAGACGCGGGCGGAAACGCTGATTGCCATTACCGAGATCGTCCTGGCGCGCAGCTACGGCGACGTCGATGCGCGCCTGCAATAGGGGATAGCGATGGATGCCAGCACCAGCCGGGTCGATCCCAAGCTGCTCGAACTTCTGGTCTGCCCGCTGACCAAGGGCCGCCTCAGCTATGATGCGGAGGCGGGGGAACTCGTCTCGGAAAAGGCCAGGCTCGCCTATCCGATCCGCGACGGAATTCCGATCATGCTCGTTTCCGAAGCCCGGGAAATCAAGGACTGAGGCGGAAGGCGGGCGCTGAGGGGGCCTGTTGTTCTCCACTCTCCCGCGGGGCAGTGCGGAAGTGCACGGACGCCCAAGGAGAAGCCCCGCTTCCGACTTGCCCTGTCACGCCCTGCTCGATCAGATCCTCTGCCCCACCAGCATGCGCGGATGGCCGCCGCCGGCAGTGCCTTCGGCCTGGCGGATAAAGAAGGATTTGAGGCCGGGCAGGCGGTCGACGACGCCGAGGCCGACATCGCGTAGCACGCGCAAGGGCGTCACGTCGTTGGAGAACAGGCGGTTCAGCACATCCGTGGTCATGCCCATGCGCACCGTGTCGAAGCGGCGCCAGGTCTCGTAGCGTTCCAGAACCGACAGCGCGCCGATATCGAGACCGAGACGGTCGGCCTCGACGATGGTTTCGGCAAGCGCAGCGACGTCCTTGAAGCCGAGATTGAGGCCCTGGCCGGAAATCGGGTGTATGCCGTGCGCAGCATCGCCGGCCAGCGCGAAACGCGGGGCAATGAAGGCGCGCGCAAGTGTCAGGCCGAGCGGGAAGGCGCGGCGGCCGCCGGCGACCTTCAGGGCGCCGAGCTTGTGGCCGAAGCGGCGCTCCAGTTCTTCCTCGAAGACGAGGTCGTCGCTTTCGACGAGGCGGCGGGCATCCTCCGTGCGCTCCGTCCAGACGAGGGAGGAGCGGTTGCCGGTGAGCGGCAGGGTGGCGAAGGGGCCGGCGGGCAGGAAATGCTCCTCGGCGGTGCCCTCGTGCGGGCGCTCGTGCTCGACGGTGGTGACGATGCCGGACTGGCCGTAATCAAAGCGCACGGTCTTGATGCCGGCCATGTCACGTAGCTTGGAGCGCACGCCGTCGCAGGCGACAAACAGGCGGGTCTGGCGCTGCGTGCCGTCGGAAAGCGTGACGGCTGTTGCATGTTGACCGGTCGCAAACCCTTCGGCGGAGGTCGACCAGTGAACGGCAATGCCGAGGGCTTCGGCCTGGCGCAGCAGGCTGCCGGTCATGGCGCGGTTGGGGATCATATGGGCGAAAGGCTCGCCATCATCGCCGGAGCCCGCTCCCTCGAAGGTGAGGAAGACAGGGCGGACGGGATCGGCCGTGCGCGAATCGGTGATGACCATGCGCCGGATGGGTTCGGCCTCGGGCGCGATCTCTTCCCACACACCGAGCACGGACAGAAGGTTGCGTGCGGCCGCGACGATGGCGGAGGCGCGCTCGTCCTTCTGCCAGACATGCGCAGGCGCCCCGTCGACCACTTCCACCGCGAGATGCGGTGCGGCCTTCTTGACGGCGACAGCCAGTGACAGGCCGACATAGCCGCTGCCGGCGACGAGCACGTCGAGCATGGGGGCTTCGGTCATGGTGTTCTCCTGGCCGCTTGAGGTCTTCCTTGCGTCTATATAGAGGAGGAAGAACCAGTTTCCTACCGTGGAGGCCACGTCCAAATGTCGCGTCAACCGGCCAAGAATCCTGCCATGGATATGCTTCTCGAAACGCTCGACCTCGAACGGCTGGAAGTGCGGCTGTTTCGCGGCCAGAGCCCGCAGGTCGGCTGGCAGCGGGTATTCGGCGGGCAGGTGATCGGTCAGGCGCTTGTCGCCGCCACGCGTACGGTGGAGGAGGAAAACCGTTTCGTGCATTCGCTGCACGCCTATTTCGTGCGGCCGGGCGACCCTTCCGTCCCTATCCTCTACGACGTGGAGAACATCCGCGATGGCGGATCCTTCGCCACGCGGCGCGTCGTCGCCATCCAGCATGGCAAGCCGATCTACTTCATGACCGTCTCCTTCCAGGATGACGAGGATGGCTTCGAGCATCAGGCGGCGATGCCGGAGGTGCCGCCGCCGGAAAAGCTGCTCGGCGAAGCGGATCTCAAGGCGCAGTTCATGGCGGCCGCGCCGCCGCACATTCGCGCCTACTGGGAGCGTCCTCGCCCGATCGAATTGCGGCCGGTCTCGCTCGCCCACTATCTCTCCACGGAAAAGCTGGAGCCGCAGCAGAACATCTGGGTGCGCACGACGGGGCCGGTGCCGGCAGATCGGCATCTCCAGGCCGCGGTTCTCGTCTATCTCTCCGACATGACGCTGCTCGATACCTCGCTCTTTGCGCACGGCACCTCGGTGCTCGACCGGACGCTGCAGGTGGCGAGCCTCGATCATGCCATGTGGTTCCACCGTCCGCCGGTGCTCGACGACTGGCTTCTCTACAGCCAGGACAGTCCCTCCGCCTTCGGCGGGCGCGGCATGACGCGCGGGGCGATCTTCACCCGCTCCGGCACCCTTATTGCCTCCGTCGCCCAGGAAGGGCTGATTCGGAAAAAGGCAACTGGCTAAAATTTATTCATAGTACTATTTGAGCCTATTTTTTGTTCATTTGCGGTGCGGAATTTTTGCGCTGCAGCATGGTCGCGATTTTTATATCATATATTTCAATCGGTTATCCATGACGTTCAAATCTGGCACGCCCCTTGAATGTGTAGTCTCAGTCGTTGGTTGCCAACGGCCAGAGAGATGGCCCCGGCTGGGGACAAGCACGAAGGATGGGAAACCAGATGAAAATCGTAATGGCCATTATCAAGCCGTTCAAACTCGATGAGGTGCGTGAGGCCCTCACCGCCGTTGGCATCCAGGGCCTTACCGTCACCGAGGTGAAGGGATATGGCCGCCAGAAGGGGCACACGGAAATCTATCGCGGCACGGAATATGCCGTCAGCTTCCTGCCGAAACTGAAGATCGAGATCGCCGTCGCCGGCGACCTGGTCGACCGGGCGGTCGAAGCGATCGCGGCTGCCGCCAAAACCGGCCAGATCGGCGACGGAAAGATCTTCGTCTACGCCATCGACCATGCCGTGCGCATCCGCACCGGCGAAACCGATTCCGAAGCGCTCTAAGCAAACGGCCTTTCAGGGAGCATTCTCAACATGTCTTCGTTCAAGCTTTCGCATACCCTCCCCCGCATGGCCGCCGCCGCGACGGCCGTGCTCGCCCCGGCCGTCGCCTTCGCACAGGAGGCCGCACCGGCAGCCGCGGCCGCTGCGCCCGTGCCTGACAAGGCGGACACCGTCTTCATGTTCGTGTCGACGCTTCTCGTCTTCTTCATGCTGATCCCCGGCCTTGCCCTCTTCTACGGCGGCCTGGTGCGCACCAAGAACATGCTGTCGGTGCTCATGCAGTGCACCGTCATCGGCGCGATGATGATGATCGTCTGGGTGACCTACGGCTATTCCTTCGCCTTTGGCGGTTCCACGAGCCCCTATTTCGGCGGCTTCGCCAAGATGTTCCTGTCGGGCGTGACGGTCGACAGCACGTCGGCGACCTTCTCCGAAGGCGTCGTCATTCCGGAATACATCTTCATGCTGTTCCAGATGACCTTCGCCGCACTGACGCCCGCCCTCATCGTCGGCGCCTTCGCCGAACGCATCAAGTTCTCGGCCGTTATCCTCTTCACCCTTCTGTGGGCGACCCTCGTCTATTTCCCGATCGCGCACATGGTCTGGGACGGCAACGGTCTGATCTTCAACATGGGCGCGCTCGATTTCGCCGGCGGCACCGTCGTGCACATCAATGCGGGTGTGGCGGGCCTCATCGGCGCGATCATGGTCGGCAAGCGCATCGGCTTCCGCAAGGACATGATGGCGCCCCACTCCATGACGCTCACCCTCGTCGGCGCCGCCATGCTGTGGTTCGGCTGGTTCGGTTTCAATGCCGGCTCCAACCTCGAAGCCTCGGGCGGCGCGGTTCTCGCCACCGTCAACACCTTCGTCGCGACGGCGGCGGCGATCCTCGCCTGGTCGGTGGTCGAAACCTTCACCCGCGGCAAGGCCTCGCTGCTCGGCGCGGCCTCGGGCATGATCGCTGGCCTCGTCGTCGTCACCCCGGCGGCCGGCTCCGTCGGCCCGTTCGGTGCCATCGTGCTCGGGCTCATCGTCTCGCCGATCTGCTACTTCTTCGTCGCCGTGGTGAAGAACAAGTTCGGCTATGACGACACGGCCGACGTCTTCGGCGTGCACGGTGTCGGCGGCTTCGTCGGCGCGCTCGGTACCGGCATCTTCACCGCGCCCTCGCTCGGCGGCACGGGCGCTGCCGACTTCTCCATCGCCTCGCAGTTCATGACCCAGCTGACCGCCGTCGCCATCACCATCGTCTGGTGCGGCGTGGTTTCGGCGATCCTCTACAAGGTCGTCGATCTCCTGGTGGGCCTGCGCGTCTCCGTCGAAGCCGAACGCGAGGGTCTCGACCTCTCGTCCCACGGCGAAGCGGCCTATCACTCGTAAGAATTGGCGGTATTTCCGCCTCCAAGCCCGGACTTCGGTCCGGGCTTTTTTCGTTTACTTGCCAGAAACCATGGCGAAGCCTGCATGGTTAACACGCCATTAAGGCTTCCTTCGTAGGGTTCGCAGTCAGGCACATTCCGCGAATCGGGCGGAGTGTCGCGATTTTCTTGCGTGGACTAGGCAAAAACCATGAGCAGAAGCATTTCGGCAGGACTGGACAACCGTCACGACCGCTTCGTTCTGTCGGCATTCGTCTGGCGGCAGATACAGGTCCTTGTCGGCCTCGGTATCTTCGTCGCCCTGGCGCTCGCCATTGCGGCGCTGTCCACCTGGAATGTCTCCGATCCCAGCCTTTCCTATGCTTCCGGCGGCGAGCCGAAGAACATTCTCGGCTATTCCGGCGCGGTCTTCGCCGATCTCTTCATGCAGTTCTTCGGCCTTGCCAGCGTCATCGCGCTGCTGCCGGTCGTCGCCTGGGGCCTTGCGATGATCAGCGGCCGGCGCTTCAACCGCGTGCCGCAGCGGGCGGCCGCCTGGCTTGGCGGGGCGATCCTTGCCTCCGCCGCGCTCGCCTGCGTGCCCGGACCCGTTACCTGGCCGTTGCCGACCGGCCTTGGCGGCGTCTTCGGCGACATGATCCTGCGCTTCCCGGCGCTCTTCACCGGCGCCTACCCGACCGGCCTGTTCGCCACCATCATCGGCTGCATCGTCGCCGTTCCCGCCGCCTGGCTGATGATTTTCAGCGCCGGCCTGATCGGCTCGGCCGCCATCGACGACGAAGAGGATTTTGCGCCTGTGCCGGCGGCGAGCCGTGCCCGCGCCGTTGCCGAGGAAGACGACGAGGACGAGGAGCGGGAAGGACCCCTCACCGTGCTTGCCGGTGCGATGACCCATGCCTGGTTTACGGGTCAGGCGCGCGTGCGCCGCATCTTCGGCCTCTCCAGCCAGCGCCGCAGGGCGCGCGGCATAGAGCAGCCCTACGATTTCAACGAGGACGAGTTCGGCACGCTGAACGAGCCTGTCCGCGCCCGCACTTCCGGCCGTTCCGCCGAGCGTGTGGAACCCTCGATGGAAGGGCGCCGCCCCGTCTCAGCGCCCTCGATCGCGCTCGATGACGACGATCTGCCCTTCGACATGGACGACGGCGAACCGATGGTTCGCCCCTCCGGCATTCTGCCCGATGCGGATGCGGACGATATCGCTGCCGACTGGGCGCGACGTCCTCCGCCGGCCCGTCCGGCCATGCCTGCCGCGACGGCGCGTGTTGCCGCACCCGCCGCCCGGCCGAAGCCCGGCCAGCGCGCCGACCGCGAGGCGCAGACCTCCTTCGTCGGTCCGGACGGTTTCCAGCTGCCGCCGATCCATCTTCTTGCCGAACCCAAGGGCAAGGTGCGCGACACGACGCTTTCGGCCGACGCGCTGGAACAGAACGCCCGCATGCTGGAAGGCGTGCTGGAGGATTTCGGCGTCAAGGGCGAGATCATCCATGTCCGTCCCGGCCCGGTCGTCACGCTTTACGAACTGGAGCCGGCGCCTGGCATCAAGTCCTCCCGCGTCATCGGCCTTGCCGACGATATTGCCCGTTCGATGAGTGCGATCGCCGCGCGCGTCGCCGTCGTGCCGGGCCGCAATGCCATCGGCATCGAACTGCCGAACCAGAGCCGCGAGACCGTCTATCTGCGCGAACTCATCGCGAGCCGCGATTTCGAGACCTCCAAGGCACGCCTCGCCATGGCGCTCGGCAAGACGATCGGCGGCGAGCCGGTCATTTCCGACATCGCCAAGATGCCGCACCTGCTCGTTGCCGGCACCACCGGCTCGGGCAAGTCGGTCGCCATCAACACTATGATCCTGTCGCTGCTCTATCGCCTGAAGCCCGAGCAGTGCCGCCTGATCATGATCGACCCGAAGATGCTGGAACTCTCCGTCTATGACGGCATCCCGCATCTGCTCTCCCCCGTCGTCACCGATCCCAAGAAGGCCGTCGTCGCCCTCAAGTGGACGGTGCGCGAAATGGAGGAGCGCTACAAGAAGATGTCGAAGATCGGCGTGCGCAACATCGACGGCTTCAACAGCCGCGTCGAACAGGCACTTGCCAAGGGCGAGACGATCACCCGCACCGTGCAGACCGGTTTCGACCGCCAGACGGGCGAGGCGATCTACGAAACGGAAGAATTCGATCTGCAGCCGATGCCCTATATCGTCGTGATCATCGACGAGATGGCCGACCTGATGATGGTGGCGGGCAAGGACATCGAGGGCGCCGTGCAGCGGCTTGCCCAGATGGCGCGCGCCGCCGGCATCCATGTCATCATGGCGACGCAGCGTCCCTCCGTCGACGTCATCACCGGCACGATCAAGGCCAACTTCCCGACGCGCATCTCCTTCCAGGTGACGTCGAAGATCGACAGCCGCACCATCCTCGGCGAACAGGGCGCCGAACAGCTTCTCGGCATGGGCGACATGCTCTACATGGCCGGCGGCGGGCGCATCCAGCGCGTGCACGGCCCGTTCGTCTCCGACGGCGAGGTCGAGGCTGTCGTCGCGCACCTGAAGGCGCAGGGCGCGCCGCAATATCTCGATGCCATCACCGAGGACGACGACGAGGACGGCGAGGGCGGTCATGGACCGGCCGGTACGTCGAACCTCGACGATTCCGACGATCCCTACGATCAGGCGGTGGCCGTGGTGCTGCGCGACGGCAAGGCATCCACCTCCTACATCCAGCGCCGCCTCGGCATCGGCTACAACCGCGCCGCCTCGCTGATCGAGCGCATGGAGAAGGAGGGCCTGATCGGCCCCGCCAACCATGCCGGCAAGCGCGAGATCCTCGTGCCGACGGAAGATGAAATTTCGGGACGATGAGCCGGAACGCAGCCTCCTCTGCGACGTTTCGACCGGCAAGTCTCGCGTTAGGGCCAACTGCCATTATGGCGCCGCGTTTGGCTCGCATGAAAATCGCATGAAGGAGACCAACATGATCCGATCCGAGAACGGCCGCGCGACCGGAACGCTGACCCGCCGTGGCTTCGTCGGCCTTGCCGCCTTTGCGCTCGCTGCCGGCCTTTCGCTGTTTTCGCCCGTCGACGCTTCGGCGCAGGCGAGCGGCACCGCCCAGAAAATCGCCGACCATTTCTCGTCCGTGAAGACCATGATGGGCGAATTCGTGCAGTTCGGCCCGCGTGGCGAGCAGACCGGCGGCAAGTTCTTCATCGACCGCCCCGGCAAGATCCGCTTCAATTACGAGGATCCCTCGCCGATGCGCGTGATTGCGGACGGCAAGTCCGTCGTCATCGGTAACCGCAAGCTCAAGACCTGGGACATCTACCCGCTCTCCAAGACGCCGCTGAACCTCCTGCTTGGCAACAAGATCGACCTGTCCGCCAAGATGGTGCGCAACGTGAAGGAAGAAGCCGATCTGACGACCATCGTGCTCGGCGACAAGAACATGTTCGGCGATTCGACCATCACCATGATGTTCGACCCGAAGACCTACGATCTGCGCCAGTGGACGATCACCGATGCCCAGGGCAAGGACACGTCGGTGATGATCTTCAACGTCAAGACCGGTGTGCCGCTCGACGACAAGGTCTTCGCCATTCCTTATGACGAGATCCGCAACCGCGGTTCGAACTGACCGGGCGGCCGGAAAGCCGTTCCGGCCCATTTGCTGCACGCGTGGCGCCAGGTGATTTCCCTTGGCGCCAAAATGCTTTAAGACCCCCCGGACGATATTCCGGGGGCAGGCATGGCACTTTCGATCGCGACGTGGAACATCAACTCCGTGCGGCTGCGCATGCCGCTTGTCGAGCATTTTCTCAAGACCTTTTCGCCCGACATCCTGTGCCTGCAGGAAACCAAGTGCCCGAACGACCAGTTCCCCTCCAAGCCCCTGAAGGCGCTCGGCTACGAGCATATCGTCATGCATGGCCAGAAGGGCTATCACGGCGTCGCCACCGTCTCCCGCCTGCCGCTGACCGAGATCGTCGAGCGGCGCGATTACTGCGGCGTCGGCGATGCGCGCCACGTCTCCGTGGTCTTCCATCACCGGGGCAAGTCGATCCGCCTTCACAATTTCTATGTGCCGGCGGGCGGCGACGAGCCGGACCGGACGATCAACCCGAAATTCGGCCACAAGCTCGACTTCATCGAGGAGATGAAGCTGCTGCATGCGGAGGCGGAAGCCGGTATCTCCTCCGTTCTCGTCGGGGATCTCAACATCGCGCCGCTGGAGCATGACGTCTGGTCGCACAAGCAGCTTCTCAAGATCGTCAGTCACACGCCGATCGAGACGGAAGGGCTGATCGACGTGATGACGAAGGGCGCCTGGGTGGACCTGATGCGCCGCAAGGTGCCGATGCAGGAGAAGCTCTATACGTGGTGGAGCTACCGCTCGGCCGACTGGCAGGCCGCCGACAAGGGGCGTCGCCTCGACCACATCTGGTCTTCCGCCGACCTCGAGCCGCATCTGACCAACATTTCGGTGGTTCGCGAGGCACGCGGCTGGGAACGGCCGTCCGACCACGTGCCCGTCATTGCGGAATTCGATTTCTGAGGAT
Source organism: Shinella sp. G-2 (assembly GCF_050172695.1). NCBI lineage: Bacteria > Pseudomonadati > Pseudomonadota > Alphaproteobacteria > Hyphomicrobiales > Rhizobiaceae > Shinella > Shinella sp. G-2. Next base: position 179,211 of record NZ_JBBEYH010000008.1, on the reverse strand, counting down.
CAGGCGAAACGGCCCGCAAGGCGGCGCATCTGGCTGATCATCGCCGCGAGATTCTCGCGGATGCGCGCATCGACCAGCACGGCGACATCGGGGTATTCCTCCAGCATGCGGCGGAAGAGCGGGCGGTTGATGCGGATGACCTCGCTGTCCTCCAGTGCGACCGCGGTATATTTGCGCTCGACCGCAGAAATCATCGCAAGCTCGGAGAGCAACGTGCCGGCGTCCGCCGTGCCTTCGTCGCGCGTCGTCCCGTCGCGCAGCGTGGATGTCAGCTGGAACGCGCCATAGGCGACGACGAAACCGCAATCGGCCGAGGTACCCTCGCGAAACAGCGTTTGCCCTTCGACCAGCCGCCGGCGCTCGGCGCCGAACGCCATCAGCCGCAGCTTGTCGTCGGCAAGGCCGGCAAAGAGCGGCACCTTGGAAAGAAGGACGATGTCGTCGCTGAGAGCCACGTCGGGCGCTCCTTACTGAAATGCAGTTCCGGAAAAGCCTATAGGCTATCCGCCCGGAACTGCGTGAACTCTAGGGTACGATCTTGTAACCGCCGTTCTCTGTCACGAGAATCTCCGCATTGGAAGGGTCCCGCTCGATCTTCTGGCGCAGGCGATAGACATGGGTCTCCAGCGTGTGGGTCGTCACGCCCGAATTGTAGCCCCAGACTTCCTCCAGCAGCACGTCGCGCGTCACCACCTTCTGGTCGGCGCGGTAGAGATAGCGGATGATCGCCGCTTCCTTCTCCGTGAGGCGGATCTTCTGGCCGTTTTCCATCGTCAGCAGCTTCTGGCCGGGTCGGAACGTGTAGGGGCCGACGGTGAAGGTGGCGTCCTCGCTGCTCTCGTGCTGGCGCAGCTGGGCGCGGATGCGCGCGAGCAGCACGGCGAAGCGGAAGGGCTTCGTCACGTAGTCGTTGGCGCCGGCCTCGAGGCCGAGGATCGTATCCGAATCGGTATCGTGCCCCGTCAGCATGATGATCGGCGCCTTGAAGCCGCCCTTGCGCAGGAGTTTCACCGCCTCGCGGCCGTCCATATCCGGCAGGCCGACATCCATGATGAGAAGGTCGATCTGGTTGGCGCGCGCCGTCTGGATGCCCTTGCCGGCGGTCGTTTCCTCCAGCGTCGAGAATTCCTCGTAAAGCGAAAGCTGCTCGACGAGCGTCTCGCGAAGGTCGTTGTCGTCGTCGACAAGAAGGATTGTGCGGGATGTCATGCTTTACCTCTCGGCATTCCTCTGGAAAGTAAGTGAATTGACATTTTTGGCAAGCCCGGCTGCGGCTTAGCCAGATACGGTGCCGCGTGGCGCGAATATGGCGGAGGACCATGAGCCGGATCACATCTCCTAAACATTGCGTGAAGACGGTCCTCGTGCGCCCCGCGCCGGGGAAGAAGACGCGCGCCATCGTGCAGGTCGGTTCCCTGCGCATTCCCGCCGCCATCGGCCGGTCGGGCCGCACCAGCCGCAAGCGGGAGGGCGACGGGGCAACGCCCATCGCCGCCATGCCGCTGCTTTCCGGCTTTCTGCGCGGCGACCGGGTCGCTTCGCCGAAGACCGGCCTGCCGCTGCGGCGCATCCGGCCCTCCATGCTCTGGTGCGACGAGCCGCGGCATCCTTCCTACAACCGGCTCGTCCGTGCACCGTTCAAGCCGAGCCACGAAGAGATGCAGCGCAGGGACGAGCTCTACGACATCTGCCTCGTGCTCGACTGGAATGTGACCGCGCGCAAGCGCCATGCGGGCTCGGCGATCTTCTTCCACCTCATTCGCCCCGGCTATGAGCCGACGGCGGGCTGTGTCGCCGTCGCGCGGCGCGACATGCTGCGCATCCTGCCGCATATCGGGCGCGGCACGGTGGTGCGGGTCCTCTGACGATTTTTCCCCGGTGGCGGGCTGAAAGCATGCGATGCAAGGCCTATATCCAGCCTCGACCGTCGCCGGGCTTCAAGGCGCCACGGGAAGCCCGTCCGGGTTCAAGCACGCCAAACCTTTTCATGGAGACATTCTGATGAGCGATCAGCCGACAATTTCCTTTCACGACGGCAACAGCATTCCCCAGGTCGGCCTCGGCGTCTGGCAGGCCCCGAACGATACGGCCGTGACGGCGGTCAAGGCCGCCCTTGCTGCCGGCTACCGCCATGTCGACACGGCGGCGATCTACGAGAACGAGCAGGGTGTCGGCGAGGGCATCCGCGCTTCCGGCGTCGATCGTGCGGAAATCTTCCTGACGACGAAGCTCTGGAATGCCGACCAGGGGTACGACGCGGCACTGAAGGCCTTCGACGCCAGCCTCAAGCGGCTCGGTACCGATTATGTCGACCTTTATCTCATCCACTGGCCGGCGCCGAAGCGCGGTCAGTTCGTCGACAGCTGGAAGGCCCTGATCCAGATCCAAAAGGAAGGTCGCGCTCGCTCCATCGGCGTCTCCAACTTCTATCCCGAGCATCTGCAGCGCATCATCGACGAGACCGGTATCACGCCCGTCATCAACCAGATCGAGCTGCATCCGGACTTCCCGCAGAAGGAGGCGCGCGCCTACCACGAGAAGCACCGCATCGCTACCCAGTCCTGGAGCCCGCTCGGACAGGGCAAGCTGCTCGACGATCCCGTCATTGCCGGCATCGCGGCAAAACACGGCCGCACGCCGGCGCAGGTCATCACCCGCTGGCACATCGAGAATGGCCTCGTCGTCATCCCGAAATCGGTAACCCCCTCGCGCATCGAGGAGAATTTCAAGGTCTTCGACTTCAAGCTCGATGCCGAGGACATGAAGATCTTCGCGAGCCTCGAAGCCGGCGGCAAGCGCATCGGCCCCGACCCGATGACGGCAACGTTCTGACCCTGTTTTCAGGGTTTTACGGAAGGGCGGCTTCGGCCGCCCTTTTCATTGCACCATTTTCGGGGTGGCGAAGATTTCGAGCCGACCCTTGCCCGGCGTGGCGTCGGTCCAGTGTTCGATGTCGAGGGCGATCACGGCAAGGCCGGCGGTCGGGTATTTTTCTTTTAGTCGGCTAACGGCTTCGGTCTCGCCGGTCGGTGCGAGCAGCGATGCCAGGTCCTCGAAGCCGGGATTGTGCCCGATGACGAGAACGGTCCCGCTTTCCTCGGGAGCCTGCCGGATCGCCGCAAGAATGGCGGACGGATCGGCCTCGTAGATAGAGGGTACGGTGCGGGAGGGGCAGGGGGCCTTGAGTTCCGGGGCGACCAGACCCCAGGTCTCCTGGGTACGTCGTGCAGAGGAAACCAGGGCGAAATCCGGCTGGAGGCCCGCCTTGGCGATATAGGCGCCCATGCGGGGTGCGTCGCGGCGGCCACGGTCGCCGAGCGGGCGATCATGGTCCGCAACGCCGTCCGGCCAGGCGGATTTGGCGTGGCGCAGCAAGAGAAGCTGTTTCATGGGATCCTTCTCAAACGAAAAGGCCGGGAGTACGCTCCCGGCCTTCTATTCTCTCGGACGACGCGATCGCGATTACTGCCAGTCGCGGATGTCGACGAAGTGACCGGCAATGGCGGCGGCAGCGGCCATGGCGGGCGAGACGAGATGCGTGCGGCCCTTGAAGCCCTGGCGGCCCTCGAAGTTGCGGTTCGAGGTGGAGGCGCAGCGCTCGCCCGGCTTCAGGCGGTCGTCGTTCATGGCAAGGCACATGGAGCAGCCCGGCTCGCGCCAGTCGAAGCCGGCTTCCTTGAAGATCGCGTCCAGGCCTTCCTTCTCGGCCTGTTCCTTCACGAGGCCGGAGCCCGGAACGATCATGGCATTGACGGTGGCGGCGACCTTCTTGCCCTCGACGACGGCTGCGACGGCGCGCAGGTCCTCGATGCGGCCGTTGGTGCAAGAACCGATGAAGACGCGGTCGATGGCGATGTCGGTGATCCTGGTGCCTGGCTTCAGGCCCATGTAGTCAAGGGCGCGCCACTTGGACGAGCGCTTCGTTTCGTCTTCGATATCGTCCGGGTTCGGCACGACGCCTTCGACGGAGACGACGTCTTCCGGCGAGGAGCCCCAGGAAACGATCGGCGGCAGGTTGGCGGCGTCGAGCACGACGACACGGTCGAAATGCGCGCCGTCTTCCGTGTAGAGCGTCTTCCAGTAGTCGAGCGCCATTTCCAGCGCCTTGCCCTTGGGCGCGCGCGGCTTGTCCTTGATGTATTCGAAGGTCTTTTCGTCCGGTGCGATGAGGCCGGCGCGGGCGCCGCCTTCGATCGTCATGTTGCAGATCGTCATGCGGCCTTCCATCGACAGCGAGCGAATGGCTTCGCCGGCGAATTCGATGACGTGGCCGGTGCCGCCGGCGGTGCCGATCTCGCCGATGATGGCGAGGATGACGTCCTTCGCCGTCACGCCGTCCGGGAGCTGCCCGTCGACGCGCACCAGCATGTTCTTGGCCTTCTTCTGGATCAGCGTCTGGGTGGCCAGAACGTGCTCCACTTCCGACGTGCCGATGCCATGCGCCAGCGCGCCGAAGGCGCCATGCGTCGAAGTATGGCTGTCACCGCAGACGATGGTCATGCCCGGCAGGGTGAAGCCCTGTTCGGGACCGACGATGTGCACGATGCCCTGGCGGACATCCTTTTCCGAATAGTATTCCACGCCGAAATCGGCGGCGTTCTTGGCGAGCGCCTCGACCTGGATGCGGCTTTCCTCGTTCTTGATGCCCTGGTGGCGGTCCGGCGAGGTCGGAACGTTATGGTCGACGACGGCCAGCGTCTTTTCCGGCGCGCGGACCTTGCGGCCGGCCATGCGCAGGCCCTCGAAGGCCTGGGGGCTCGTCACTTCGTGAACGAGGTGACGATCGATGTAGAGAAGACAGGTGCCGTCTTCCTGGCGGCTGACGATGTGGTCGTCGAAGATCTTGTCGTAGAGGGTACGGGGTGCGCTCATGGCTCTTCATCCGCTGGGCATGTTAAGGGGGTCTGGAAATCCGCAGCGCGCAGCTAGCGGGATCGCATCGAAAAACGGGCGATCAGGATAGGCGGCTTATGAGCGCCCCGAAGACACGCGCAAAGAAGCGTGCCGGCAGGCGCTTGTGATCCTGCAGCACGACGACATGCTTTTCCGTGCATCCGAACTTGGATTCCATATTCCGCATATAGCGATTTTTCCCGATCTCGGCAAGTTGGCGCCGGCTGCCGCTATTCACGCTGCTTGCGAATATTTCCGCGTGCCCTCCTTGCCGTGTTCACGAATTTTTGAGACTCGATAGACGTCTCCGGCGGGAAGCCGGTTTGAGGGGATCTAGATGAAGACGATTACATGGCGTGACCGCCTGCGCTACCAGTTCGACAAGAGCATGGCGGCAGGGCCGATCGCGCTGATCGGGTGGCTGACCGTCATCTCCCTCATCGTCATTGTCATCGCCGGCCTTTTCCTCGCCATCACGGGGATTGCGCAGGAGGGCGGCGAGCCCGTCTCCTTCATCGAGGGCTCCTGGGAATCGCTGATGCGCACCATGGATGCCGGTGCGATGGGCGGGGATGTCGGCTGGGGTTTCCGCGGCGTCTCGCTGGTCGTGACGGTGGCGGGCATCTTCGTCTTCTCCGCCCTCATCGGCGTGCTCTCCTCCGGTCTCGACGAAAAGCTGGACGAATTGCGCAAGGGCCGTTCGCACGTCCTGGAGAAGGACCACACGATCATCTTCAACTGGTCGCCCTCGATCTTCGACGTCATTTCCGAACTCGTCATCGCCAACCAGAGCCGCCGCAATCCGCGCATCGTCATCATGGCCGGCAAGGACAAGGTGGAGATGGAGGACGAGATCGCCGACAAGATAGCCGATCTCGGCAACACTCGCATCATATGCCGCAGCGGCGACCCGACCGACCTTTACGACGTCAACATCGTCAATCCGCAGGCCTCGCGCTCCATCATCGTGCTGTCGCCGGAAAGCGACTACGCCGATTCCGAGGTGATCAAGACGGTGCTCGCCCTCGTCAACGATCCGGAACGGCGCAAGGAACCCTACCAGATCGCCGCCGAAATCCGCGACGCGGGCAATGCCGAGGTGGCGCGCATCGTCGGCGGTTCCGAGCTTCAACTCGTGCTGGCGGACGAGCTGATCTCGCGCATCGTCGTCAGTTCCAGCCGGCAGGCCGGCCTTTCGGCGGTCTATACGGAACTGCTCGATTTCGACGGTTCGGAAATCTATGCCGTGGAGCAGCCGGCGCTGACGGGAAAATCCTTCGGCAATGCCGTCATGGCCTACGACACCTCGACATTGATCGGCATCTGCGACACGGACGGCGTCGTGCATCTCAACCCGCCGACGAGCCGGGTGATCGCAGCCGGCGAACGGGCCATCCTGATCGCCGAGGACGATGCGACGATCAAGCCGCGTACGGGCGATTTCGTTGTCGATCGCGAGATCGTTCGCCCGCGGGTCCATCGCGAGCCGGGGCCGGAGCGCACCCTGCTGCTCGGCTGGAACCGGCGCGGGCCGATCATCACGCAGGAATTGTCGCGCTACGTTGCGCCGGGTTCGGAGCTGATGATCGCCGCGAACCGGCCGGAACTGGAGACGGAGGTCGCGGGCTTGTCCTATCTTGCGGAGAACCTGAGCGTTCGTTGCGCCGTCATCGACACGACGAACCGCACGGCGCTGGATGCGCTCGACGTGCCCGCCTATGACCACGTGCTGGTGCTCGGCTACAGCGACGACATGGCGCCGCAGCCGGCCGATACGGCGACGCTGGTGACGCTGCTGCAATTGCGCAAGATCGCCGATGCGGCGAACAAGCATATCGGCATCGTCAGCGAGATGATCGACGTGCGCAACCGCAACCTTGCCGCCGTCACCCGCGCCGACGATTTCGTCGTCAGCAACAAGCTGGTCAGCCTGATGCTGGCGCAGGCCTCGGAAAACGAGCTGATGGCGCAGATCTTCGACGAGCTGCTCGACGAGGACGGTTCGGAAATCTACATGCGTCCCGTCACCGACTATATCGCCATCGACCGGCCGGTGAATTTCTACACCGTCAATCTCGCCGCGCTCATCCGCGGTGAGGTGGCGCTCGGCTATAGCCGCGCCAATCCGGCCGGGGAGGACCCGCGCAACATGGGCGGGGTCGTCGTCAATCCGGTGAAGTCGGAACTGGTCGCCTTCGGGCCGAGCGACCGCCTGATCATCCTTGCCCGCGACTAAAGCGCCGCCGTCCGTTTCGGGCGTGCCAGTCGCGGGATGTTTTAGTTTCGCCGCATGCGCCTTTCCAGCGCCCGAAGGCCGAGCGACAGGCCGATGGTGAGGATCAGGTAGACATAGGCGACGATGGAATAGGTCTCGAAGAAGCGGAACGAGCCGGAGGCATAGACCTTGCCCATCTGCGTGATGTCGGCGACGCCGAGCACGGAGACGAGCGAACTGTCCTTGACCATCGCCACGAAGTCGTTGCCGAGCGGCGGCAGGATGACGCGCACGGCCTGCGGGAAGACGACGAGGCGGAAGCGCTGGAAACGCGACAGGCCGAGTGCCTTGGCCGCTTCCACCTGTCCCTTGTCGACCGACTGGATGCCGGCGCGGAAAACCTCGCCGATGAAGGCGGAATAGCCGATCATCAGCGCGATGATCGCCCGCCACATCAAGGAGAGATCGCGCACCAGCACGGGTTCCATGTATCCGGCGGCGACCAGCGGGCCGATGGCGACATTGATCACCGCCACCAGCGCCGGCGCGCCGACGAAGGCGATATAGAAGAGCAAGACGAGAATCGGCACGCCACGGATGACCTCCGTGTAGAAGCGGGCGATCTGGCGCAGCGCCTTGCTTTCCGAAAGGGCCATCAACGCGACGCCGAGGCCGAGCATGGTGGCGAGCAGGAAGGCGACGAGGGTCACGAAGATCGTGACCCACAGCCCCTTCAGCACGACGCCGAAAACCTGGGTGTAGAGATCGTTGGCGACGATCACGCCGGCAAGCGCCAGCGCGATCACGGCGAGGGCGACCAGCCACCAGGGATAGTCGTCCTTGCCGGCGTCAGAGGAAACGGGAGCCATGGCCGCCGGTCACTGACCCATCTTGTAGTCGAGGAACCATTTCTTATCGAGCGCATCGAGGGTGCCGTCCGCTTTCAGGGCGGCGATGGCGGCGTTGACGGGGGCGACGAGGTCGGAGCCCTTCGGGAAGATGAAGCCGAAGTCTTCCGCGCCGAGCGGGCCGCCGACGACCTTCAGCTTGCCGCCCGAGGCGTCGACATAGCCCTTGGCCGCGACGCTGTCGGTGAGCACGAGGTCGACGTCGCCGGCCTGCAGCGCCTGAACCGTCGCGCCGAAGGTCTCGAACAGCTTGATGCGCGGGTTCTGCTCGTTGCCGTCGAGGATTTCGTAGACGGCGGTGTAGAAGGGCGAGGTGCCCGGCTGGGCGGCGATCAGGCCGTCCGCGAAGGCGCCGAAGCTCTTGGCGTCGGTGAACCGGTTTTCGTCACCGCGCACCAGCATGAACTGCTGCGAGCGCATGTAGGGGTCGGAGAAGTCCACCTTTGCCTTGCGGTCGTCCTTGATGGTGATGCCGGTCATGCCGATGTTGTACTGGTTGTCGGAGACGGCCTGGATCATCGCATCCCAGGAGGTGTTCTGGTACTCGACCTTGAAGTTCAGCCGCTTGGCGATCTCGTTCATCGCGTCGTACTCCCAGCCGATCTGCTCGCCGGTCTTGGGGTCGACGAACTGCAGCGGCGGATAGGCGTTTTCCGTCACGACCACGACGGTCTTGCCGCCGAGATCGGGAAGGTCGGCCGCAACGGCAATGGCGGGCATGAGAACAGCGGCAGCAAGGCCGGCAAGAACGGTGCGGCGGGAAAACATCAAAATATGCTCCTGAATTGTGGCGGCGGAACACTGTCACAGTTCCCTCCCGATAGGCAAGCCGAGCGGTCTTTCACCTTTGCTCTTTTCGCCGGAAAGGCACGGCGATAGTCTTGGGAAACAATGTGGCCGGGGGGCACTCATGAGATATCTGTTCGTCGTCCTGACCTTCCTTCTGCTGGGCGTGGATCCGGCCGCGGCGAAGCGCGTCGCGCTCATCATCGGCAACGACGCCTATGAAGCGGTGCCGCAGCTTCAGAAGGCGGTGAACGATGCCCGCGCCGTCTCGCAGTCGCTGGCCAGGCTCGATTTCGCCGTCGATCTCGGCGAGAACCTGACGCGCCGGCAGATCAACGCGAAGTTTGCCGATTTCGTCGAACGCATCGAACCGGGCGATACCGCCTTCTTCTTCTTCGCCGGGCACGGCGTGGCGCTCGACGGGCAGAACATCCTGCTGCCGGTCGACATTCCCGATACCAGCAATGCCGGACTGGTGCGCGACGAGGCCCATGTGGTCGACGACCTTCTGGCGCGGGTCCAGGGCAAGGGCGCGGCCGTCAGCTTCTTCGTGCTCGATGCCTGCCGCAACAATCCCTTCGCCTCGAAGGGCGGGCGCAGCGTCGGTGCGACGCGCGGCCTGCAGGTCGTGGCGCCGCCGACGGGTACGTTCGTGCTGATGTCGGCTGGGGCAGGGCAGGAGGCGCTGGACCGGCTCGGCGAAAACGATGCCAATCCGAACTCCGTCTTTACCCGTACCCTGCTGCCCTTTTTGCAAAAGCCCGGCATGAGCCATATCGCGCTCGCCAAGGCCGTGCAGCGCGAGGTGGAGGCGACGGCGAAGACCATCGGCCGCAACCAGCAGCCGGCCTTCTACGACCAGATCACCGGCGAGATCGTGCTGCTGCCGGAGGGCGGCGAGGTCAAGCCGGTCGAGACGCCGGCGATGACGGGGGGCAAGGATCCCGTTCAGGTCGAGATCGACCCGGCGCTGGAGGAGTGGAACGCGATCAAGGATCTGCGCAGCCTGAAGATCCACCAGGCCTTCCTGCGCAAGTATCCGGACAGCCGCTACGCCGACTATGCCCGCGCCCTCGTGGAGGAACTGGAGGCGGAGGTCGCAAGCAAGGCCAAGGTCGAGGAGGTCAGGGAGGTGCCCGATGCCGCCGCAGAAGAGTCGCAGACGCGCGGCGGCCTGCAGACGGTGCGTGTCTCGTCCGGGTGGTTCGTGGTTCTCGGTTCCTTCCCGCAGGCCCAGCCGGAAAAGGCCCGCCAGCGCGCCCGCCTGATGCAGAACCAGGGCTACGACGTCTCGATCATCGACACGAACGCCTATCGCAGCCTCGCCGACGGGCTCTATTCCGTGGTGATGGGGCCTTACAAGAAAAGCACGGCGCTGCGGGAACTTGGCACTGCGCAGCAAGTTGTGGGTGACGCTTACATCAAGGAAATCCGCTGATGGGTCTTCCCAGGTCGTCCCTCCTTCTCCTCGCCTTGCTGGCGACGGTTTCTTCCGCAGGCGCCGCCGAGGTGATGAGCCGCAGCGAATGGGGTGCGCGCAAGCCGGTGCTGGCCATGGAAAAGCAGACGCCCCGGCGCATCACCGTGCACCACACCGCGACGCGCGGAAAACACGGCTTTTCCATCGTGAAGAAGATGACGTCCCTGCAGGCCTTTTCGCAGGCCAGATCCAAGCTTGCCGACGGACGGACGAAAGAGGCCTGGGCGGATATTCCCTACCACTTCTATATCGCCGTGGACGGCAAGATCGCCGAGGGGCGGCCTATCGGCTTCGTCGGCGATACGAACACGAAATATGACCCGACGGGCCATGTCACCATCGTCGTGGAAGGCAATTTCGAGAAGGAGACGCCGACCGCGGAGGAACTGGCGGCGCTGAAGGACCTGATACGGGACCTGTCGCGGCAATACGGCATCCCGGCCGACAGGATCGGCACACACAAGGATTTCGCGCAAACGGCCTGTCCGGGAAAGAACCTCGAGGGCGAGGTGCGCCGCATCGCCGCCGAGCTTGCGGCCAATCGCTGAGACGTTTTCAGGTCCCGGAAACAAAAAAGCCGCCGGCAGGTGCCGACGGCTTTTTCGAATTTATGCGCTGCCGGATTATTCGGCGGCGGCTTCCGCAGCCTTTGCGGCTTCGGCAGCTTCTGCTGCGGCCTTTTCAGCGGCGAGTGCCTGAGCGGCTGCAACCTTCTCGGCTTCGAGACGTGCCTTTTCCTCGGCAATGGCGGCGCGCTCGGCGTCGTTCAGCTTGCGGGCGCGCGTGCCGGTGTTCTCGACGATACGAGCCGACTTGCCGCGACGATCGCGCAGGTAGTAGAGCTTGGCGCGGCGGACCTTACCGCGGCGAACGACTTCGACGCTTTCGACGAGCGGCGAGTAAACGGGGAATACGCGCTCGACGCCTTCGCCGTAGGAAATCTTGCGAACGGTGAAGCTCTCGTTGAGGCCGCCGCCGGAGCGGGCGATGCAAACGCCTTCATAGGCCTGAACGCGGGTACGCGTGCCTTCCGTAACGCGTACGTTGACGCGGACGGTGTCGCCCGGGGAGAATTCCGGGAGCTGACGCTTGGCTTCAATCTTGGCGGCCTGTTCGGCCTCGAGCTGCTGGATGATGTTCATCGGTCTAACCTTCTGGTTCTTCTGAAACAGCCAGAGCGCTCGACGGTCGCCTTCGAGGTCATGCCTCGTCAGGATAGTCCGTTGCCGGACGGAGCGGATTCGCCATTCTTTGATTGCAGGTCGGCTGGGTAATCCCAAATCCGTGCGGGCCAATACACCAATCGGGCGGGCTTGTCATCCCCGCAAGCAAAAGAATCCGCGCGCGGGCCGCCGGTTTTCTGGCCTTGCCGGTCTTCCGGCACCACGCTATCACGCCGTGGAGGAGGGGACGCGGCCTTTGTGCGCGTCCGGGGATCGCCATGACCGTTTTCGATGCCATCTTTCTGTTTATCGCCGGTTTCCTGTCCGGCGTGGTGAACGCCATTGCCGGCGGCGGCACGTTTCTCACCTTCGGCGCGATGTCGCTGACCGGCCTGCCGCCCATCGTGGCCAATGCCACCTCCTCGATCACCCAGTTTCCCGGCTACGTCACCTCGACGCTCGCCTATGCCAAGGAAATCCGCGCGGACTGGAAGGAAGCAGCGCTGCTCGGCGGCCTCTCGCTCGTCGGCGGCCTTGCCGGAGCGCTGCTGCTGCTGTCGCTCTCCAACCCCTCGTTCCGCGCGCTGGTGCCCTGGCTGCTTCTCGCGGCGACCGCGATCTTCGCGGCCGGCCCCTATCTCAAGCCGAAGACGCTGAGCCCGGAAAAGCCGATCTCGCCGCTCGGTCTTGCCGGCCAGTTCGTGACCTCGATCTATGGCGGCTTCTTCGGCGCCGGCATGGGCATCATGACGCTCGCCGTGCTGGGCCTCACCAAGGGCGGCGACTATCACCGACTGAACGCGCTGAAGAATTTCGTCGCCGTGGTCATCGCAGCCATGGCGGTCGTCGTCTTCGCCAGCGGCGGAGTGATCGGCTGGCCGCAGGCCGTCGTCATGGTGCCGGCGGCAGCCCTCGGCGGCTGGTCCGGCGTCTGGGCGGCCCGGCGGGTGCCGCAGCCGGTGATCCGCGTTCTGGTGGTGACCGTCGGCCTTGCGCTGACGGTTTATTATTTCCTGAAGGGCTGATCGGAGAGAAGGTCCGGACGGCGCGCGCGTGTCAGCTTTTCGGCTTCCTCCCGCCGCCAGCGATCGATGGCGGCATGGTTGCCGGAGGTGAGGACACCGGGGATTTCCAGGCCTTCCCAGACCTGCGGGCGGGTATAGTGCGGATGTTCCAGCAGCCCGCCCTCGAAGCTTTCGTGCTCGCCGGACAGCGCATTGCCCATCACGCCGGGCAGGATGCGCACGATGGCGTCCAACAGGATCATCGCCGCCGGCTCCCCGCCGGACAGGATGTAGTCGCCAATGGAGACCTCTTCGAGCTGCCGTCCGTCGATGACGCGCTGGTCGACGCCCTCGAAGCGGCCGCAGACGATGATCGCGCCGTCCCCGGCGGCAAGCTCGCGCACGCGCTTCTGGGTCAGCGGCTTGCCGCGCGGGCTCATCAGCAGGCGCGGGCGGCCGTCGCCCTGCGAGGCGTGGTCGATGGCTTTCGCCAGCACGTCAGGCTTCAGCACCATGCCCGCCCCGCCGCCGGCGGGCGTGTCGTCAACGGTGCGATGGCGGTCGGTGGTGAAGTCGCGGATCTGCACGCAGTCCAGCGTCCAGTCGCCGCGCTCGAGCGCCTTGCCGGAGAGAGACTGGCCGAGGAGGCCCGGAAACATGTCCGGATAGAGCGTCAGGATGGTGGCGCGGAAAGCCACGTTACGTCCCCTCGCCCTGCGGCGGGCGGCGGCGCCGGCTGCCCGGGCCGTCCTTCTCTTCATCGACGAGGCCGGCGGCGATGGCATCGATCAGCAGGCGTCCGCCTTCGAGGTCGATTTCCAGCACGGCGGCTTCGGAGAAGGGAATGAGCACGGGGCGCTTGCCGGGGCCTTTGAGTTCCAGGAGGTCGCCCGCGCCGAAATCGAAGATGCCGGTCACCTTGCCGTGGCTGCGGCCGGTCGTGTCGACGGCCTCCAGCCCTTCGAGGTCGGCATAGAAGAACTCGTCCTCGTCCAGTTCCTCGTCCGGAAGGTTGTCGCGCTCGATATAGAGATCGACGCCGTTCAGCGCCTCGGCGGCATTGCGGTCGTTGACGCCACGGAAGCGCACGACGACCACGTTCTTCGCTTCGCGCACTTCCAGCACCTCGAAGGTCCGGCCGTCCTCGGTGTGCAGATGGCCGTAATCGCCAATGGATGTCGGGTCGATGGTGAAGGATTTCACGCGGACCTCGCCGCGCAGGCCCTGTGCCGCTCCGACGGTGCCCATGAGGACGGGATTTTCCAGTTTCGCCATGGTTCGGTTCCGTGTGGTCCTGCAAAGCCTCTTACGACGTTCGCGCGGAGGCTCCTAGTGCCCTTGCAGCAAAAGTATGCAGCGGCTCCGCGGCCGCACGTGCGTCGGATAAAAATGAAAACGGGCGGCATGAAGCACGCCGCCCGTCCTGAAAAGCAAGTCGCGGCCGATTATTCGCCAGCGGCGGCAGCAGCGGCTTCTTCTTCCTTCTGCTTCTTTTCGGCAGCGCGCTCGAGCGCCTTCTTGCCCGGCTTTGCCTTTTCCGGGTTGCTGCGGGCGTCGCGCTTCAGAACGCCGGCTTCGTCGAGGAAGCGGGCAACGCGGTCGGTCGGCTGTGCGCCCTTGGCGAGCCATTCCTTGGCGCGGTCGGTGTCGATCTGGACGCGGCTTGCGTCGTCCTTGCCGAGCATCGGGTTCCAGGAGCCGAGCTTCTCGAGGAAGCGGCCGTCACGCGGCGAACGGGCGTCGGCAACGACGATCTGGTAGTACGGGCGCTTCTTGGAACCGCCGCGGGCGAGACGAATCTTCAGGGACATGTCATTTCTCCTTGGGTAGATGGCCGCTTCTTCAAGCGGTGTGGTTTGTACCGCTGTGTTCAGCGGCAATGGCTTCATGGTGCCGGATCACCTCGCGGATGATGAAGTTCAGGAACTTCTCCGCGAAATCCGGATCCAGATTGGCATCCTTCGCCAGGCGGCGAAGGCGCTCGATCTGGTATTCCTCGCGCGCCGGATCGGCCGGCGGCAGTTCATGCGTCGCCTTCAGCACGCCCACTGCCTGGGTGCAGCGGAAGCGTTCGGCGAGCATATGCACAAGGGCAGCGTCGATATTGTCGATCGACTGCCGGTATTCACCCAGTTGCTGCTTGACCTTCGGGTCGATCGTCATGCCTCAGCCCCTCACTTCTTCTTCGGCAGGCCAGGCAGGCCCGGAAGGCCGCCGCCAAGGCCGGGCAGGCGAAGACCGCCGCTGCCGCCGAGGCCCGGCAGGCTGCCCGGCTTGATGCCGGCCGCTTCCGCCTGCTTGGCGAGCGCCTCGAGCTGCTTCGGGTCCATGCTGGACAGGTCCGGCATGCCGCCCATGCCGCCGCCAAGGCCCATCTTGCCGGCAAGGCCGCCCATCATCTGCTTCATCAGGCCGCCCTTCTTGCCGCCCATCATCTTCATCATGTCCGCCATCTGGCGGTGCATCTTGAGAAGCTTGTTGATGTCGGCGGCATCGGTGCCGGAACCGGCGGCGATGCGCTTCTTGCGGGAATGCTTGAGCATATCGGGGTTGGCCCGCTCGGCCTTGGTCATCGAATTGATGATGGCGATCTGGCGACCGAACAGCTTGTCGTCGAGGCCTGCGGCCGACATCTTGTCCTTCATGCCGGCCATGCCGGGCATCAGGCCCATGATGCCGCCCATGCCGCCCATCTTCTGCATCTGGCGCAGCTGGTCGGCGAGGTCGTTGAGGTCGAACTTGCCCTTGGCCATCTTGGCGGCCATGGCGGCCGCCTTCTCGGCGTCGATGTTCTCCGCCGCCTTCTCGACGAGCGAGACGATGTCGCCCATGCCGAGGATGCGGTCGGCGACGCGGCGGGGATGGAATTCTTCCAGCTCGCCCATCTTTTCGCCGACGCCGATCAGCTTGATCGGCTTGCCGGTGACGGCGCGCATGGAAAGGGCCGCACCGCCGCGGCCGTCGCCGTCCATGCGGGTGAGCACGAGGCCGGTGATGCCGACGCGGTCGTCGAAGTTGCGGGCGAGGTTGACGGCGTCCTGACCGGTCAGCGCATCGGCGACGAGCAGGATTTCGTGCGGATTGGACTTCCGCTTGATCTCCGCCATCTCGATCATCAGCGGCTCGTCGATATGCGTGCGGCCGGCGGTGTCGAGGATGACGACGTCATGGCCGCCGAGCTTTGCGGCCTGGACGGCGCGCGCGGCGATATCGGTCGGCGACTGGCCGGCGATGATCGGCAGCGTATCGATGCCGGTCTGCACGCCGAGCTGGCGAAGCTGCTCCTGCGCGGCCGGACGGCGCGTGTCGAGCGAGGCCATCAGGACCTTCTTCTTCTCGCGCGTCTTCAGCCGGTTGGCGATCTTGCCCGAGGTGGTCGTCTTGCCCGAGCCCTGCAGACCCACCATCATGATGACGACGGGGGCGGGGGCATTGAGGTCGATGGAGACGCCCTCGGAGCCGAGCATGGAGACGAGCTCGTCATGCACGATCTTGACGACCATCTGGCCGGGCTTGATCGACTTGACGATTTCGGCGCCGACGGCCTTTTCGCGTACCGCATCGGTGAAGCCGCGCACCACTTCCAGCGCCACGTCCGCTTCGAGCAGCGCACGGCGGACCTCACGCAACGCCGCCGAGACATCAGCCTCGGAAAGCGCGCCGCGGCCTGTCAATCCATTCAGAATGGAGCCAAGGCGGTCCTGGAGTGTTTCAAACATCACGTCTTCCTTCTTGTTTCCACATCAGGCGGAAACGTCGGTGCAATCGGCGACAAAAACAAGACGCAAAGCCAAAAAGCACCCGAGGGCGCATCGCGCTGTCGGGTGTTGACCTCCGGGATCTGTTTATACCGCAATGGGTCCCGGTCGGCGGCTTCAAGCAGTCTCACTTGTCGCAGATGCGCGGCTTAAACAGGAAAGAGGCCGGAAAGTCAAGGATTGGAGTCCGGCCCGGCAAGGATTCGAAGACTCCGTCTGGTAATTCCGGCACGTTTGCGCCATATACGCGCGAGTAATGTGCGCCATATGCGCGCTGGAAATGAAGGACTCCGGACGGGTCTTTTCAAGGAATATCCGACATGGCCGCTGAAGCGCAATTTGCCCGTATGAACGGACTGGGAAACATGATCCTCGTCGTGGACATGCGCGGCCGCGACGATGCCGTGACGCCCGCCGCGGCCATCGCGCTGAATGCCGACCCGGCCACACGCTTCGACCAGATCATGGCGATCCACGATCCGAAGGTCGACGGCACGGACGCCTTCATCGACATCCTCAACTGCGACGGCACGAAGGCGCAGGCCTGCGGCAACGGCACGCGTTGCGTGGTGCAGGCGCTGGCTTCCGAGACGGGCAAGAAGGTCTTCACCTTCCAGACGGTGGCCGGCATCCTCAATGCCGTCGAACACGAGGATGGCACGATCTCCGTCGACATGGGCAAGCCGGTCTTCGAATGGAACCGCATTCCGCTCGCGGAAGAGTTCTTCGACACGAGCCGCATCGAACTCCAGATCGGGCCGATCGATGCGCCGGTGCTGCATTCGCCCGCCGCCATGTCGATGGGCAACCCGCATGCCGTCTTCTGGGTCGACCGCGACCCGATGAGCTTCGATCTCGACCGTTTCGGGCCACTGCTCGAAAACCATCCGATGTTCCCGGAAAAGGCCAATATCACGCTGGCGCAGGTGACGTCCGCCTCCACCATGACGACGCGCACCTGGGAGCGCGGCGCGGGCCTGACGCTCGCCTGCGGTTCCGCGGCCTGCGCGGCCGGCGTTTCCGGCGCGCGCACCGGCCGTACCGGCCGCAAGGTCGCAATCACCGTCGCCAGCAGCCCGAACCGGGGCACGCTCACCATCGAATGGCGCGCGGACGACCACGTCGTCATGACAGGCCCCGCCGAATGGGAATGGTCGGGCCTGCTCGATCCCCAGACCGGCGCCTTCCGCCGGGACGATGCCGAGGCGGCCGCCCTTTGAGCGGCGTTACCGTCATAACCTTCGGCTGTCGGCTCAACACCTACGAATCGGAAGTGATGCGCGCGGAAGCCGAGAAGGCAGGGCTGAACAATGCCGTGCTGGTGAACACCTGCGCCGTCACCGGCGAGGCCGTGCGCCAGGCCCGGCAGGCAATCCGCCGTGCGCGGCGCGACAATCCCCACGCCCGTATCGTCGTCACCGGCTGCGCCGCGCAGACGGAAAAGCAGACCTTCGCCGCCATGCCGGAGGTGGACGCCGTGCTCGGCAACGAGGAGAAGCTGAAAAGCGCCTCCTACCGGGCACTGCCGGATTTCGGCGTTTCGGCCGAAGAAAAGCTGCGCGTCAACGACATCATGAGCGTGCGCGAGACCGCGCCGCAGATGGTCAGGCTGATCGACGGCCATGTGCGGGCCTTTGTGCAGGTGCAGAACGGCTGCGACCATCGCTGCACCTTCTGCATCATCCCCTATGGCCGAGGCAATTCCCGCTCCGTGCCGATGGGGGCCGTGGTCGATCAGGCGCGCAAACTCGTCGAGAGCGGCTACTGCGAAATCGTGCTGACCGGCGTGGACGCGACGAGCTACGGCGCGGACCTGCCGGGCAAGCCGAGCCTTGGCCAGCTTGCGAAGACGCTTTTGAAGCAGGTGCCGGATATAAGGCGGCTTCGCCTTTCCTCGATCGACAGCATCGAGGCGGACGCGCATTTGTGGGATCTCATCGCCGATGAGCCGCGCTTCATGCCGCACCTGCACCTGTCGCTGCAGCACGGCGACGACCTGATCTTGAAGCGCATGAAGCGTCGCCATTCCAGCGCCGATGCCCGCGCCTTCTGCGAGCGCGTGCGTGCGGAACGGCCGGATGCCAGCTTCGGCGCGGACATGATCGCCGGGTTTCCGACGGAGACCGAGGCAATGTTCGCCAACGCCGTGCGCCTTGCCGAGGATTGCGGCATCGCCCATCTCCACGTCTTTCCCTACAGCCCGCGCCCCGACACGCCGGCCGCGCGCATGCCGCAGCTCGACCGTGCACTGATCAAGGAGCGCGCCGGGCGGCTGCGGGAGACTGGAAAACGGCTGCACGAGGCCCATCTCGTTTCGATGATCGGCAGGCAGGAAACGATCCTTGTGGAAAACAACGGCCTCGCCCATACGGAAAACTTCACGCTCGTCGATGCCGCCGGCCTCAAGCCGCGCGATCTTGTGCCGGTCGCGATCACCGGACACAATGGAAAACATCTGACGATGCGGCCCCTTCTCGCAACCGCCTCTTCCCGTAACTAGCGGATACAGTTCATGGCCCTCGGCTTCATCAAGAAGATTTTCACATTCGGAAAAGACAGCGCTGCCGAGCCCAAGCCGGAGGCGGAAACGCCTGCCGCGGAATCGCAGGTCGTCACGCCGGCGGTCGAAGACGTGGCGGAGACCCCGGCGGTCCACTCTGCCGAGGACGAGCGCGACGCGCTGCTGGAGGAAGCGGAAGCCGCCAATCCGGAGGCCGAGTATCACATTTCCGAGGATGTCGAGCCGGAGATCTATCCGCTTCCGCATGCGCACGATCTGCCGGTCGTCGAAGAGCCGGCGGCTGAGACGAAGACGGAGGCAGGCCCGGTCGAAGATGAGGCTGCCGCAGAGCCGGACACCGAGGTTGAAGAAGAACAGGTCGAGGAAGAGCCTGTGGCGCAGGAGCCTGTCGCGCCGGAAGACGACGCGGTCGAAGCAGGTGCCGAAGAGGATGTTGCTTCCGTCGAAGACAGCATGCCCGCGGACGCGGCGCCTGCTGCCGTCGAGGATCCCGTTCTCGAAGAGGCCCTGCGCATCGAGCAGCCGGCCGCCGCGCCCGCCTTGCCGAAGGGTTTTGCTTCCGCGGACAAGGCTCCGGTCGAGGACGTCGCGCCGGTTGCCCAGCCGAAGCGCACCTGGTTCCAGCGCCTGCGCGAAGGCCTTGCCCGCACCTCCTCGCAACTGACCGGGCAGATCACCAGCCTTTTCACCAAGCGCAAGCTGGACGACGAGACGTTGCAGGATCTCGAAGACCTGCTGATCCAGGCCGACCTCGGCGTCGAGACGGCGCTACGCATCACCGACACGCTCGCCTCGGAGCGCTACGGCAAGGACGTGACCGGTGCCGACGTTTCGCGCATCATGTCGACCGAGATCACCAAGGTGCTGGCGCCCGTCGCAAAGCCGCTGGAACTCGATCTCAGCCACAAGCCGCATGTGATCCTCGTCGTCGGCGTCAACGGCACGGGCAAGACGACGACCATCGGCAAGCTTGCGGCAAAGCTTTCCGGCGCGGGCCTGAAGGTGATGCTGGCCGCCGGCGACACGTTCCGCGCCGCGGCCATCGAGCAGTTGAAGATCTGGGCGGAGCGGACCGGTTCCGACATCGTCTCCTCCAAGCTCGGCGCCGATGCGGCGGGCCTTGCCTATGAAGCCTACGAGCAGGCGAAGCTGAAGAAGAGCGACGTGCTCATCGTCGATACCGCCGGCCGCCTGCAGAACAAGGCGGAGCTGATGGCGGAACTCGAGAAGATCGTGCGCGTGCTCGGCAAACTCGACCCCGACGCGCCGCACACCGTGCTGCAGACGCTCGATGCCACCACCGGCCAGAACGCGATGAACCAGGTGGAGATTTTCCGCAACGTCGCGGGCGTCTCGGGCCTGATCATGACAAAATTGGACGGTACGGCCCGCGGCGGCATCCTTGTGGCGATTGCGGCAAAGCACAAGCTGCCGGTCTATTTCATCGGTGTCGGCGAAGGGATCGACGATCTCGAACCCTTCGAGGCCAAGGATTTCGCGGAAGCGATCGCAGGAGTTGAAAGATGAGCAAGGCAACGCTGGACGCCCCGGCCAAGACGGAGGAGAAGATCAGCCCCCTCCTCAAGATGGTGCTGGAACTCGGCCCTCTCGTCGTCTTCTTCTTCGCCAATTCGCGCGGCGAATGGCTGGCCGCGCATTTTCCGATGCTGGCCGAGATGGGCGGGCCGCTCTTCATCGCGACCGGTCTCTTCATGGCTGCGACGGCAATTGCGCTGGCGGTGTCCTGGGCCCTGACGCGGACCCTGCCGATGATGCCGCTCATTTCCGGCGTGGTCGTCTTCATCTTCGGCGCGCTGACGCTCTGGCTGCAGGACGATACCTTCATCAAGATGAAGCCGACCATCGTCAACACGCTGTTCGGCACGATCCTGCTCGGCGGCCTGCTCTTCGGCAAGTCCCTGCTCGGCTATGTCTTCCACGCGGCCTTCCGGCTGACGGACGAGGGCTGGCGCAAGCTGACGCTGCGCTGGGGCCTGTTCTTCCTCGTGCTGGCCGCAATGAACGAGATCGTCTGGCGCAACTTCTCGACCGATTTCTGGGTGGCCTTCAAGGTCTGGGGCACCATGCCCATCACCATCCTCTTCACGCTTTCCCAGATGCCGCTGATCATGCGCCACGCCATCGAACCGCCGGAAGAGGGCAAGGCGCCGTAACGGGCGCGTCAGGCCGGGCCGGCGAGCGGGCCTCTATCCTCTCATTGCCACCTCTCCTCCGCGATCCCGGATTTTATCCGGGGTTCGGCGGACGCGCGTGGCCGGTGTCGGGATCAAATCAGCATGATGGGGGAGGCTATCCCGCTTGCGCGGACGTGCCCAGGGCCTTTTCGATGGCAGGATAGAGCCCGTCCTTCAGGCTCTTGTCATCGAACGGTCCCACGCGCTTGTAGAGGATCGTGCCGTCGGGGCCGACGAGGTAGGATTCAGGGATGCCGTAGACGCCCCAGTCGATGGCCATCTTGCCGACAGGGTCGAGGCCGATGGCGGAGAAGGGGTTGCCCAGTTCGCCGAGGAAACGCAGGGCGTTTTCGCTGCCATCCTTGTAGTTGACGCCGACGACGGTGATGCGCGGGTCCTTGGAGAGCGCGAGGATGACCGGGTGCTCCTGCCGGCAGGGCACGCACCAGGAGGCCCAGAAATTGACGAGCGTCAATTTTCCCTTGCCGGTTTCCGCCGTCAGCGCGGGAACGGGCGCGCCGTCCTTCGTCGCGCCGGCGAGGGGTTCGAGATCGCGGTAGGGGGCCTTGGTGCCGATCAGCGCGGACGGGATCTCCGAAATGTCGCGGCCGGAATTGAGCTGCGTCCAGAAGATCAGCGCAAGGCCGAGGAAGATCGCCAGCGGCAGGGCGGCGAGAATCAGGCGCGTGCGCGTGCCGGCGCTTTCGGTCTGGCTTTCCGTCTCGCTCATCGCGCGTCCCCGGTGCTGACGTCGTCGGTGCGGGCGGACCGGCGGCGGATGCCAGCGGCTTCGAGCCTTTCCAGCTCGCGGTGCCGGCCGCGATGGTCGAGCCAGACCCAGAGCGTCAGACCGATTGTGACGCCGAAAGCGGCAATATAGGAGGCGGTGACATAGAAGGCGTGGCTCATGCGGCCTCTCCCGCCGCGCGGGCGGCATGGCGGCGCAGCACGGCGATGCGGCGGCGCAAGATCTCGTTGCGCATGGCAAGAACGTGCAGCGTGAAGAACAGCATGGTGAAGGCGATGGCCATCACGATGAGCGGCCAGAGGAACTCCGGATCGATGGTCGGGCCGTCCATGCGGATGACGCTCGCCGGCTGGTGCAGCGTGTTCCACCACTCGACAGAGAACTTGATGATCGGGATGTTGACGAAGCCGATGAGGATGAGGACGGCGCTGACCTTGGCGGCGCGCGTCGGGTCGTCCATGGCGCGGCCGAGCGCGATGAGGCCGAGATACATCAGGAACAGCACGAAGACGGAGGTGAGCCGGGCATCCCACACCCACCACGTTCCCCACATGGGCTTGCCCCAGAGCGAGCCCGTGACGAGGGCGAGCAGGGTGAAGCAGGCGCCGATGGGCGCGGCGGCCTTGGCCGAGACGTCTGCAAGCGGGTGGCGCCAGACGAGCGTGCCGAGCGCCGAGAGCGCCATGACCGAATAGCACATCATGGAGAGCCAGGCGGCCGGCACATGCACATACATGATGCGCACCGTCTCGCCCTGCTGGTAGTCGCCCGTCGTCGTGAAGGAAAGATAGAGGCCGGCGGCGAACAGACAGAGCGTCAGCCCGGCAAGCCAGGGCCAGAGGGTGGCGACCAGCGCCAGGAACCGCGTCGGGTTGGCGAGATCGCTGAATTTGCGGATGGCAAGGCTCGGTTCGCTCATGTCTGCCCTTCAACGTGTCGGATGGTTCTTTAACGCGTCAGGCCGGCATCTTCAATTGATCTGCCGCAATCACTTTCCTGTCAGTCGGCCCGCCAGCCGGTCCTCAGTCGCTCGAAAGACGAAGTGCCGCGGCTGCGGCGACCGGTCCGATGACGGCGAAGAACAGGTTGAGGGCGACGAGAATGAGGAAGGGCGGCAGGAAGGGCGCCGGTTCCTGGATCGCCGCATAGACCGCGCTGACGCCGAAGATCAGCACGGGGATGGCAAGCGGCAGGACGAGGATGGAGACGAGCAGGCCGCCGCGCGGCAGCGCCACGGCAATGGCCGCGCCGGCCGCGCCGATGAAAGTGATGGCGGGCGTGCCGGCCAGCAATGTCAGCGTCGTCGCGCCGATGGCCGTCTCGTCCATGTTCATGAAAAGGCCGAGCAGCGGCGAGGCGATCACCAGCGGCAGGCCGGTGGCGATCCAGTGCGCGAGGCATTTGATGAAGACGGTCAGGACGAGGGGCGTCTCCTGCATCAGGAGGAGGTCGAGCGAACCGTCCTCGCGCTCGGCCTGGAACAGTCGGTCGAGGCCGAGCAGGGCGGCGAGCAGCGCGCCGATCCAGAGGATGGCGGGGCCGATGCGGGAGAGAAGGTTGAGATCCGGGCCGACGCCGAAGGGGATGACGGCGACGACGGTCATGAAGAAGAGCACGCCGATCAGCGCGCCGCCGCCGGCGCGCACGGAGAGCCTGATGTCACGGGAAAGGAGGGCGATCATGCGGCGATCCTCCGGTGGCGCGGGCACTGCCTGTTCCGCTCCGCCGCGCCGGGTGTCGTCCGCTCAAGAAGGGTGAAAGAACCGCGGTGCCGTCTCGCCGCATGCAGACCGCATGTCCGAAGATGGAGGTGCCCGGCGGAGGGGACGGGGAGAACCACATGCGCACCCATTACCACACGTCCTCCATCACCCCGGCAAAGCCTTGCATCCGCAATTCCTTCACCCCCTCCAGCCCCAGCGGCTGATGGGTCGCGGCAATCGCGATGCCGCCGGCGGCGAGATGTGTCGTGACGAGGCCGGCGAACATCGCTTCGGCGGCGGCGTCGAGCGCGGCCGTCGGCTCGTCGAGGATCCAGACGGGGCGCCAGGCGACGAGGAGTTTCGCCATGGCCATGCGGCGTTGCTGGCCGGCGGAGAGATAGCCGAAGGGAAGGTGGGCGATGCCGCCGAGACCGACGGCTTCCACCGCTGCGTCGATGGAGGTGCCCGCGCCGCCCTCGACATCGCCGAGAAAGGATTTCCAGAAGGCGAGATTCTCCTCGACGGTCAGTTCGCGCTTCATTGCATTGCGGTGGCCGAGATAATGCGCGGCCTCGCCGACGCGCTCGACCGGGTGCGCTGCAGCAAGCAGTTTCGCCGTGCCCGTTTCGGCCGGCAGAAGACCGGCGAGGACCCGCAGCAACGTCGACTTTCCAGAACCGTTCGGACCCTTGACGACGAGCGCCTCGCCGCTGGCGATTTCAAAGGAAATATCTTGGAAAATCAGGTCCTCGCCACGCTTGGCCCCCAATCCCTCGGCGACGAGCCGCATGGTGTTTCACTTTCCCTTTACGACCTTGGTCGCAACGCAAAAAAATTGTCCCGATTTGCCTATAACCGGTCTGGAACGTTTCTTGGAAATTATCTATAACCCCCGCAACACGCCAGCGGTCGGCGTGAATTTCATCCAAGCGCCGAACACGGGAATGATTTCCGCGTACGGACAGCGGAAATGGCCGCACCCGCATCCCATACGCGCTCAACGCGCACGGGCGTTCGTACGTCAGCTTTCTGGCGCCAGACGAGACGGGGTATAAAGTGTCCAAATCCCTAGACAGTTTCAATTGTCGTTCGACCCTTACGGTCAACGGCACCGACTATGTGTATTACAGCCTGCCCAAGGCCGAGGCGAACGGCCTTGCCGGCGTCTCGAAGCTGCCCTACTCGATGAAGGTGCTTCTTGAGAACCTGCTGCGCTTCGAGGACGGCCGCTCGGTCACCAAGGAGCAGATCCTTTCCGTCGTCGACTGGCTGACGAACAAGGGCACGGTCGAAAACGAGATCGCCTATCGCCCGGCGCGCGTTCTGATGCAGGACTTCACCGGCGTTCCCGCCGTCGTCGACCTTGCGGCCATGCGCGACGCGATGGTCTCGCTCGGCGGCGATCCGGAAAAGATCAACCCGCTCGTTCCCGTCGATCTCGTCATCGACCACTCCGTCATCGTCGACGAATTCGGCACGCCGACCGCCTTCGCGCGCAACGTTGAGCTGGAATACCAGCGCAACGGCGAGCGCTACCGCTTCCTCAAGTGGGGCCAGCAGGCGTTCCAGAACTTCCGCGTCGTTCCCCCGGGCACCGGCATCTGTCACCAGGTCAATCTGGAATATCTGGGCCAGACGGTTTGGACCAAGGAAGAAGACGGCGAGATCATCGCCTACCCGGATACCTGTGTCGGCACGGACAGCCACACGACCATGATCAACGGCCTCGGCGTTCTCGGCTGGGGCGTGGGCGGCATCGAGGCGGAAGCCGCCATGCTCGGCCAGCCGGTCTCCATGCTGCTGCCCGAGGTCATCGGCTTCAAGCTCACCGGCAAGCTCAAGGAAGGCGTCACGGCGACCGACCTCGTGCTGATGGTCGTGCAGATGCTGCGCAAGAAGGGCGTCGTCTCCAAGTTCGTCGAATTCTTCGGCCCCGGCCTCGACAACATGACGCTCGCCGACCGCGCGACGATCGGCAATATGGGCCCGGAATACGGCGCGACCTGCGGCTTCTTCCCGGTCGACGGCGAGACCGTCAACTACCTCACCATGTCCGGCCGCGAAGAGCAGCGCATCGCCCTCGTCGAAGCCTATTCCAAGGCGCAGGGCATGTGGCGTGACAGCGACGGTTCCGACCTCGTCTTCACCGACACGCTCGAACTCGACCTCGGCGAGGTGGTTCCGGCCATGGCCGGCCCGAAGCGTCCGGAAGGCCGCATCCCGCTCGAAAACATCGCTTCCGGCTTCGCCACCGCGATGGACAACGACTACAAGAAGCCCGGCCAGCTTGCCAACCGCTACGCGGTCGAGGGCACGGACTACGATCTCGGCCATGGCGACGTCGCCATCGCCGCCATCACCTCCTGCACCAACACGTCCAACCCGTCGGTCCTCATCGCCGCCGGCCTGCTCGCCCGCAACGCGGTCGCCAAGGGCCTGAAGACGAAGCCGTGGGTCAAGACCTCGCTGGCACCGGGATCGCAGGTCGTCGGCGAATACCTCGCCAAGTCGGGCCTGCAGGCCGATCTCGACAAGCTCGGCTTCAACCTCGTCGGTTTCGGCTGCACGACCTGCATCGGCAATTCCGGCCCGCTGCCGGCGCCGATCTCCAAGACGATCAACGACAAGGGCCTGATCGCCGCCGGCGTGCTCTCGGGCAACCGCAACTTCGAAGGCCGCATCTCGCCGGACGTGCAGGCGAACTACCTCGCCTCGCCGCCGCTCGTCGTCGCCTACGCGCTCGCCGGCTCGGTCCAGAAGGATCTCACCAAGGAGCCGATCGGCGAAGACCAGAACGGCAACCCCGTCTACCTCAAGGACATCTGGCCCTCCTCCAAGGAGATCCAGGAGTTCATCATGAAGTACGTCACGCGTGAGCTCTATGCCACGAAGTATGCCGACGTCTTCAAGGGCGACGAGAACTGGCAGGCGGTGCAGGTTCCGGAAGGGCAGACCTATGCCTGGGACGACAAGTCGACCTATGTGCAGAACCCGCCCTACTTCGTCGGCATGGGCAAGACCGGCTCGGGCCTGAAGAACATCGAAGGCGCCCGCGTCCTCGGTCTCTTCGGCGACAAGATCACCACCGACCACATCTCCCCGGCCGGTTCGATCAAGGCGGCCTCGCCGGCCGGCGCGTACCTTACGGGCAACGGCGTCGCGGTCGCGGACTTCAACCAGTACGGCACGCGCCGCGGCAACCATGAAGTCATGATGCGCGGCACCTTCGCCAATATCCGCATCCGCAACCACATGCTCGGCCCGAACGGCAAGGAAGGTGGCTACACCATCCACTATCCGTCCAAGGAAGAGATGTCGATCTACGATGCGGCCATGAAGTACAAGGCCGAGGGCGTTCCGCTCGTCATCTTCGCCGGCGTCGAATACGGCAACGGCTCCTCGCGCGACTGGGCGGCCAAGGGCACGAACCTGCTCGGCGTCAAGGCCGTGGTGGCGCAGTCCTTCGAGCGCATCCATCGTTCCAACCTCGTCGGCATGGGCGTCGTGCCCTTCGTCTTCGAGGAAGGCACGACCTGGGCATCGCTCGACCTCAAGGGCGACGAAGTCGTCACGATCGAGGGCCTGGAAGGCGACATCAAGCCGCGCGAGAAGAAGATCGCCAAGATCACCTACTCCGACGGCACGGTGAAGGAGGTTCCGCTCCTTTGCCGCATCGATACGCTCGACGAAGTGACCTACATGAACAACGGCGGCATCCTGCAGACCGTTCTTCGCGATCTCGCCGCCTGAGCGGATACAGCCTGAACAATGACGTGCCGGGGCCCAAAGCCCCGGCATTTTTCGTTCTGAGGCACGCGAATCCAACCAACAGTTTCACTCCATCGTGACTTCCTGTTGAAGCGGCAAGGGCGTATGACGGGCGCAAATGGCTGGCTCCTGCCGGCGCTCCATTGGAATTGATCATGCCGAGACCGTACATATCGGAATGTCTGGCGATCCTGCTGACGCTGGGAGCCGGCGCCGCTCACGCGCAGGAAGCGATAAAGCCCAAGGGTGTCGTCGAACTCTTCACCAGCCAGGGCTGCTCCTCCTGTCCGCCGGCCGACAAGGCCCTTGAGACGCTGGCCCGCGAGGGCAAGGTCGTCGCGCTCTCCTATCATGTCGACTACTGGAACTATCTCGGCTGGGCGGACACGCTCGCCTCCAAGGACAATACCGACCGGCAATATGCCTATGCCCGCATGTTCGGCCGCAACGGCGTCTATACGCCCCAGGCCGTGCTGAACGGCCGGGAGCATATCAACGGCGCCGACATTTCCGGCATCCGCGACCGCATCGCCGCCATGCCCGACGAGGGCAAGGGGTTGGAAGTGCCGGTCGATGTGGCGGTGCAGAACGACGAGTTGCGCATCCGCGTCGGGGCGGGCGAGGGCAAGGCCAATATCGTCATCGCCTATTTCGAGCGCGAACGCACTATCGACATCGACAAGGGCGAGAACCGCGGCAAGACGGTGAACTACTGGCATGCCGTGACCGATATGGAAACGATCGGCATGTGGGAGGGCAAGGAGACGAACCTCGTGCTGCCCGCCGACATGCTGAAGAAGAAAAAGAAGGCCGGCGGCTGCGCCGTGCTGCTCCAGCGCATGAAGACGGCCGACACGCCGGGCGCGATCCTGGGAGCAACGGTGCTGACCGGCGACAAGGCATCCCGGTAGACACGCCATACCGGTAAGCGCCTGGCGCAGGGCCGAACCGTGCAGCGATTTGTGAGAACGAGCCCGCAGAACACCGAAGCGCCTGCGCTTCGGGGAGGTCCGGTCCGGCTTCTTCGAGGGGCTGGGGCTTGAGGGTTCGAAGATAGACGGACCGGACCGAGACGAAGCTGCCGGCAACGGAATACAGGGCAACTTCGACAGACGCTGGCCCTAACGAACCGTCTTCCCGCACAAGGCAGAAGGCCGGTAGGAGCGGCGACTGGCGGACTGTCTCCTCAAAATTGGGCGTCTGTTTGTCTGAAATGCGGCGGGGCGGATTTTTGCAAAATTGCCCGGCCCGACCCATCCGCCTTGCTTTTCGGCATCGGTCAGGCACACTGTCACCGTGCCGTCACAGAAAAGGTGCGGAGATTCGATGACAGATCAGCCGGATTTGCAGGCGTCCAATGTCGTGGTCGACCTCAAGGAATACCGCAGCAGCAAGGATCCGCTGCCGGTTACCTTCCATCGGCGGGAGCTCGACGCGATTCTCTGGGTCTATGGCCGCATGGTCGGCGAGGGCGAGTGGCGCGACTATGCCATCGACCATATGCGTGACAAGGCCGTCTTCTCGATCTTCAAACGATCCGGCGAAATGCCGCTCTACCGCGTCGAGAAAAACCCGAAGCTCGCGGCCAAGCAGGGCGCCTACAGCGTCATCAACCAGCACGGCACCATCCTGAAGCGCGGGCACGAACTGAACCAGGTTCTGAAGGTCTTCGACAAGGTGCTGCGTCTCGTCGAGACGTGACCCGTCTCCCGGGCGGTCGACGCCGGCACGCCCGCCTTTTCCGATTTACCCCATCGTTCCCGGATAATCCGCCGCCGATGGCTCCGTCTCGGCTCCATCGCCGAGCGGGCGCTGCATGAAGACGGTATCGAGCCAGCGGCCGTGCTTGAAGCCGGTCGCCGTCATGCGGCCCGAATGCGCGAAGCCGGCAGCGCTGTGGACGGCGATGGAGGCGGGATGCGCGCCGCCGATGACGGCGACCATCTGGCGAAAACCAAGCTCCGTGCAGCGGCGAATGAGTTCCGCGAGCAGCGCCTTGCCGACACCCTTGCCGCGCGCTTCCGGCGCCAGATAGACCGAATCCTCGACGAGCCAGCGATAGGCCGGGCGGGTCCGGAAGGCCGAGGCATAGGCATAGCCGAGGATGAGGCCGGTCTGCTCGATGGCGACGATATAGGGATAGCCTTTGCCCGTGATCGCCACAAAACGCGCCTGCATCTCGTCGAGCGAGGGCGGGTCGATCTCGTAGCTTGCCACGCCGTTCAACACGGACTCGCGGTAGATCTCGGTGAAGGCGGCGATGTCGCCGGGGGCGGCGGTGCGGATGACGAAGCTCATGGAAGCCTGCGTTTCGTTGAACAATCCGCCGCGTTTTGCGTCCGCCCTTGCCGGAAAGCAAGGGCGAAAAGGGGATGGCGTTAACGCCATCCCGGGGCGCTTGGTAAAACTGGATCGTCAGGCGCTGCCGTCATGCCCGAAACCGGCGCGGGCATGACCGTGATTTGCGGTGCCGGTCAGGCGCCGTAGACGATCAGCAGGTCCTTGGCGTCGATCTGGTCGCCGGCCCGGACGAGCACTTCCGAGATCATGCCGTCCCTTTCGGCATGCAGCGCGGTTTCCATCTTCATGGCCTCGATGGAGAGCAGCACGTCGCCGGCCTTGACCGGCTGGCCGGCGGCAACGGCAACCGTCGAGATGACGCCCGGCATCGGCGCGCCGAGATGGGCGACGTTGCCGTTGTCCGCCTTGCGGCGGACGGCCGAGGTGGCGGCGCGGTTGCGATCCGGCACCTTGATGAGGCGCGACTGGCCGTTGAGCTCGAAGAACACTTTCACCATGCCCTGCTGGTCCGGTTCGCTGCTCGCCTGGTGCAGGATGACGAGCGACTTGCCGCGCTCGATTTCCGGCTGCAGTTCCTCGCCCGGTGCAAGGCCGTAGAAATAGGCCGGCGTCGGCAGCACGCTGACGGGACCGTAGGTGTCGACGGCGAGCGCATAATCGGTGAAGACCTTCGGATACATCAGGTAGGATGCGAATTCGAAATCGTCGACCTTGCGCTCCAGCTTGTCTTCGATGGCCTTGCGTTCGGCCTCGAGATCGGCGGGCGGCAGCAGCGAGCCCGGCACGGCGGTATAGGGCTGTTCGCCCTTCAGCGCCTTCTTCTGCAGACCGGCCGGCCAGCCGCCCGGGGGCTGGCCGAGATCGCCCTTGAGCATGGAAACGACCGAATCGGGGAAGGCGATGTCCTTGGCCGGATTCTCGACGTCGGCGACGGTCAGGTCCTGGCTGACCATCATCAGCGCCATGTCGCCCACCACCTTGGAGGACGGCGTCACCTTGACGATGTCGCCGAACATCTGGTTGGCGTCGGCATAGGCCTGGGCGACCTTGTGCCATTTGGTTTCGAGGCCGAGCGAGCGAGCCTGTTCCTTGAGATTGGTGAACTGGCCGCCCGGCATTTCGTGCAGGTAGACTTCGGAGGCCGGCCCCTTGAGATCGCTTTCGAAGGCGGCGTACTGGAAGCGCACGGCCTCCCAGTAGAAGGAGATGCGGCGGATCCATTCGGGATCGAGGCCCGGATCGCGCTCCGATCCTTTCAGCGCCTCGACGATGGAGCCGAGGCAGGGCTGGGACGTGTTGCCCGAAAGGGCGTCCATGGCCGCGTCCACCACGTCGACGCCGGCATCGACGGCGGCCAGCACGGTCGCGGCGGCGATGCCCGACGTGTCATGGGTGTGGAAGTGGATCGGCAGGTCCGTCGCCTCGCGCAGCGCCTTGAACAGAACGCGGGCGGCGGCGGGCTTCAGGAGGCCCGCCATGTCCTTCAGCGCGATCATGTGCGCGCCGGCCTTTTCCAGCTCGGCGGCGAGATTGGTGTAGTACTTCAGGTCGTATTTCGGGCGGGCCGAATTCAGGATGTCGCCGGTATAGCAGATCGTCGCTTCGCAGATGCGGTTCTCTTCGGCGATGGCGTCCATCGAGACGCGCATGTTGTCGACCCAGTTGAGGCAGTCGAAGACGCGGAAGACGTCGATACCGCCCCTGGCCGCCTGGCGCACGAAATACTTCACGACATTGTCGGGGTAGTTCTTGTAGCCGACGCCGTTGGCGCCGCGCAGCAGCATCTGGAGCAGCAGGTTCGGCGCATCCTCGCGGATGCGGGCGAGGCGCTCCCACGGATCTTCCGTCAGGAACCGCATCGAGACGTCGAAGGTCGCGCCGCCCCAACATTCCAGCGAGAAGAGTTGCGGCAGGGCGCGGGCATAGGTGCCGGCGACGCGAGCGATGTCATGCGTGCGCATGCGCGTCGCCAGCAGCGACTGGTGGCCGTCGCGCATGGTCGTGTCGGTCAGGAGCACGCGGCTTTCGGCGCGCAGCCACTCGCCGAACTTCTTCGGGCCGAGTTCATCGAGCCTCTGCTTGGTGCCGGCGGGGATATCGCCGCCGATGAAGGGCACGACGGGCTTGGCGACGTCGGACGGCGGCTTCGGACGCCCCTTGGCTTCCGGATGGCCGTTGACGGTGACGTCGGCGAGATAGGTCAGCAGCTTGGTCGCGCGGTCCTGGCGCTTGACCTGCTGGAACAGCTCCGGCGTCGTGTCGATGAAGCGGGTCGTGTAGGTGTTGTCGCGGAAGGCCTCATGGCCGATGATCGCCTCGAGGAAGGTGAGGTTGGTGGCGACGCCGCGGATGCGGAACTCGCGCAGCGCGCGGTCCATGCGGCTGATCGCTTCGGCCGGCGTGCTGCCCGAGGCCGTGACCTTGACGAGCAGCGGGTCGTAATAGCGGGTGATATAGGCGCCGGTATAGGCTGTGCCGCCGTCGAGGCGGATGCCGAAGCCGGCGGCGGAGCGGTAGCCGGTGATGCGGCCGTAGTCCGGAATGAAGTTCTGTTCCGGGTCCTCGGTGGTGATGCGGCACTGCAGCGCGTGGCCGTTGAGGCGGATGTCGGCCTGGGCGGGCACGCCCGATTCCGGCGTGCCGATCGCCTCGCCGTCGAGGATGTGGATTTGGGCCTTGACGATGTCGATGCCGGTCACGACTTCCGTGACCGTATGCTCGACCTGGATGCGCGGATTGACCTCGATGAAGTAGAATTTGCCGGTATCGGCATCCATCAGATACTCGACCGTGCCGGCGCCGATATAGTTGGTCGCCTTGGCGATCTTCAGCGAATAGGCGGCGAGCTCCTGGCGCTGCGCTTCCGAAAGGTAGGGCGCCGGTGCGCGCTCGACGACCTTCTGGTTGCGGCGCTGGATGGAGCAGTCACGCTCGAACAGGTGCACGACATTGCCATGGGTATCGCCAAGGACCTGGCTTTCGACGTGGCGGGCGCGCTCGACGAGCTTTTCGAGATAGACCTCGTCCTTGCCGAAGGCGGCCTTGGCCTCGCGCTTGGCCTCCGTCACCTCGCGGATCAGGTCCTTCGGGTCGCGGATGGCGCGCATGCCGCGCCCGCCGCCGCCCCAGGAGGCCTTGAGCATGACGGGATAACCGATCTCGGCGGCGAGACGGTGGATTTCGGCTTCGTCCTCTGGCAGCGGGTCGGTGGCGGGCACGACGGGCACGCCGACGGAAATGGCGAGGTTGCGCGCGGCGACCTTGTTGCCGAGCTGGCGCATGGTGGCCGGGCGCGGACCGATGAAGGTGATGCCGGCGGCATCGCAGGCATCGACGAATTCCGGGCTTTCCGACAGAAGGCCGTAGCCCGGATGGATGGCGTCGGCGCCAGAGAGCCTGGCGACGCGGATGACTTCCTCGATGGAAAGATAGCTTTCGATGGGGCCGAGATCACGCGTCAGATGCGGGCCACGGCCGATCTGGTAGCTCTCGTCCGCCTTGAACCGGTGCAGCGCCAGTTTGTCCTCTTCCGCCCATATCGCAACTGTTTTCAAGCCGAGTTCATTGGCCGCGCGGAAGACGCGGATGGCGATTTCGGACCGGTTGGCGACAAGGATCTTGGAAATGGGCAAGTCGGACTCCTCATTGACTTGAATAGGGGACTTGGAGCGGGAAATGCTGCACCCGCGAAGAGAATTATTAGCGGGTAATTTCCAAAGTGCAATTTTGTAGTCGTCATGGAACAAAAGATTTGCGCCGCCGGAAACAATCCCGACGGCGGTGCAAACAGTCCTGACGTGCTTATCGTTTTAAAAACAGAAGCTTATGTTTCCTGCGCGCTGGCGGCCGGTCTAGGAGACGAGGCCGAGGCGGAAGGCGATGGCGATGGCATGATGGCGGTTATGGGCGCCCAGCTTCTCCTGGATGCCGTTCATGTACCAGTCGACCGTATGGCTGGAAATGCCGAGAACGCGGCCGATTTCATGCGAGGTCATGCCTTCGGCAAGCAGGCTCAGGGCCTCCATTTCGCGGCGCGTCAATTCGACGTCGACGACCGCCGACAGCCGTGCTGCCGCCTCCGGGTCGGCCGCGTGGATGAGCTTCCAGTAGAGCCGCCGCGCGATGTTGTCGAAAAGGCCGATCTCGACGTTTTCGAGCTCGACGGGCTTGCCGCCGAGACTGAGGCTGCCGAGCAGGCCGCGCCGCCCGTGGATGGGGAACATGTAGCCGTCCTCCAGCCCGTTCTGGCGCGCGTCCACCATCATGCGCTCCATGCGCTTGCGGTGCGGGCTGGCCCGGAAGGCGCCCAGCGTGTCGCGCCAGCGAAAGCCCTCCTGCGCATGGCCGAGATAGCGCACGGTCGGATCGACCTGCATGTAGCGTTTGCGCAGATAGGTTTCCGGCCAGCCCTTCGGCCAGCGGCCGGAAAGAAGCAGGCTCGACAGGCTCTCCGCCGGCTTGGGAGCCTGGATGAGGCCATAATAATCGAAGCCGTAATGCGCCAGAAGGCGCTCGAATTCGGCGGCCGTCTCTTCTCGACCGCGCAACTCGTCGATCAGTGCAAGAAACTGCACCAGTAAGTTGATCTTCATGTGCCCCGCGCTTGACTAGCTTTGTTTAACCAACTGATAAAGCTGAACCTGGCCGGCAACCGGCCCAAGCGCCCCACTCAATATCCCCGCCTGACAAATGGCAGGATCGGCGCGCGGAAATCAATTGCTTTGCATGCATGGCTGGCCTGAAATTGCATAATCACGCAAGATTTCAGGGGCGTCATGAAATTTGCTTGACTGGGAAGAACTTTTGCCGCTTCCGCTGATTAATACCCTCAGCGAAGGGACTGAAGGTGCGAAAACAGCACCGCACAACAGCTATTGCCGGAAAGGCTCCATTCCGTGTCTTTGTTTCAGGTCTATGCCAGGGCCCTCAGCTACCTCGGCATCTACAAGCTTCGCGTCGGGCTGGTCGTCGCCGCCAACATCGTTCTTGCGGTGATCACCATTGCCGAACCCATCCTGTTCGGTCGCATCATCGACGCCATCTCCACCAAGGGCGACGTCACGCCGATGCTCCTGATGTGGGCGGGCTTCGGCCTGTTCAACACCATCGCCTATGTGCTCGTCGCGCGTGAGGCGGACCGGCTGGCCCATGGCCGTCGCGCCAGCCTCCTGACGGAGGCCTTCGGCCGCATCATCTCCATGCCGCTCGCCTGGCACAGCCAGCGCGGCACGTCCAATGCGCTGCACACGCTGCTGCGCGCCTGCGAGACGCTGTTCGGCCTGTGGCTCGAATTCATGCGCACGCACCTCGCCACGGCCGTGGCGCTCGCCCTGCTCATCCCGACGGCCTTTGCGATGGACTACCGCCTGTCGCTGGTGCTGGTCGTTCTCGGCGTGCTCTATGTGCTGATCGGCAAGGTGGTGATGAATCGCACGCGCGAAGGACAGGCCTCGGTGGAGAACCACTACCACACGGTGTTCTCCCACGTGTCCGACTCCATCAGCAACGTTTCGGTCGTGCACAGCTACAACCGCATCGAGGCGGAGACGCGCGAACTGAAGCGCTTCGCCGAGCGGTTGATCAATGCGCAGTTCCCGGTGCTCGACTGGTGGGCGCTGGCCAGCGCGCTGAACCGCATCGCGTCGACCATTTCGATGATGACCATCCTCGTCATCGGCACGGTGCTGGTGCAGCGCGGCGAAATCCGCGTCGGCGACGTCATCGCCTTCATCGGCTTTGCGGGCCTGCTCATCGGCCGCCTCGACCAGATGAAGGCCTTCGCCACCCAGATCTTCGAGGCGCGCGCCAAGCTGGAAGACTTCTTCACGCTGGAAGATGCCGTGAAGGATCGCGAGGAGCCGATCGGCGCCGGCGACCTCGGCGATGTGAAGGGCAAGGTCGAATACCGCAATGTCGGCTTCGACTTCGCCAATGCCACGCAGGGCGTACGCGATGTCTCGTTCACGGTGGAAGCCGGCCAGACCGTCGCCATCGTCGGCCCGACGGGGGCCGGCAAGACGACGCTCGTCAACCTGCTGCAGCGCGTCTACGAGCCGCAATCCGGCCAGATCCTCATCGACGGCGTCGATATTTCCACGGTGACGCGCAAGTCGCTGCGCCGGTCCATCGCCACCGTGTTCCAGGATGCGGGCCTGCTCAACCGCTCGATATCCGACAACATTCGTCTCGGCCGGGAAGGTGCGAGCGAGGAGGAGATCGTCGCGGCGGCGGAAGCGGCGGCGGCGAACGATTTCATCCTCTCGCGCCAGAACGGTTACGACACCCATGTCGGTGAGCGCGGCAACAGGCTTTCCGGCGGCGAGCGCCAGCGCATCGCCATTGCACGCGCCATCCTCAAGAACGCGCCGATCCTCGTGCTCGACGAGGCGACCAGCGCGCTCGACGTGGAGACGGAGGCGCGCGTGAAGGCCGCGATCGATTCCCTTCGCCGCAACCGCACGACCTTCATCATCGCCCACCGCCTGTCGACGGTGCGCGAGGCCGATCTCGTCGTGTTCATGGATCACGGCCAGATCGCCGAGATGGGCACGTTCAACGATCTCAGCCAGAGCAATGGCCGTTTCGCCGCATTGCTGCGCGCCAGCGGCATCCTCACGGACGACGACGTGCGCAAGAGCCACACGGCGGCTTGATCCGCCCGAGGCAATTCCGGTGAATGCCGTTCACCGGAATTGCTCCAGCCTCTTGCGCTTGTGGCATGATCCGACGCGGAAGCGACGGCGCTCCGGCTTGGATGTTTCTAGAGCATGTCAGGTTCAGATTGAACCAGACATGCTCTAAATTCTTTTGTTTTCGTTTGTCTTTTCGGGAAAACCGGTTCCCACTTTTCCCTGACAAACTCTAGCGCTTGCGCGTATCGCTGTTCTTGACCGGCAGGGCCTGCAGGCCCTGCCGTTTTGCGTTCTGGGCGATGACGGCGGCCTGCCAATCGAGATAACGCGCATAGGCAAAATGCAACGCGATGCCGAGAAGCGCGTAGAGCGTGCCAAGGATCGGGTTCTTGCCGGTGACGAACATCAGCACCTGGCCGACCATGGCGAGGATGGTGCCGAAGATGAAGACGGCGAGCGAATGCCGGCCGATGGCCACCAGCGGGTGGGCGAGCGGGAGCGCCGCCCAGGCCGACAGGGCCGGGATGGTCGCGACGAGATAGGCGCCGGCCAGCACATGCAGGAGGCGGGTGGCCGAAAGGAAGGTCTTGTCGAAGCCGGTCAGCACGGCGGGCAGCCCGTAGGAGAAATCGATGTTCCACCAGGAAAACACCACCCACAGCATCGAAGCCAGGAGATAGGCGGCCGAGAGGACCGTGAGGAAAAGATGGCGCGGGATACCGCCAGCCTTCGCCTTCAGGACGCCGACGAAGCCGATGACGAAGAGGAATTGCCAGGACAGCGGGTTTAGGAACCAGTAGCCGTCATCGAGGAAGTTCGATGGAGCGATGCGCCAGATGCCGGCGCACAGCCAGATGGTACCGGAGACGGCGAGCAGGAGGCGCGGGCTCTGCCGGTAGAGCCAGAGGAAGCCGGGCAGCATCAGGAAGAGCACGGCATACATGGACAGGATGTTGTTGTAGCCGAACTGGTGGCCGAGCAGCACCATGCTGACGACGCCCTGTTCCGTACGGTCGACGACGGCGCGCAGGTTGATTTCCGACAGGAGATCCTGCCGGCCGAACCAGAGGGCCCCGCCGGCGAAGATGGCGAAGGTGATGATGCTCGTCATGATATGGGCGACATAGAGCGTCAGCGCCCGGCGCAGGATGCGCAAGGTGACCGCCAGCCGTTCGCCGACCGCAAAGCGCGATCCATAGGCAAGGCCGACCGACATGCCGGAAATCAGCACGAAGGCCTCCGCCGAATCGGAAAAGCCGACGTTCTTGTGCGTCAGGTGTTCCAGATACTGGCCCGGAACGTGATTGACGAAGATCGTCAGGAGGGCGAGGGCCCGGAAGACATCGAGGCGCGTGTCGCGTTGCCGCGGCACGGCGCCTGTCAGTCTGGTCGTCTCTGTCATGGTGCTTCGATCCACATGGGTGGATCAGAGCAAATAGCCCTCGTTTGAAGATTTGATGACAGAGCCGTTGATTGTCGCCTGCCATCCACCTTCGTCCGCGCGGTCGACGCGGATGGAAAGTTTCTTGCCGTCGAGCACCAGCGTCGCCGTGTAGCCGTTCCACGCGGCCGGCAGGACCGGCGCGACGAAGAGGCGACCGCCTTCCTTGCGGATGCCGAGAATACCCTCGACGGCGGCGCGGTAGAGCCAGCCGGCCGATCCCGTGTACCAGGTCCAGCCGCCGCGGCCGGTGCGCTCGCCTTCGCCATAGACGTCGGCGGCGACCACATAGGGTTCGACGCGGTAGCGCTCCGCGGCGTCCGCATCGAGCGCATGCTTGACGGGGTTGAGCAGGTCGAGGCAGGCGAAGGCATCGTCGCCCCGTCCCTGCCGCGCCAGCGCCAGCACGACCCAGGTCGCGGCGTGGGTATACTGGCCGCCGTTTTCGCGTACGCCCGGCGGATAGGCCTTGATGTAGCCCGGGTCCTGCGGGGTTTCGGAAAGCGGCGGGGTGAACAGACGGATGATGCCGTTCTCCCGGTCGACGAGTTCCGCCATGACGGCGTCCATCGCCTGATGCGAACGCTCACTGTCGCCCTCGCCGGACAGCACGCTCCAGCTCTGGGCGATAGAATCGATGCGGCATTCGGCGCTCTCGGCCGAACCGAGCGGTGTGCCGTCGTCATAGTAGCCGCGGCGGTAGTAGCTGCCGTCCCAGCCGGCCGTTTCCAGCGCTTCCTTGAGACGGCCGAGATGACCTTCCCATGCATCGGCGCGACCATGATCTCCGCGCGTACGGGCGAGCGGGATGAAGCCGCGCAAGGTGCCGGCCAGGAACCAGCCGAGCCAGACACTGGTGCCGCGGCCGGCTTCGCCGACGCGGTTCATGCCGTCGTTCCAGTCGCCGCCGAGGATGAGCGGCAGGCCGTTCTCCCCCGTACGCTTCAGGGCAAGGTCGAGGGCGCGGGCGCAATGGTCGTAGAGCGATGCCTCCTCGGCCGAACGGCCGGGTTTGTAGAAGGCGTCGTGCTGGCCTTCAGCGAGCGCCGGGCCTTCGATGAAGGCGAGCGTTTCGTCGAGCACGGCTCCGTCGCCGGTCACCCGGCAGTAATATTCGACGGCATGGGCGAGCCAGACGACGTCGTCGGAGATCATCGTGCGCACGCCGGCGCCGCTGTCCGGCAGCCACCAGTGTTGCACGTCGCCCTCGACGAACTGGCGGGCGGCCGCGTTGAGGATCTGCTTCCGGGCAAGCTCCGGCCGATGAAGGATGAAGGCCAGCGTGTCCTGCAACTGGTCGCGGAAGCCATAGGCGCCGCTTGCCTGGTAGAAGGCGGTGCGGGCCATGATGCGGCAGCCGAGTGCCTGATAGGGCAGCCAGTCGTTGACCATGCGGTCGAGCGCCGCATCCGGGGTCTTCACCTGCAACGTGCCGGTGAAGCCTTCCCAGAAGGCGCGGACCGAGGCCATGACCGCGTCGAAATCGGCGGTGCGGGCCTTGTCGGCCAGCGCGCGGGCCATGTCCGTATCGGCGGTGTCGCCGAGCACGAAGAGCAGTTCGCGCTTCTCGCCCGGCTTCAGCATGATGTCGACGGTCAGCGCCGCGCAGGGATCGCCGATGCCGTCAGCATTGCCCGTGAGCGGCTCGCCCGTCGCCACGGCGGCCGGCAGAACGATGTCGCCCGTGCGGCCGATGAAGTCGCGGCGCTTGGCGGTGAAGCCCGTCAGCGGCGCATCGACGGCGAAGAAGCTGGTCCGGCCGGCGAAATCGAAGCTGTAGGGATTGGTGGCGAAGAGCGCGCCGCTCTCCTCGTCCTGGCTGGTCAGAACGAAGGGTGCGGTCTTGGCGGGATTGTTACCCAGCACCCATTCGACATAGCCGTAGACGGAGAGGCTGCGTTCCGTATCGCCGGTGTTCTTCACGACGAGACGCGAATATTTGACCGGGTCTTCCGGATCGACCGTCTGCACCAGATCGAGCTCGATGCCGTCCTCCCAGCTGCGGAAGGCGGTGTAGCCGAGGCCGTGCCAGGTCTCGAATTTCACCGTCGGCTTGCGGGAAAGGGCGGCGAAGGGCGTCATGACCGTGCCGCGCTCGCGGTCCTTCACGTAGAAGGCCTCGCCGGGGCGGTTGACGACCGGATCGTTCGTCCAGGGCGTCAGCTGGAAGTCGCGCGAATTGCGGCTCCAGGTGAAGCCTGCGCCTTCCGCCGAAACGTGGAAGCCGAAATCGCGGTTGGCGATGACGTTGATCCACGGCTGGGGCGTCGCCTCGCCGCCGCGCAGGCGCACGGCATATTCGCGGCGGTCGGCGTTGAAGCCGCCAAAGCCGTTCCAGAAGGACAGGCCGTCGCCATCGATGGTGACGGGGTCGCCCGTCGGTGCCGGCAGCTTCGGCAGCGCGTCCGTCTTGGTCTCTTCCTCGCCACGCGGGGTGGAGAAGAGCGAGACCGTGCGGGCGATCTGGTCGGCAAGCGAGCCGTTGCGCGCGTGGAAGACGGCGCGGGCGGTCGCCAGCAGCGCCTGCCAGGTGGAGACTTCCATCAGGTCGCGGCGCACGGTGAAGACATGCTGGCGCACGCCGTCCGACTGGCCGCGCATGCGCAGATTCTCGCACATCTGGTCGAGCGTGTGCTGCATGTCCTGCGCATAGGAGGCGGCGCGCTCGTTGAGGATGACGAGGTCGGCGGTGACGCCGCGATGGCGCAGATATTCCTGGGCGCGCAGCGCTTCCCGGGCGACGTCGAGGTCGATCTCGTCGTTGATGCGCAGCACGAAGATCGGGAAGTCGCCGGAGATCGCCAGCGGCCAGAGCGCCGACTGCGCGGTGAGGCCGGTCTGGATCGTGCCCGTATCGGCCCGCAGATGCATGTCCGGATAGGTGAGGTAGCGGCCGAGCATCTGGAAGCTCGCCGCCTCCTGCGAGGTGACGCCGACATGGCGCATATGCACCTGCGAGCGCGTCCAGGCATGGATCATTTCATGGTTGAAGGCGTCGGGGTGGCGGTAGCGGTCGATGGCCGCGTCCACCTCGGCGCGGCTCGGGGCCGCAATGGTCCAGAAGATGACCTTGACCTTCTTGCCGGCCGGCACGCGCACCACGCGGCGCAAGGCCAGGATCGGATCGAGCGTGAAGCCGTCCGTGCCGGAGAGCTGCGCGCCGGCATCGAAGGCGGCGGCATTCGTCAGCGAGCGGCCGCGGCCGATGAAGCGACGGCGGTCCGTCTCGATTTCGGTGCGGCGCGAGGGGCCGGCATTGTCGACGATCAGGTGGGCGATCGCCATGTCCGGTTCGTTCGGGTTGCGCTTCTGGCGCTCGGCGCGGATGACGTCGCCGCGCTTGCCGATCTCGGTGCGCACGAACATCTTCGAGAAGAGCGGATGGGCACTGTCGGCATCGTCCGTCGAAATGACCGGCTCCATATAGGAGGTCACTTCGATGAAGCGGTCTTCGGTGCCGGTGTTGAGCAGCGTCAGGCGGCGCCCCTCGGCATCGTGTTCGGTCGCGACGATGACCTCGACCTCGCTGGTGAGCTTGCCGATGGTCTTGACGAATTCCGCCTTGTCGTCGCCGAACTGCGTCTTCGTCTCTTCGCCCTCGATGCGTTTCGGCTCGGCGGTGGCGGACCACCATTCGTTCGTCGCCATGTCGCGCAGGAAGAGGAAGGAGCCCCAGCGGTCTTCCGTCGGATCGGGCTTCCAGCGGGTGACGGACTGGCCGTTCCAGCGGGAGTAGCCGGCGCCGGTGGCGGTGAGCATCACCGAGTAGTGGCCGTTCGACAGGAAGACGGTCTCGCGCTCGCGGGCGATCGGATCCTTGAAGATGCGGATTTCCGGGCGCAGCAGGTCGGCCTGCGTGCTGCCGACGGTTTCCGGCTCGCGCTTGGCGTTGATGACCGGAATGTCGCGCGGGGCCTTTTCCTGCAGCAGCAGTTCGGCCGCCTCGATGACGGGATCGGCATGGAAGCGTTCGCGCAGCGCCCCGTTGAAGACGACGTTGGCGACGGCGGCGATCGACATGCCGTGATGGTGCGCCATGTAGTTCTTCACGACGGCGCAGGTCTTGCCTTCCGGCACGCGGGTCGGCGTGAAGTCGACGGCATCGTGGAAACCGTAGACGCCGAGCGCGCCGAGCTTGCGCAGGCGCTCGAGGTTTTCGAGCGATTCCTTCGGTGCATATTGCGCGGCGAGCAGCGAGGCATAGGGCGCGATGACGGCGTTCTGGCCGAGGCCGCGCTTGAGGCCGAGCGTCGGCACGCCGAAATTGGTGTACTGGTAGGTCAGCTCATGGTCACGGGCGTTGAAGGCCGCTTCCGAAATGCCCCAGGGCGTGCCGAGGCGGCGGCCATGATTCATCTGCTCGACCACGACGAGATTGTTCGTCTGGTTGAGAATGCCGCCCTGGCGCTCCTGCATGACGAGCGGGGGCATCAGATATTCGAACATCGAGCCCGACCAGGAGACCAGCGCGCCGCGCGAGCCGACCGGCACGACCGGACGGCCGAGCTTGTACCAGTGCTCGGTGGGAAGGTCGCCCTTGGCGATGGCGAAGAGGCTCGTCAGGCGCGCTTCGGAAGCGAGCAGGTCGTAGCAGGCCTCGTCCAGCTCGTTGGTCTCGACGCGGTAGCCGATGGAGAGCAGGCGCCGTTCCGGGCGGAACAGGAAGCCGAAATCCATCGAGAAGGCGATGTCGCGCGAACGGTCGCGCAGCACGACGAGGCGGTCGCGCAGGGCCTCGATGGAGCCGAGATCGAAGACGCTGTCGGCGATATGCGCCTCGCAGGTCGCGACCAGCGCGCCGGCCCATTTGGCCAGCTCGCCGCTTTCGGCCGACTTGATCTCGTGGTCGAGGTTGACGATCAGCTTGTTGACGTCGCGCGCCAGCACCGAGAGGTTGATGACGCGGATGGAGGCGAATTCGTGCTCGCGCTTGACGGCGGCGAGCGCGTTGCGGAAGCCCTCGATGCGCTCCTCGATGAGACGGCGGAGCGGGCGCACGGTCTTGCGATCGTCCGGCAGCTGCTTCAGCGTTTCGGAGAGGATGGAGGCGACGTCGCCGATGCCGTCGAGGCTGCCCTGCAGATGCGCGGACGGGGCT
This sequence comes from Shinella sp. G-2, assembly GCF_050172695.1. Taxonomy (NCBI): domain Bacteria; kingdom Pseudomonadati; phylum Pseudomonadota; class Alphaproteobacteria; order Hyphomicrobiales; family Rhizobiaceae; genus Shinella; species Shinella sp. G-2. The sequence continues at coordinate 136,597 of NZ_JBBEYH010000008.1, read as the reverse complement.
TCGGCCCATTCGCGGCACATGGAGGAAATGGCGATGAGATGGCCGGCGAGGTTGCCGCTGTCGACCGCCGAGACGTAGCGCGGCCCCAGCGTTTCCAGCGTGTTGGTGCGGTACCAGTTGTAGAGGTGGCCGCGGTATTTCGGCATGCCGTCGATGGTGGCGATGGTCTGTTCGAGGCGGCGGACCGTCTCCTCGAAGCTGATCCAGCCAAAATCGCGGGCGGAGATGACGGACAGCAGGTAGACGCCGATATTGGTCGGCGACGTACGCTCGGCCAGCACGGGCTGCGGCGTTTCCTGGAAATTGTCCGGCGGCAGGAAATGCTGCTCGGCGGTGACGAAGGTCTCGAAGTAACGCCAGGTGCGGCGGGCGATCTTGCGCAGTTCGGTCGCGACATAGTCGGAGACGACGAGCTGGTCCTCGGTTTCGGCCGTCTGGCTGACATACCAGGCGATCATGGGCGAGAGCATCCAGACCAGCGCGAAGGGCACGCCGATGAAGGGCAGGCCGGTGTCCGAAATCATCGCGAGCGCGACCGAGACCACGGCGAGCGCCGGGGCCTGCCACATGGACTTGTAGTGGGCGAGGATGCCGCCGCGCGCCGCGCTGTCGGCCTGCGCGGCCGTGCGCCATTCCAGCATCAGCTTGCGGCTGACGAAGGTGCGGTAGAGCGAGCGCACGATGGCGTCGGCCATCAGCGCCGCCGAATGGGCGATGAAGGCGATGCGCAGCGCAACCTGCGCGTTGGCAGCACGGATGTCCGAGAGAACGCGGTGCACATGGGCGCGGGCGACGATATCGCTGCTGCGCGGCATGACGCCGGAAATGAGCGAGAGCGTCGGAGCGACGAAGAGCAGGAAGATCAGCACCAGCTGCCAGATCAGCGCCTGGCGCGGCTCCATGTAGTACCAGCCCATGACGGAGGCGACGAGCCAGCCGATGGGAATGAGGCTGCGGCGCAGGTTGTCGTACATCTTCCAGCGGCCGAGCATGGAAATGCCGCTCGACGGGCCGAAGAGATAGGGCAGGAGCTGCCAGTCGCCGCGTGCCCAGCGATGCTGGCGCGAGGTCTCGACGCCGTAACGGGTCGGGAAATCCTCGACGAGCTCCACATCCGTCACCAGTGCGCAATGCGAGAGCGAGCCTTCGAGCAGATCGTGGCTGAGAACCGAGTTCTCCTCGATGCGGCCCTTCACGGCGGCTTCGAAGGCATCGACGTGATAGAGGCCCTTGCCGGTGAAGGTGCCTTCGCCGGCGAGGTCCTGATAGACGTCGGAAACGGTGAAGACGTAGGGGTCGACGCCGCGATCGGCGGAGAAGATGCGCTGGAAGGTCGAGGCTTCCTTGCCCGTCGTCAGCGAGGGCGTGACGCGCGGCTGGAGGATGGAATAGCCGGCGGTAATCTTGCCCGTCGCCTCGTCGATGACGGGGCGGTTGATCGGGTGGTGCATCTTGCCGACGAGCTTCGTCACGGCATCGCGCATCAGGCGCGTGTCGGAGTCCAGCGTCATGACGTACTTGACGTCCGACGGCACGATGTTGGCGCCCGGCAGGAAGGTGGTGTCGCCGTCGCCGCGCAGGAGAAGGTTCAGCTCGTGCAGCTTGCCGCGCTTGCGCTCCCAACCCATCCAGGCCCCTTCGGAGGGGTTGTAGAGGCGGCGGCGATGCAGGAAGTAGAAGCGCGTGCGTCCGTCATAGGCGTAGCGGGCGGAGAGCGTCGCGATCTCGCGCTTGGCGTATTCCAGCACGTCGAGATCGGCGGGGGATTCCTCCGCCTGGCTGTCGGCCCAGTCGCTGAGCAGGGCGAAATAGATCTCGCCGCGCGGATTGGCGAGGTAGTGGACTTCGAGATTGCGCACCAGCTCGTCGACATGGTCGCGCTTGGAGATGAGACAGGGCACGACGAGCAGCGTGCGTGCGTCCTCGGGAATGCCGTCCTTGAACTCGTAGCCGACGAGGCGCGAGGGCGTGACGAAGAAGGTGACGAGCGTGTTGAAGAGGCCCGTCGCGCCTTCCGAGGCTGGTAGGGCGAAGAGCACCAGCATGATCAGCCAGGCGCCGTTCGGAATGTCGAGCTGATCGAGGAAGTAATAGACCGCGATCATCGCCAGCAGCGTGAGGATGATGTTGGGGCCGGCGACGGCCAACCAGTCGAGCTTGCGCGTCAGGCGCACCACGCGCTGGACGGCGGTCGGGCGGTAGCCGATGCGTTTTTCCAGCAGCTTGCGTTTCTTGCCGACGAGGAAGGCGGCGACATTGGCCTCGTAGTCCGGATCCTCCGCATTCGCTGCGGCGTCTTCCGCCGTCATGGCGAGCGCGGTTTCCGTGACCTCCAGCTCGGTCTTGCCGGAGCGGCGGGCGAAGCGCTCGATGGAGTTGCGGTACTTGTTGCGCGAGCCGAAATCGAGGTCGCTATAGTCGGAGCCCTGGCGCAGCGCCTCGTCGAGGCGGCTGACACTCTCGAACCAGACCGGCCATTCCGTATCGTCCACCGAGCGCAGGCTCTTGATGAGCGAGCTCATGGTGACGTTGCCGGAGGACAGGCGGTTGTTCTCCGCCACGATCAGCTCCTCGAGGTCGCTGCCGCGGCTCTCGATCTTGCGCTCCAGCCACTGGATCACCGCGCCGGAGGCCTGCAGGCCGTCGCGCAGGCGGTAGAGTAGCTGGATGACGAAGGTATTGTCCTCGACGAAGCTCTCCATCGAACGCAGATGCGCGATGCACTTCTCCGGGTCGTTGAGGCGCACCAGCTCGTCGGCCACTTCATTGGCCTTGAAGCGCATCTTGCGCGAGCGCTCGACGCGGCTGGAAATGCGGCGGAGGTTTTCGAGCAGCACGAAGCGGATGAAGGACGGCAGCGCCCAGAGTTCGCCGATCTTCAGGGCGTCCTGCTTCTGAAAGCCCTGCACGAAGGCGGTCAGGCTTTCGACGGAGACGCCGCTATGGGTGTGCGCGACATAGATCCAGGCGAGCGCCAGCGTGCGGGGGATCGGCTGGCCTTCGATGTCGATCGTCGGAAGCTGGCGGAAGAAGCGGCGGGGAAAGTCGCGGCGGACTTCCTGGATCGCCTCTTCGATGACGTAGTAATTGTCGAGCAGCCACTCGGCCGCGGGCGTGATCTGGGCGCCGGCTTCCACGTCCTTGGCGGTCGCCTGGTAGACACGGAAGATCTCCTTCTCGTTTTCCTTGTGCCGCGGCCGGAACTCGAAGGGCTGATAGCCCGGCAGGGTCGCCGTCCTGTCGCGCGCGAGCGCTTCGCCGCAGTCGGCCAGCTCCTCCAGCGTCAGATAGGTGGCGCGGATCGAGTCGTTATAGTCGATCTGCTTGGCATCGGCGTCGCGCGGAGCTTGCGGCGTATTGTGAAGGGGCATGTTTCTGATTCTGGATCCGGCCTTGTTGAACCATTCGGCGATGGCCTTTGCGCCGGAGGGTTTTCCGCGGGCAGGCTTCATCTCGGTGCCGCGATCAGCCATGACACCGGGCTGCACCCAACGGGTGCCTCACGGGGGGAACTGGCTCAAGCGACACGCTGATTGGCATCCTGGCCGCGTGGTGCATGAAAACGGCATTTTTTAGCCGTAAGGACAGAGACTTGCAACCTGTCAACAGGGCGAGATGGCGCAGCATGGACCCTCATCTGCGGTTTTGGTGAATCGCCAGCCCCTCCCAGAAGGCGAGCCCGCGCAGGATGCGGGCCGAGCCGTAATGCCGGGCGAACGGAAAAGTTCCCGCGGCTGTGAACGGAGGGTGCGCGCCATTGACTTGGCCTGCCCGCCACGCCAGTGTTGCCGCCGTCAGGGTCTTCCGAGTCGTTTGCGGCTCGGAGGCTAAGAGGGAAGCCGGTGCGATGCTCCAAAAGAGCGGCAAGGCCGGCGCTGCCCCCGCAACTGTGAACGGCGAGCTGCTGTCGCTCCATGCCACTGGTGTTTTCACCGGGAAGGCGAGACAGCGGCGACGACCCGAAGCCAGGAGACCTGCCCTGACAGTTCGTAACGTCCATGGGCGGGGTGTCCCAATGGTGTACGTCTGCTTCCGCCGCGGGCGGAATTCCAGCAGCGTGCGTCCGGCCATCCCCCAATTACCGATTGGGGAAGACATGTTTGCATTCACCGAAACCAAGCCATCGGGCACCGGCAAGCCGGAATCCGTCTTCATCTCCTGGCTGCTCTGGCAACCGCGCGGCGCCGACCTTGCCGTCGAGGCGCTGAAGGAAGTGCGCAAGCTGGCGCGCTATGAGGGGGGTGATCCCGATGTCGCCCGCCTCAAGGCGTTGTTCGCCTCGCTTGCCGGGGCGGATGGGCGCCTGCACTAGATACTTCGCATAAAGACATGTTGACATAAAGATATCTTTATGTGACTCCGATGCAAGTCATCTTGCATCGGAGGGTTTCCCATGGCCGTTTCTCATCTGGACACCCTGTTCGGCCCCGAACAGCCGGGACGGGACGGTCGCGACATCCGCGCCGCGCTCGAAGCCGCTGCCCGCGAACGCATTCTCGTGCTCGACGGCGCCATGGGCACGGAAATTCAGACACTGAAGCTGGTGGAAGAGGATTTCCGCGGGGCGCGCTTCGGCGATTGCGCCTGCCACCAGCAAGGCAACAACGATCTCCTGACGCTGACGCAGCCCGGCGCCATCGAGGATATCCACTATCGTTATGCCCTTGCCGGCGCTGATATCCTCGAGACCAACACCTTCTCCTCCACAACCATCGCCCAGGCCGACTACGGCATGGAGGACATGGTCTATGAGCTGAACCGCGACGGCGCGCGCCTGGCCCGCCGCGCGGGCCTGCGGGCGCAGGAGAAGGACGGTCGTCGCCGCTTCGTCGCCGGCGCGCTCGGTCCGACCAACCGCACCGCCTCCATCTCGCCCGACGTCAACAATCCCGGCTACCGCGCCGTCACCTTCGACGATCTGACGCGCGCCTATGGCGATCAGGTGCGCGGGCTCATCGACGGCGGCGCCGACATCATCCTGATCGAGACGATCTTCGACACGCTGAACGCCAAGGCTGCGATCTTCGCGACGCGCGCGGTCTTCGAGGAAAAGGGCATCGACCTGCCCATCATGATCTCGGGCACGATCACCGACCTTTCCGGCCGCACGCTTTCCGGCCAGACGCCGGAAGCGTTCTGGAATTCGGTGCGGCACGCCGACCCCGTCTCCATCGGGCTCAACTGCGCGCTCGGGGCAAACGCCATGCGCGCGCACCTCGCCGAGATTTCGGCCGTCGCTGGCACCTTCGTCTGCGCTTATCCGAATGCCGGTCTGCCGAACGCCTTCGGCAAATACGACGAGACGCCCGAGGAAATGGCCGCGCAGATCGAGGGCTTCATGCGCGACGGCCTCGTCAACATCGTCGGCGGCTGCTGCGGCTCGACGCCGGACCATATCCGCGCCATCGCTAAGGCCGCCGCACGCCACAGGCCGCGCGAGATCCCCGACATTCCGCGCCATATGCGCCTGTCCGGCCTTGAACCCTTCACGCTGACCGATGCCATTCCCTTCGTGAATGTCGGCGAACGCACCAACGTCACGGGCTCGGCGAAATTCCGCAAGCTGATCACCGCCGGCGACTATGCCGCCGCGCTCGACGTCGCGCGTGACCAGGTGGCGAACGGTGCGCAGGTCATCGACATCAACATGGACGAGGGCCTCATCGATTCCGGCAAGGCGATGGTGGAATATCTCAACCTCATCACTGCCGAGCCCGACATCGCCCGCGTTCCCGTCATGATCGACTCGTCCAAGTGGGAGGTGATCGAGGCCGGCCTGAAGTGTGTGCAGGGCAAGCCGCTCGTCAACTCGATCTCGCTGAAGGAAGGCGAGGAAGCCTTCCTGCATCACGCGAAGCTGGTGCGCGCCTATGGCGCGGCCGTCGTCGTCATGGCCTTCGACGAGACGGGACAGGCCGATACCAGGGCGCGCAAGGTGGAGATCTGCGCCCGCGCCTACAGGCTGCTCACCGAGGTCGCCGGCCTTGCGCCGGAAGATATCGTTTTCGACCCGAACATCTTCGCCGTCGCCACGGGCATCGAAGAGCACGACAACTATGGCGTCGACTTCATCGAGGCGACGGCCGAGATCACGGCGACCCTGCCGCATGCCCATATCTCCGGCGGCGTTTCCAACCTTTCCTTCTCCTTCCGCGGCAACGAACCCGTGCGCGAGGCGATGCACGCGGTCTTCCTCTATCACGCCATCCAGGCGGGCATGGACATGGGCATCGTCAATGCCGGCCAGCTCGCCGTCTACGATACGATCGAGTCGGAGTTGCGCGAGGCCTGCGAGGACGTGGTGCTGAACCGGGCGCCGAAGACCGGAGGCACGGCGACCGAGCGCATGCTCGAGATCGCCGAGCGCTTCAAGGGCGCGGGCGGCAAGGAAGCCAGGGAGCGCGACCTCGCCTGGCGCGACTGGCCGGTGGAAAAGCGGCTGGAGCATGCGCTCGTCAACGGCATCACCGAATTCGTCGAAGAGGACACGGAGGAGGCGCGGCAGAATGCCGACCGTCCGTTGCATGTCATCGAGGGGCCGCTGATGGCCGGGATGAACGTGGTCGGCGATCTCTTCGGGGCGGGCAAGATGTTCCTGCCGCAGGTGGTGAAATCCGCCCGGGTGATGAAGCAAGCCGTTGCCGTGCTGCTGCCTTACATGGAGGCCGAGAAGCGCGCCAATGGCGGCGGCGGCGAGCGACAGAGCGCCGGCAAGATCTTGATGGCGACCGTCAAGGGCGACGTACACGATATCGGCAAGAACATCGTCGGCGTCGTGCTCGCTTGCAACAATTACGAGATCATCGACCTCGGCGTCATGGTGCCCGCGACGAAAATCCTCGAAACGGCGAAAGCCGAGAAGGTCGACATCATCGGTCTTTCCGGCCTCATCACCCCCTCGCTCGACGAGATGGTGCATGTCGCGTCGGAAATGGAGCGCGAGGGCTTCGACATTCCCCTCCTCATCGGCGGGGCGACGACGAGCCGCGTGCATACCGCGGTGAAGATCCATCCTCGCTACGAGCGCGGGCAGGCCGTCTACGTCACCGATGCCAGCCGCGCCGTCGGCGTCGTCGGCAGCCTGCTGTCGGCGGAGATGAAGCCGGGTTATGTCGAGACGCTGAAGGCGGAATACCGCAAGGTCGCGGACGCCCATGCGCGCAGCGAAGCGGAGAAGCAGCGCCTGCCGCTCGCAAGGGCCCGCGAAAACGCCTTCAAGGCGGATTGGTCCGCCTACAAGCCGAAGACGCCGTCCTTCCTCGGCACCCGTGTCTGGCAGGACTGGGACCTTGCCGAGCTTGCCCGCTACATCGACTGGACACCCTTCTTCCAGACCTGGGAACTGAAGGGCGTCTATCCGAAAATCCTCGACGACGAGAAGCAGGGGCCTGCGGCCCGCCAGCTCTTTGCCGATGCGCAGGCCATGCTGGAAAAGATCATCGCGGAAAAATGGTTCACGCCGAAGGCGGTTGTCGGCTTCTGGCCGGCCGGCGCCGTCGGCGACGATATCCGCCTGTTCACCGACGAGGCGCGCAACACGGACCTCGCCACCTTCTTCACGCTGCGCCAGCAGCTTTCCAAGCGCGATGGCCGCCCCAACGTGGCGCTTTCGGATTTCGTCGCACCGGTGGAAAGCGGCAAGCAGGATTATCTGGGCGGCTTCGTCGTCACCGCGGGGATCGGCGAGATCGCCATTGCCGAGCGCTTCGAGCGGGCGAACGACGACTATAACGCGATCCTCGTCAAGGCGCTGGCCGACCGTTTCGCCGAGGCCTTTGCCGAACGCATGCACGAAGTCGTCCGCAAGGAACTCTGGGGCTATGCGGCGGACGAGGCCTTCTTGCCCGCCGAGCTGATCGGCGAGCCCTATGCCGGCATCCGTCCCGCGCCGGGCTATCCCGCCCAGCCGGACCATACGGAAAAGACGACGCTCTTCCGTCTGCTCGATGCGGAGAAGGCGATCGGCGTCGCGCTGACCGAGAGCTATGCCATGTGGCCAGGCTCCTCCGTCTCCGGCCTCTACGTCGCCTCGCCCGAAAGCTATTATTTCGGTGTCGCCAAGGTGGAGCGAGACCAGGTGGAGGACTATGCGCGCCGCAAGGGCATGACGGTCGGCGCGGTTGAGCGGTGGCTCGGCCCCGTGCTCAACTATGTGCCGGCAAGTGTCCGGGAGAACGCGGCCTGACGAGGCTCAGGCCGTCGCAAGGTTCAGGAGAAGCACCATGGCGTAGCTGGCGGCGGTCAGCACGCCGAGCGACAGCACGACGGTCGCCGTCACCCGTGGTCCCGCGCGCATCACGCGCTTGAGATCGATGCCGAGGCCGAGCGCGGCCATGGAGAGGATGGTGAGCACGGTCGCGGCCTTGCCCATCGTGGCGGCGAGATCCGCATCGATGAGGCCGAAGCTGCGGGCGGCGAGCATGGCGAGGAAGCCGAGGATGAACCACGGCACGAGTCGGTGCAGGGCGGGGCGGCGGCCGCCGGTCTTGCCCGAGACGAGAGACAGCACGAACACCACGGGACCGAGCATCAGCACGCGCACCAGCTTGACGAAGGTGCCGATCTGGATGCTGAGCGCCGAGACCGGCGCGGTCGCGGCCAGCACCTGCGGCACCGCATAGACCGTCATGCCGGCCATCACGCCATACCCCGTCGCGGAAAGGCCGAGCAGCGGCACCAGCGCCGGCAGCAGCAGCACCGTCACCATGCCGAGAACTGCGGTGAAGGCGATGGAGGAGGCGACGTCTTCCGCATCCGCATGGATGACCGGGGCCGTCGCGGCGATTGCGGAATTGCCGCAGATGGAATTGCCGCAGGCGACCAGCAGCGCGACGCGGCGGGACAGGCCCAGCCTACGCCCGATGCCGTAGCTGGCCAGAAGGGCGACGGCCACCACCGCCGCGATGGCGCCGATCAGCGGCAGGCCCATATCCGCAATTGCGGCCGCGCTGACGCCCGCGCCGAGCAGCACGATGGCCACTTCCAGGAAGTATTTCGCCGAAAAGGCGATGCCCGCATCGAACCGTTCCGGCCGGCGCAGCAAAAGCCGGCCGACGGCGCCGATGAGGATCGCCAGCACCAGCGCCTCGATCCATGCGCCGCCTGTCAGCCGCAGTTCCAGCCGCTCGGCCAGCACGGCGAGGCCAGAAACCAGTACCGACAGAAGCACGCCCGGCGCCACGGCACGAATTCCAAGGAACGAATGTTTTTTGGGTGTTTTTTCCATGCGTCAAGCAATGCGCTTGAAAAACCGTTCAATCCATCGGTTAATATCTGACATTTCATTCGATTGGATCGAACAATGATGACGCTGGAACAGCTCCGCATCTTCGTCGCCGTGGCGGAGCGGGAGCATCTGACCCAGGCTGCCGACGCTCTGCATCTCACGCCCTCGGCGGTGAGTTCAGCAGTGCGCGTGCTGGAGGACCGCTACGGCATCGCCCTCTTCCACCGCACGGGCCGGCGCATCGAACTGACGGAGGCGGGCCTTGCCTTCCTGCCGGAAGCGAAGGCGACGCTGGCGCGTGCCGAAAGCGCGGACCTTTTCCTCACCGAAATCGGCGGTTTGAAGCGCGGCACGCTGGCCGTGGCCGCCAGTCAGACGGTGGGGGGCTACTGGCTGCCGCCGCTGCTGATGCGCTTCCACGCGGTCTATCCGGCCATCGCCATCCGCATGGTGGGGGGCAATACGGAACAGGTGGCCGAGGCCGTTCTGGAGGGGCGGGTGGAACTGGGCATCATCGAGGGCGAAGTGGACCACCCGGCCCTGTCGCAGCGCATCGTCGCCCGCGACCGGGTGCTCGTCGTCGCGCCCGCCGGCCATCCGCTTGCGGACGGGCCGATTACGCCCGACGCGCTCACGCAGGCCCGTTGGGTGTTGCGCGAACCCGGATCCGGCACACGCAGTGCGCTGACCTCGGTGCTCGACGAGACGGCGCTGGACGTTGCCCTGTCGCTGCCGTCGAACGAGGCGGTGCGCAGTGCCGTGCTTGCCGGCAACGCGCTGACGGCGGTGTCGGAATATGTGGTGCGGGACGACCTTGCCGCCGGCCGGCTCGTGACCGTCGCCTTCGATCTGCCCGAGCGCGCCTTCCGGCTGCTGCGGCACAAGGAACGGTATCGTTCCAGGGCCGCGCTTGCCTTCGAGGCGCTGCTTTAGAGTTTGTCAGGGAAAAGTGGGAACCGGTTTTCCCGAAACGACAAACGAAAACAAAAGAATTTAGAGCATGTCTGGTTCAATCTGAACCTGACATGCTCTCGTCGCCGCGGCCGCGGAAGCGGCGCTGATAGGCGGGATCGTAGAGCGAGCTTTCGCGGAAATCCTCTGCCGCCAGCGTGCGACCGACGAAGATCAGTGCCGTGCGCTCGATCGGCTCTTCCGCCACCTTGGCCGCGATATCGGCCAGCGTGCCGCGCACCACACGCTCGTCCGGCCAGGAGGCTTTGACCACGATGGCGACGGGGCAATCGGCGCCGTAGAGCGGCGTCAGGTCTTCGACCACCTTGTCGAGCGCATGGATGGCGAGATGGATGGCGAGGGTCGCGCCCGTCGCGCCGAAGCCTGCCAGCGTTTCGCGGCCCGGCATCGGCGAGGCGCGGCCGGAAACGCGGGTAAGCACGAGGCTCTGCGCGACGGCCGGAATGGTGAGTTCGCGGCCGAGCGCCGACGCCGCGGCGGCGAAGGAGGGCACGCCCGGCGTCATCGTATAGGCGATGCCGTTTTTCTCGAGACGGCGGATCTGCTCGGCAACGGCGCTCCAGACGGAAAGATCGCCGGAATGGAGGCGCGCCACATCCTCGCCGGCTTCAGCGGCTCGGACATATTCTGCCTCGATCTCGTCGAGGGACATCGGTGCGGTATCGACGATGCGCGCCCCGGGCGGGCAATATTGCAGCAGTTCCGGCGAGACGATGGAGCCGGCATAGAGGCAGACGGGGCATTTGCCGATGATATCGCGGCCGCGCACGGTGATGAGGTCGGCAGCGCCGGGGCCGGCGCCGATGAAGTGAACGGTCATTGTCAGTCCTCGATTTTGTTGGCCGGCTTCATCCAGCGCCATTGTGTGACGGGCATGGCCGGCCGCCAGCCCGTCATCTGGCCGACGGGCGCGGCCCGCGCGATATCGATGCGAAGGAGCGAGCCGCCGAGCCGGGCGTGACGGGCGAGCAGCACGGCTTCCATTTCGGTGGTCACGGCATTGGCGACCAGCCGCCCGCCGGGTTTCAGACCCGCTATGGCGGCCTCCATCACGCCAGCCTCGCTGCCGCCACCGCCGATGAAGATCGCATCCGGCGGGGCAAGCCCGGCCAGCGCTTCCGGTGCCGTGCCTTCCACGACGGAAAGGCCAGGCACGCCGAACGCCGTCGCATTGCGGCGGATGCGGGCGGCACGCTCGGGATGGCCCTCGATGGCGATGGCCTTGAGCGAGGGGTCGGCCAGCATCCATTCGATGCCGATGGAGCCCGAGCCGGCGCCGACATCCCAGAGCAACTCCCCGCGGCGCGGCGCCAGCGCCGAGAGCGTCAGGGCGCGGATTTCGTGCTTGGTGATCTGGCCGTCATGCTCGAAGAGCGCATCGTCGAGACCCGGCGTATAGGCAAGGATGCGCGCGCCTGTACCGGCCGTAACCTCCACGGCGCAGACATTCAGCATGTCGGCATCTTGAAGGGCGAAGGTTTCGGCGCGGTGGCTGCTGATCCGTTCGCGCGTCCCGCCGAGCGCTTCGAGAACCGTGAGATCCGATGCGCCGAACCCGCTTTCCGTAAGCAGGCCCGCCAGGGCAGCAGGCCCGTCGCTGTCCGAGGTCAGGGCGAGGACGCGGCTGCCGGGATGAAGATGCGGGCGGATGAGATCGATCGGGCGGCCGTGCAGGGAAACGCAGACCGTGTCCTGCAGCGCCCAGCCCATGCGCGCGGCGGCAAGGCTGAAGGAGGACGGGGCGGGCAGGACGCGCATTTCCGCCCGCGCGATGCGGCGGGAGAGTGTGACGCCGACGCCGAAGAAGAAGGGGTCACCGGAGGCCAGCACCGCGACGGGCCGGCCACGGGCCGCCGATACCGCTTCGACCGAACGCTCGAAGGGGCTGAGCCAGGCATGTCGTTCGCCGCGGATGGCGGCGCCGGCAAGCTCCAGATGGCGGGCGCCGCCGAAGACGAGGTCGGCTGCCGCGAGGGCGGCCTTGGCCTCGTCGCCGAGACCGGCTAGACCGTCCTCGCCGATCCCGACGATGGTGAGCCACGGGGCGGCGGCGGAAGAGGCGGGATCAGGCGTGGACAAGAGACGCATCCTCATACTGGGCGGCACGGGCGAGGCCCGCGACCTTGCGGCGCGCCTTGCCGGCCGGGCCGATCTCGCCGTCACGCTGTCGCTGGCCGGCCGCACGCTCGATCCCGCGCCGCAGCCCGCGCCGGTGCGCACCGGCGGCTTCGGCGGTGCGGCAGGGCTTGCCGCCTATCTGGATGGCGAGAGCATCGATCTCGTGATCGACGCAACCCACCCCTTTGCCCGGCAGATCTCCGCCAATGCCCGTGCTGCGAGCGCCACGACCGGCATTCCGCTGCTGCGGCTGGAACGGCTCGGCTGGGACGAGCAGGCGGGCGATCTCTGGCGCCGCGTTGCGAACATGGACGAGGCCGTGGCGGCACTGGGCTTGGAACCGCGCCGGGTCTTCCTTGCCATCGGCCGTCAGGAGGCGAAGGCCTTCGATGCCGCCCCGCAGCATCACTATCTCGTGCGCAGCGTCGATCCCGTCGATCCGCCGCTCGATGCGCCGGATGTCGACTACCTGCTTGCGCGGGGCCCCTTCGCGCTCGAGGCGGAAATCGCGCTCCTGCGGGATCACCGCATCGACATCGTCGTCAGCAAGAATTCCGGTGGCGAGGCCACCTCTGCAAAAATCGCCGCCGCCCGCCGTCTCGGCCTGCCCGTCGTGATGGTCGAGCGGGCGGCCGTGGAGGACGGCCACCGCGCCGGGACGGTCGAGGATGCGGTGCGGCTGATGGATCATGTGCTCGGCGCCTTCAGGAAGCGCGGCGTATAGACAAGATCGGGCAGGTCGGGGCGGGCGATGACGCGCGTTTCCGGCGAACCGATGACGACGCAGGTCGCCATGTCGGCGCGCTCGGCCTCGGCCTCGTCCAGCGGCATGACCAGCATGCGCTCGTCCGGCCGGCCGGCGGCGCGGCCGAAGATGACAGGCGTTTGCGCCGGAAGTGTTTCGCGCAGGATCTCGAAAGCCTTGCCGAGCTGCCAGGGGCGCGCCTTGCTGATCGGGTTGTAGAGCGCGATGACGAGGCCGGCTTCGGAAACCATCCGCAGCCGCTTCTCGATGATCTCCCAGGGCTTCAGATTGTCGGAAAGCGAGATGGCGCAGAAATCGTGCCCGAGCGGCGCCCCGATGCGCGCGGCGACCGCCAGCATGGCGGTGACGCCGGGCACGATGACGAGATCGACCGTCTTCCACGCTTCCGGTCCGGCATCGATCGCCTCGCAGACCGCCGCCGCCATGGCGAAGACGCCGGGATCGCCGCCCGAAACGACGCAGACATTAACGCCCGCCGCTGCCCGCGTCAGGGCCGCCTCGGCGCGGTTCAGTTCCTCGCGATTGTCGGACGCGACCTTGATCTGGTCGGGCCGCAGATTCAGCCGGTCGATATAGGGAAAGTAGCCGAAGAACTCGGTGGAAGCCGCAACGGCGTGAAGCGCTTCCGGCGTCATCTGGTCCGGATTGCCGGGACCGGTGCCGATCACGAAAAGCTTGCCGGTCATTGACGGCCGCTCCAGCCGGGCACGAGGACCAGCGAGAAATAGGGCGCGCTATCGTCGAGCTTTTCGGAAAGCCGCATCGACTTGCTCGACGGCGTGGTGCCGCGTTCGACATAGACCGCTTCGCCCAGCCTGCCGGCATTCGCCAGCGCCCGGCGGATTTTCGGCAGGTTGCGGCCGATCTTCATGATGACGGCGGCCTGCGTGTCGACGAGGCGGCGGGACAGTTCCTCCTCCTTCATCGTGCCGGGCAGCACCGAAAGCACGTCGTCGCCCTGCACGATGGGCAGTCCGGAGAGCGACCAGCAGCCGGACATGGCGGTGATGCCGGGAATGACCTCGGTCGGGAAACGGTCGGCGAGCCGCACATGCAGGTGCATGTAGGAGCCGTAGAACATCGGGTCGCCCTCGGAAAGAATCGCGACGGTGCGGCCGGCAGCAAGGTGCTCCGCGACGGCGGCAGCCGAGGCATCGTAGAAGGCCGTGATCTGCTGCTTGTAGTCGTCGTGATCCTTGTCGATCTCCGTCGTCACGGGATAGTAGAGCGGCAGTTCCGTCATGCCCGGCTTCAGGAGCCCCTCGACGATGGCTCGGCCGTTGCCGGAGCGGCCGGCCTTGGCGAAATAGGCGAGCACGTCGGCCTCGCCTATCGCCCGCACCGCCTTCAGCGTCAGGAGTTCCGGATCGCCCGGCCCCGTGCCCACGCCGTAAAGTCGTCCCGTCGTCGTCATCATGTTCATAGCCCCGGCCTCGCCAGCGAATTGAGAGCGGCCGCGGTCATCGCGCTGCCGCCGAGCCGGCCGCGCACGATGGCGAAGGGCACGCCATAGGAGTTTTCCGCCAGCGCGTCCTTCGATTCCGCCGCACCGACGAAGCCCACCGGCATGCCGAGGATCGCCGCCGGCTTCGGCGCGCCGTCGCGCAGAAGCTCGAGCAGGTAGAAGAGGGCGGTCGGCGCATTGCCGATGGCGACGACCGAGCCTGCCATGCGCTCCAGCCAGAGGCGGATGGCGGCGGCCGACCGGGTATTGTCGATCTCCCTGGCGAGATCGGGCGTTCGCGGGTCGCGCAGCGTGCAGATCACGTCGTTGTTCGCCGGCAGGCGGGCGGCGGTGACGCCGCGCGCGACCATCTCGGCATCGCAGAAGATCGGCGCGCCGGCCTGCAGGGCGGCGCGGGCGGAACCCACGAAATCCGGCGAGAAGACGAAATGCGCCGCCGCCTCGACAAGACCAGCCGCATGGATCATGCGCACGGCGACGTCCGATTCCGCTTCGGAAAAGCGGGAAAGATCGGCTTCGGCGCGGATGATCGCGAAGGATTTCTCATAGATGGCCGTGCCATCCTTGATGTAGTCGTACTCTGTCATTGTTGGCCTTGAAATGCGGAAACGAGGGCGGCGGGCGCGGTGCGCTCGAGCAGGCTTTGGGCGGTCTCTTTCTCCCTGCGGCCGCTCAGCAGGAACGAGCCGAGGCGTTCGATAGCCGGCTTCAGAGTATCGGCCGGAAGGAGGGTCGCGGGTGGATCGCCGGCGCGCCCATCGAGCACGAGGCCGATGCCGGCAGCGGTGCCGCAGAGCGTGACGGCGGCTTTCGCCGGATGGGCGCAGCCCTTCGGGCAGCCGGAGACGTGAAGGTCGACCGAGCCGTCCAGCAGGACGCCGGCATGCGCGACCAGGGCATCGGCGGCGGCGCGCGTGTCGAAGGCGGCGGAGGCGCAGCCGGCGGCGCCGGCGCAGATCGATATGGACCGGCCGGGCGCGTCGTCGGCGCTCCAGAAGCCTTCGCGTTCGGCGACGCGCTTGGCTTCGGCCAGTCCCCGTTCTTCCAGACCGCGCGCCAGAAGGGTCCGGTGCGGGGCAAGGCGGTATTCCGTGGCTCCGCAAGCTTCAAGGGCGTGGGCGAGTGCGGCGAGGCGGTCGGCATGCATCTGGCCATAGGCGGGCGCGAGGCCGAGCACGGTTTCCGTGCCGATGCTGTGGCTGCCGATCGGGTGACGGGCGGAGGCGGAAAGGCGTTCCGGGGCCACGGCTGCATCGAGGCGTGCCGCCAGCATCCGGGCGTCGAGGTCGCGGCCGCGGGCGGCGGGGCCGTTGGCGGCGAGCGCGGCGACGACGGCCATCGTCCTGTCGATCACGTCCCCTGCCGGAAACAGGCCGATCCCGTTTGCCGTCGCGCGGTCGCCGCCGACGGAGAGGCGCCATGCCGTTCCTTCGGCCGCGGCGTCGAGACGAATGTCGGCGACCATGTCGGCAAGGCAAAGCACGCCGCCGCCATCGACGACGATGGCGAGCTTGGGCGCAAGTACGAGGGACGCTTCGGCAATGGCGCGGCGCAGCGCATCGGCGAGCGGCGCGGCATTGGCGGTTTCCGAGGGATCGATTCCGGCGAGTGGCGGCGTTTCGATGGCGACGCCCGTCTGCGGCGCGATGCCGGCCGCCTCTAGACCGGCGGCAAGGCGAGGCACCGAAGCCTCCGTCAGGCCGCGAAGCTGCAGGTTGCCGCGGGCGGTGATTTCGATGAGGCCGTTGCCGTGCTCGCGGGCGAGGGTGGCGATGGCCACGAGGTCCCGGGCGCTGAGGGCAGGCGCGACCGGCCGCAGGCGCACCAGCAGGCCGTCGCCGGTCTGCATCGGCGTGGCGACCGACGGGCATGAACCGCGGCGCAGGGCATTCGGCTCGGTTCGGGCGAGGGGCGCCGTCATGCTGCGCCCTCTTCGCTGGCGGGGCGGCGGATCAGATAGGTATCCATGATCCAGCCGTGCTCTTCGCGCGCCTTGCGGCGCGTTTCGGTGATGGTCTCGGCCATGTCGGCAAGCCGGCCGGAGAGAAGGATTTCGTGCGGCGTGCCGAGATAGGCGCCCCACCAGATTTCCGCTTCCGGGTCGTCCACGGTGCGGAAGGCCTGCACGCCATCGAGCATCACAAGCGCATCGCGCGCCGTCCCGGGCCAGCCCTCGGAAAGGCGGCGGCCCGTGGTGATCTCGACGGGCAGGCCGATGCGGTTGAGCGCGATGCCGTGGCCGGCGCACAGCGCCTGCACGCTGGTGATGCCGGGAATGACTTCGGTCTCGAAGGTGACGTTGCCGGCCGTGCGCACGTGTTCGATGATGCGCAGCGTGCTGTCGTAGAGCATCGGATCGCCCCAGACGAGCAAGCCGAGCGTCTGGTCTTCGCCCACCTCGCCGAGAAGCGTGCGCTCGTAGATGGCGGCGATGGCGCGGTGCCAGTCGTGCACGCCATCCGCATAGGCGCCGTCGGCGCGGCGTACCGGCACGGAATAGTCGAGAATTCGGCAGTCGGCGTTGGTGAGGAACCGGTCGCAGATGTCGCGACGCACGGCGGCAAGATAGGCCTTCTCGTCGCCCTTGGTGGGAATGAGCAGCACGTCGGCCCGGTTCAGTGCGCCAATCGCCTGAACGGTCATATGCTCGGGATTGCCCGCGCCGATCCCGATGACCAGTATCTTTCTCAAAATCCGTCTCCCGTGCGGCTTGCGCTCCCGGTTTGCGGCCCGACTTGGGTCCCGCTCCCCTTCCTAATCCCAAAAGCCGCCGGAAAACAGTCCCCGATTCGCGTCCTTTGCCGGTCTTTTTGAGACTCCGGGCCGGCGTCTCAGGCCGCCTCGCGGCTGGTGAGGTAGGCGCGGGGCGAGGCGCCGAGCATGCGCTTGAACATGGTGGTGAAGGCGGGCACGCTTTCGTAACCCGCATCGAGCGCCACGCGCGTTACTGGCTCGCCGGCGGCAAGGCGTGGCAGGCAGGCGAAAAGGCAGGCCTGCTGGCGCCAGGTCACGAAGCTGATGCCCATCTCCTGCCGGAAGAAGCGGGTGAAGGTGCGCCGGCTCATGTTGAGGCGCCTGGCCCAGTCGTCGATCTTCGCCGTCGGCGAGGGTTCTTCCACGAAATCGCGGCAGAGGCCGGCCAGCCGGCCGCTCAGCGGGAAGGGCAGGCCGAGCCGTCGTTCCGGGAGGCGGCCGATCTCGTCGATGAGCAGCGCCATGACGAGATCGGCCCGTCCACGGTCCTCCGCCATGGCGTCCTTGCGCACGGCCTCGGCGAGGAGCTGGCGGGCAAGGTCGGTCACTTCGAGCACGGCTGGCTCCAGCGATGCGGCGCGGCCCTCGGGCGAATAGATATAGACCGAGCGCATGCTGACATCGCTGTACATCTCGACGGAATGCTCGAGGCCGCGCGGGATGAGCAGCGCGTGGCCGGGCGGGATCATCCAGCGGCCCCGGTCGGTCGCCACCAGCACGACCCCACCGAACACGCAGAGAAACTGGGTGCGGCGATGCCGGTGCGGCGGCACGGTATAACCGCCCGGAATGTCCGAGCTGTGCACCAGCACGTCCGCGTTCGACTGCTCCATCCGGGCGAGGTTGCGCACATGCTCGGCATCGAGAGCCTTCAGGCGCGCGGCGTTCAGTTTTTCCATTTTGGCCCACTCGCGTAAGAAATGGACCTCAGCACAAAAGCAGGCCGCGAGCAATCCTTGTATTTGAGCAAAAACGCCCGTTGCGGCGCATCATTTCGAGGCCCTCATGTCGACAGTCGTTCCCGCGGCGCCGCGTCACGCCGCCGCCACCACCTATTCCATCATCGTTGCGGTCAGCGCCTGCCACATGCTGAACGACATCATGCAGTCGCTGCTGACGTCGCTCTACCCGCTCCTGAAGCAGAACTACGCGCTCGACTTCGTGCAGATCGGCCTTCTGACCATGGCCTTCCAGGTCACGGCCTCGCTGCTGCAGCCGGCGGTCGGCATCGTCACGGACCGCTGGCCGATGCCCTTCTCGCTGCCGGTCGGCATGGGCAGCACCTTCGTCGGCCTCATCATGCTGGCCTATGCGCATTCGTTCCCCGTGCTCGTTTTCGGCGCCTGCCTGATCGGTCTCGGCTCGGCGATCTTCCACCCGGAATCCTCGCGCGTCGCCCGCCTTGCCTCCGGCGGCCGCCATGGCCTCGCCCAGTCGATGTTCCAGGTCGGCGGCAATGCCGGCACGGCGCTCGGCCCGCTGCTCGCCGCCTTCATCGTGCTGCCCTTCGGCCAGACGAGCGTCGCCTGGTTCTCCGCGGTCGCGCTGGTCGGCATGGTCATCCTCACCTGGGTCGGCAACTGGTATGCCGGCGAGCGCCGCCTGGCCGCAGGCCGGCCGGCGGCCAGCCGTGAACTGCCGCTGCCGCGCGGGCGCGTCGCCTGGGCGCTCGTCGTGCTCGTGCTGCTGACGACGACGAAGAACGCCTATCTCTCCAGCATTTCGAGCTACTTCACCTTCTACACGATCGACCGTTTCGGCCTCGACGTGCAGCAGGCGCAGCTGATGCTGTTCCTCTTCCTCGGCGCCTCCGCGCTCGGCGTCTTCATGGGCGGCCCGATCGGCGACCGCTTCGGCACGCGCTTCGTCATCTGGTTCTCGATCCTCGGCGTCATCCCCTTCGCGCTGATGCTGCCCTATGCGAACCTGTTCTGGACGGGCGTGCTGACGGTGCTGATCGGCCTCATCTTCTCCTCGGCCTTCTCCGCCATCGTCGTCTTCGCGCAGGAACTGGTGCCGGGCCGGGTCGGCATGATCGCCGGCATCTTCTTCGGCTTCGCCTTCGGTGCGGGCGGCCTCGGCGCGGCCCTGCTCGGCGGCGTCGCCGACAGCCACGGCATCGAGTTCGTCTACAAGATCTGCTCCTACATGCCGCTGCTCGGCGTCCTCACGATCTTCCTGCCGCGCCTGCCGGCAAAGCAGCACTGAGACCTTCGGAAAAGCAAAGCGCCCGGCTTTTCAGGCCGGGCGCTGGTTTTGCTGGCAAAGGTCCCGCCCGCTGCGGTTCTGGAACCTTCGACAATCGTCTTGCGCCCGGCCTGAAGCCGGGCGTTTTGTTGGAAGGTTCTTAGAAGCGGGCGCCGGCGAAATGGGCGATCTGGGCGCCGAGTTCGTAATAGCCTTCGCGCACCGAGCGGAAGGCCTGGGCCTCGGGATCGCTGACCGGCAGGGGCAGGTCGCCTTCGGTGATCTCGCCGGACACGAGTTCCGCCAGCGTCTTGCCGAAGACCGTGCCGGGCGCGATGCCGCGGCCGTTATAGCCGGAAAAGCCGACGACGTTTTCGGCAAGGCGGTGGAAGCGCGGCAGGTTGTCCGCGGTCATGCCGATCTTGCCGTACCATTCCGCCTCGAAGGCGACATCGCCGATGGCGGGGAAGAGCTTCTTCAGCGCACGCCGCGCCCAGGCCTTGTGAATGCCCGTGCCGGTGCCGCGCAGGGCCCCGACGCTGCCGAAGACCAGCCGGCCGCGCTTGTCGAAGCGGAAGGAGGACAGCACTTCCTGGGTATCCCATGCGCCCTGCCGCTCGGGCAGGATCTTCGCCTGCATCTCGGCGGAGAGCGGCACCGTGGCGAAGTTGAAATAGGGAAGGTGCACGAGTTCGGTGCGCACCTCGTTCCACGGTGCAACCGTGTAGGCATTGGTCGCCACCACCACCCAGTCCGCCGTCACCGAACCGCGCGCAGTCTTCACCGTCCAGCGCTTGCCTGTCCGTTCCGCACCCGTCACCGGGCTGCCGGTGAAGACTTGCGCGCCTGCGGCAATCGCCGCGCGGGAGAGGCCGCGGGCATAGGCGAGTGGCTGGATCGTGCCGGCGCGCATGTCGAGCAGCGATCCGGCATAGGCCTCGGTGCCGACCTTGCGGGCGGTTTCGGCCGCGTCCAGCAGGCGCACGGGCGCGCCGCGGCGGGCCCATTGTTCGGCACGCTGCTTCAATTCGTCGAGGCCGGACTGGCCGACCGCGCAGTGCAGCGTGCCGGCCGGGTTGATCTCGCAGTCGATCTTGTGCTTCTCGACGAGATCGAAGACGAGGCGGGGCGCATTGCCGAGAAGTTCGAGCAGGCGGCTGCCATAGAGGTCGCCGAGCACGCCGGGCAGTTCGTCGGGCATCACCCACATGCCGGCGTTGACGAGGCCGACATTGCGGCCAGAGCCGCCATAGCCGATTTCCGCGCCTTCCAGCAGGATCACCCGAGTGCCGCGCTCGGCAAGGTGCAGCGCCGTCGAGAAGCCCGTATAGCCGCCGCCGACGATCACGACATCCGCCTCCGCCGTACCGGAGAAGGCCGTCGTTTCGGGGGCGGGCGGAGCGGTCATCTCCCAAAGGCCATGGGAGCGCGGATCGTTGAGCATTGTGGTCTGTCTTTTCGGAAGGAGGATTGTCGCCGCACCATCGGTGATGCGGCACCATCACTAAAGCAAAAAATCAGAACCGGGTCATGCCCCCTCCGCATGAAGAGGGCGCGGGACGGTTATCGCGGGACCTGCTTGGCGATCCAGGCGCGAAAGGCCTGACTGAGCGGGTTTTCCAGCTTCCCCTCGGGCACGACGAGATAATAGCTGTTCTCCGTCTCCATCGGCCGGTCGAAGACGACGGCGAGGCGGCCGGTCTCCAGCTCCTGTTCGATGAGATATTTCGGCAGCAGGGCAAAGCCGAGGCCGGCGACGGCGGATTCGATGACCATGGAGAACTGGTCGAAGCGATGGCCGCGATAGGCCGTGTCGGCGGAAGCGCCGATCAGCTCGAACCATTGCGCCCAGAGTTTCGGCCGCGTGGCGAGATGGAGAAGGGGCGCCTGTTCCAGGTCCTTCGGCTCGGAGAGGTTCCAGGATTTCAGCAGGTCCGGGCTCGCCGCCGGCAGGATCTCTTCGCTGCACAGATAGGAGCAGGCGGCGCGCGCCCAGACCGGCTGGCCGTAGTGGATCGCGAGGTCGAAATTCTCCTCGTCGAAATCGAACGGCGCGGAGCGGGAGGCGATGTTGATGATCGTGCCCGGATTTTCCGCGAGGAAACCCGGAATGCGCGGCGTCAGCCAGCGACTGCCAAAGGTCGGCAGGGTCGCGATGGCGAGGCTGTGCTCGGAGGAGGCCGAAGCCATGGCGCGCAGCATGGTCTCTTCCGTCTGGTGCAGCAGCTTGCGCACCTCCGGCAGGAAACGGCGCCCGTCGTCCGAGAGAACGACGCGCTGACGCACGCGCTCGAAGAGCAGGACGCCGAGCTGTTCCTCGAGGTCCTTGATCTGGCGGCTGACGGCGCTCTGGGTGAGATTGAGTTCATGCGCCGCCTGCGTGAAGCTGCCATGGCGCGCGGCGCATTCGAACGCCTGCAGCGTCGTGACGTCAGGGATCAGCCTTCGACTGAGCTTCATTCATTCCTCGCATCAACATAGTCAGAACGGTCGCAATCGCTCCATGAAACGATCCGGTATGATCCGTTTTGAGAATGATCAGGGCCACCCTTTTTAAGCAATTGCAGGAAAAGTGTGAAGCGGTTTTCCGTCGGCAATTGCGCAACCACGAAACGAGACGCTTTCCATGAACGCAAATTCGTACGTTTCCGCCGACAAGATCCGCTCGGATTTCTCTGCCGCCATGTCCGGCATGTATCGCGACGAAGTTCCGGCCTACGGCACGCTGATGTCGCTGGTCGCCAGGGTGAATGACGAGACGCTGTCCGCCGATCCGCATCTGAAGACGCGTCTCGAAGCGACCGACTCGCTGGAGCGCATTTCCGAGGAGCGCCACGGCGCCATCCGCCTCGGCACGCCCGAAGAGCTTTCCATGATGCGCCGCGTCTTTGCCGTCATGGGCATGTTCCCGGTCGGCTATTACGATCTGTCCACGGCCGGCGTGCCGGTGCATTCCACCGCCTTCCGCCCGGTTGGCGCGGAAAGCCTCAGCCGCAATCCCTTCCGTGTCTTCACCTCGCTGCTGCGCCTCGATCTCATTGCCGACGAAGCGTTGCGCGAGGAGGCCGCGACGGTTCTGGCCGGCCGCAAGATCTTCACCACCACGGCCGTGCTGCTGGTCGAAAAGGCCGAGCGGGATGGCGGGCTCGACCGCACCGATGCGGCGCGTTTCGTCGCCGAAGTGCTGGAAACCTTCCGTTGGCACGACCATGCCATCGTTAGCGCCGACATGTACAAGCGCCTGCACGATGCGCACCGGCTGATCGCCGACGTCGTCTCCTTCAAGGGGCCCCACATCAACCACCTGACGCCGCGCACGCTCGATATCGACAAGGTGCAGGCGCGCATGCCGGATGAAGGCATCGCGCCCAAGGCCGTGGTCGAGGGCCCGCCGACCCGCCAATGCCCGATCCTGCTGCGCCAGACCTCGTTCAAGGCGCTGGAAGAGGCGGTTTCCTTCATCGCCGAGGACGGCAGCTGGCAGAAGGGTTCGCACACCGCCCGCTTCGGCGAGATCGAGCAGCGCGGCGTGGCGCTGACCCCGAAGGGCCGTGCGCTCTACGACAAGCTGCTTGCCGACACCCGCGCCCGCGTGCGCCCGGCCGCCGATGGTTCCAACGCCGCCGAATACGAAGCGGCGCTCGCCGACGTCTTCAAGGCTTTCCCGGACAGCTGGGACGGCATCCGCAAGGCGGGCCTCGGCTACTTCCGCTATTCGCTGACGGAGAAGGGCATTTCGGTCACCGGCCGCAATGCCGATCTCGAAACCGCCATCGAAGCCGGCCTCATCCAGTTCGACCCGATCGTCTATGAAGACTTCCTGCCGGTCAGCGCCGCGGGCATCTTCCAGTCGAACCTCGGCGACGACGCGACGCAGGAATTCGTCGCCAGCCCGAACCAGATCATGTTCGAGCGCGATCTCGGCGCGGCCGTGCTGGACGAATTCGCCCATTATGCCGGCATCCAGCGCGCCTCGCTTGAAATGTGCCTCGGCATCGTCAACATGGCTGCCGCCGCGGAGTGACGGACGCTAGCATGATCGAGGCACGCCATATCGATACACTGAAAGGCATGCTCGGCGAGAAGGGTCTTCTCACCGCGCCCGCCGACATGGCCGCCTATGAAACCGGCGCACGCTACGACAAGGGGCGTGCCGCCTTCGTCGCCCGCCCGGTCACGACAGCGGAAACCTCCGCCGTCGTCGCCTATTGCGTGAAGAACGGCATCGCCCTCGTGCCGCAGTCCGGCAATACCGGCCTCGTCTCAGGCTCGACGCCGGACGGAAGCGGAGGCCAGGGCATCCTCAGCCTCGATCGCCTGACCGCCCCCTTCGCGCTCGACCGCGTCAATCGCACGGTGACGGCAGGCGCAGGTCTTCGCCTTTCCGATCTCAACGGCAAGCTTGCGGAAACCGGTCTCTTCTTCCCGATCGACCTCGGCGCGGACCCGCGTCTTGGCGGCATGATCGCGACGAATACCGGCGGCTCGCGCTTCCTGCGCTACGGGGACGTGCGTCGCAACACGCTGGGCCTCACCGTGGTGCTGGCGGACGAGGCGGGCACGGTGCTCGACCTTTCCTCCAGCCTGCGCAAGAACAATACCGGCGTCGACTGGAAGCAGCTCTTCATCGGCACGTCCGGCGCCTTCGGCATCGTCACCGAATGCGTCCTGAACCTCGAAGCCGCGCCGAAGCAGTCGGCGACGGCCCTGCTCGTTCCCGCCTCGGCGGAGCAGGTCGCACCGCTGCTCGTCGCCATGGAAGACGCGCTCGGCAGCTATCTCTCGGCTTTCGAGGGCATGTCCGGCAACGCCGTTAGCGCCGCGCTCGACCACGTGCCCTCGCTGCGCAATCCCTTCCAGGGCGGCGTGGTGCCTGACTTCGTCATCCTTGCGGAAATCTCCCGTTCCACTCCGCCGCGCGAAGGCGAGCAGCCGCTCGACGCAGTGCTTGAAGAGGTGCTGGCCGCGATCTGGGAGCGGGAAGACGCGCCGCTTGCCGATGCCTTCGTCGGCCCGCCGCACGAGATCTGGGCCCTGCGTCACGCGCTTTCGGAAGGCGTGAAGCATAGCGGGCGATTGATCGCCTTCGATCTCTCCTTCCGCCGGGGTGACATCATGCCCTTCCTCGCCCATATGAAGGCGGAAATGCCCGACCACTTCGAGGACGTGACGATCTGCGATTTCGGCCATATCGGCGATGGCGGCGTGCACTTCAATCTCGTCGTCGCCAAGGACGACCCGCGCCTTGCCGATCCCGATTTCGAGGCGGACCTGCGCGAATGGGTCTTCACCGTTGCGGTCGAGCACTTCGGCGGCAGCTTCAGCGCGGAACACGCCATCGGCCGCAAGAACCAGGCCTTCTACGACAGATACACCCCGGACGAAATCCGCAAGCTGGCGGCCGGGTTGAAAACCATCACCTCGCCGGGTCCGCTCGGCGCCATGACATTTTAAGAGACAACCAGGGAGATACCCGATGACGAAAGTCGACGTGAAAACCGAAACCGCAGCCCTTCTCGACAAGCTCGGCGTTGCCCGTTCCGCCTGGCAGGGTGGCGACATGGCCTCCTACAGCCCGGTCAGCGGCGAGGAGATCGGCAAGCTGAAGACCGTTTCGGGCGCCGAGACCGACAAGGCCATCGATGCCGCCCATGAAGCCTTCAAGGCCTGGCGCCTCGTGCCGGCCCCCAAGCGCGGCGAACTCGTTCGCCTGCTCGGCGAAGAACTGCGCGCCTCCAAGGCCGATCTCGGCCGCCTCGTTTCCATCGAAGCCGGCAAGATCACCTCCGAAGGCCTCGGCGAAGTGCAGGAAATGATCGACATCTGCGATTTCGCCGTCGGTCTCTCCCGCCAGCTCTACGGCCTGACGATCGCCACCGAGCGTCCCGGCCACCGCATGATGGAAACCTGGCACCCGCTCGGCGTCGTCGGCATCATCTCGGCCTTCAACTTCCCGGTCGCCGTCTGGTCGTGGAACGCTGCCCTCGCGCTCGTCGCCGGCAACTCCATCGTCTGGAAGCCCTCTGAAAAGACCCCGCTGACGGCGCTCGCCTCGCAGGCCATCTTCGAACGGGCGCTCGCCCGCTTCGGCGAAGCTCCGGCGAACCTCTCGCAGGTTCTCATCGGTGACCGTGCCATCGGCGAAGCCCTCGTCGACAACCACAAGGTCGCGCTCGTTTCGGCCACCGGCTCCACCCGCATGGGCAAGGAAGTCGGCCCGCGCCTCGCCAAGCGCTTCGCCCGCTCGATCCTCGAGCTCGGCGGCAACAATGCCGGTATCGTCTGCCCCTCGGCCGATCTCGACATGGCGCTGCGCGCCATCGCCTTCGGCGCCATGGGCACCGCCGGTCAGCGTTGCACGACGCTCCGCCGCCTCTTCGTGCATGACAGCGTCTACGACCAGCTCGTTCCGCGTCTGAAGAAGGCCTACACCAGCGTTTCCGTCGGCAACCCGCTGGAAACCTCCGCGCTCGTCGGCCCGCTCGTCGACAAGCAGGCCTTCGACGGCATGCAGAAGGCGCTGGAAGCTGCCAAGGCCGAAGGCGGTTCCGTCACCGGCGGCGAGCGCGTCGCGGATGCCGGCAAGGACACGGCCTATTACGTGAAGCCCGCCATCGTCGAAATGCCGAAGCAGGCCGGCCCGGTTCTCGAAGAGACCTTCGCGCCGATCCTCTACGTCATGAAGTATTCCGACTTCGACAGCGCGCTCGACGACCACAACGCCGTCGCAGCCGGCCTCTCCTCGTCCATCTTCACGCTGAACATGCAGGAAGCCGAGCGCTTCCTGGCGGCTGACGGTTCGGACTGCGGCATCGCCAACGTCAACATCGGCACGTCCGGTGCTGAAATCGGCGGCGCCTTCGGCGGCGAAAAGGAAACCGGTGGCGGCCGCGAATCCGGCTCCGACGCCTGGAAGGCCTATATGCGCCGCGCCACCAACACGGTGAACTACTCCAAGGCCCTGCCGCTCGCCCAGGGCGTCTCCTTCGATATCGAATAAGAGCGACATCGGACAAGCGCCATGAACAGCCAGACCAAGATCGAGGAGGCGGGTTTTGTACCCGCCTCGCGCATCGCCGCCATCGGCGTCTCGAAGATCCTGCAGATCGGCGCCCGCGCCGCTGCCATGAAGAAGGAAGGCCTGCCGGTCATCATCCTCGGCGCCGGCGAGCCCGACTTCGACACGCCCGATAACGTCAAGGCGGCCGCTAAGGCCGCCATCGACCGCGGCGACACCAAGTACACCGCGCTGGACGGTACGCCGGAGCTGAAGAAGGCGATCTCGGAAAAGTTCCGCCGTGAGAACGGCGTCGACTACGCCGTCGACGAAGTCACCGTTGCCACGGGCGCCAAGCAGATCCTCTTCAATGCCTTCATGGCGACGGTCAATCCGGGTGACGAGGTCATCATCCCGACGCCCTACTGGACGTCCTATTCCGATATCGTGGAGATCTGCGGCGGCGTGCCGGTGCTGATCCCCTGCGACGCGGAAGCCGGCTTCCGTCTGAAGGCCGAGCAGCTGGAAAAGGCGATCACGCCGAAGACCCGCTGGGTGCTCTTCAACTCGCCGTCCAACCCGTCGGGCGCTGCCTACAGCGAAGCGGACTATCGCCCGCTGCTCGACGTGCTGCTGCGCCATCCGCATGTCTGGCTGATGGTCGACGACATGTACGAGCACATCGTCTATGACGGCTTCAAGTTCGTGACGCCCGTTGCCATCGAGCCGCGCCTGAAAAGCCGCGCGCTGACGATCAACGGCGTTTCGAAAGCCTATGCCATGACCGGCTGGCGCATCGGCTATGCCGGTGGCCCGAAGGCGCTGATCAAGGCCATGGCCGTGATCCAGAGCCAGGCGACATCCTGCCCGTCCTCGGTCAGCCAGGCCGCCTCGGTCGAGGCCCTGAACGGCCCGCAGGACTTTCTCAGGGAGCGCCAGGCGGGCTTCAAGCACCGCCGCGATCTCGTCGTCTCCGCGCTGAACGCCATACCCGGCCTTGCCTGCCGCACGCCGGAAGGCGCGTTCTATACCTTCTCCGGCTGCGCCGGCGTGATCGGCAAGACGACGCCCAAGGGCAAGCGCATCGAAGCGGACAGCGACTTCACGGACTACCTGCTCGAAGACGCGAATGTCGCCGTCGTCCCGGGTTCGGCCTTCGGCCTCTCGCCCTACTTCCGCATCTCCTACGCCACGTCGGAAGCGGAACTGGCGGAAGCGCTGAAGCGCATCGCGGAAGCCTGCGCCCGGCTTTCCTGAAGCGTCTCGCCTGTCGCCTTCCAGCCCGCCGCAGCCAGCCTGCGGCGGGCTTTTCCTTGCCGTTCGCCGGCTTGACCCGGCCCCAGGGGCCGGCCTCATAGAGGGGCGGTGAACGACGAGGAGGTGATTCGTGCACAAGTCCGACCTTCATCTGACCGCCTCCGAGGCGGCGCGGGAACTCGGCATCTCGATCAAGGCCCTGCGTCTCTACGAGCGCCATGGATTGCTGACGCCGCTGCGCACCGCTGCCGGCTGGAGGATATACGACCCGCGCGCGATGGCCCGCGCAACGGAGGTCGCCGCCCTGCGGCGGTTCGGGATGGGCCTGGCACAGATCAGGGACGTCCTGTCGGGCAGCGGAGAAGGCCGCGATGCGGCGCTTGCCGTGCACCAGGCCGGGCTTGAGCGCCAGCTTGCCCAGATCGTCCGGACCGTGCAATCCGTCGCGGCGGCGCGCGAGGATGCGGCACCGAAAGGGGATGTGGGAGACGCGGCGGTTTCGCTGGAATTGCCGTGGCCCTGGGGCGGTGAGCGTTTCACGCTGCCGGACCTGAAGCCCATCACCTACATGACCGGCCCGCTCGGAAGCGGCAAGACGCGGCTGGCGCGGGCGATCGCCGAAGCCCTGCCGGACGCCGCCTTTATCGGACTGGAAAGATCGGCGGAGGGCGATGCGGCGGCGGTGGCGCGGGGCGAGGTGCATCTTGGGCAGTTGGTTGGAATGGGCGCGGACCTGTCGCCAGCCTTGACCGCATTGATCCTTGCCGTAGAGGCATCGACGGCAGCAGTCCTCGTCATCGACATGGTGGAGCAGGGGCTGGACCAGATCACGCAGCAGGTGCTGCGCCGCTATCTGCGGAGCCGGCCCTTTGCCGAGCGTCCGCTTTTCCTGCTCACGCGCTCTTCGGCGATGCTCGATCTCGCCGATGTCTCGGCGCAGGAGGCGATCCTCTACTGCCCCGCCAATCACGACGTGCCGATGGTCGTTTCGCCTCGCAAGGGTGCGCGGGGCTACGAGGCGGTCGCCACCTGCCTTGCGACGCCGGCCGTCCGGGCGCGGACGGAGGGCGTGATCGCCTGGCGGCCGAGCGCCGCCTGACGGGCAAAGAAAAGGGCCTCGCAAGAGGCCCCATTTTTATCTGCTCGCGCCTTGCCGGCGTTCTCTGCTTCCCCGCGGCCGAGCCACGATGCAAAAACGCCCCGGTTTTGGCCGGGGCGTCGAAGGAGTCAGGAAATCAGGCGGCGTGGGCGCCGCGGTTTTCCTGGGCGTAGTAGTGGCCGAAGCGGTTGGCGAGGAAGGCGTCGAGGGCGATTTCTTCCTGGCGGACGAAGCCTTCAGCGCGCAGCGAGCCGTCGGCCAGCATGTCGAGCACGGCGCAGATCGAGCCGGCTGTCGTGATCTGGATGGCGGAATGCAGGGCGCCGGCGACCGGGGCGCTGTAGACCTTGTTGGCGTAGGTTTCCTGGATGAGGCGGCCACCCTTGCGACCGGAGACGGTCACGAAGATGATCACGACGTCCTGTGTGGTGGTCGGCAGGGCGTTTTCGAAGATGTCCTTGAGGACTTCGCGGCGATGACGCAGGCCGAGGTCGTTGAGCAGCGCCTTCATGATGGCGGCGTGGCCCGGATAGCGGATCGTGCGGTAGTTCAGCGTGCGGACCTTGCCCTTCAGCGTCTCGCAGAGCGTGCCGAGACCGCCCGAGGTGTTGAAGGCTTCGTAGGTGACGCCGTCGAGGGAGAATTCTTCACGCTCCTCGAGGGCCGGAACCTCGATCAGCGCGCCTTCGACGATGGCTTCGCAGGGCTCGATATATTCGTTGATGACGCCGTCCGTGCTCCAGGTCAGGTTATAGTTGAGAGCGTTGGACGGGTACTGCGGCAGGGCGCCGACGCGCATGCGCACGCTGTCGAGCGTGTCGAAGCGGCTTGCGAGATCGTTGGCGACGATGGAGATGAAGCCCGGTGCGAGGCCGCACTGCGGAATGAAGGCCGTCTTGGCATCTGCGGCGATGCGCTTGACCTGGCGGGTGGATTCGACGTCTTCCGTGAGGTCGAGATAGTGCACGCTGGCAGCGGCGGCCGCCTCGGCAATGGCGACGGTCAGGTGGTAGGGGGCAGCCGAGAGAACGGCGAACTTGCCGGTCAGGAGGGCCTTCATGGCGGCGGCGTCGGCGATATCGACGACGGCCGTCGTGACGGCATCGTGGCGCTCGATGGCGGCGAGCTGCTCTTCCGAGCGGTCGGCGACGGTGACGCGGTAGTCTCCGCTGTGAGCCAGCATGCGCGCGATGGTCGAACCGATCTTGCCTGCGCCGATGACGACGATGTCCTTCATGTGATTACCCTCCGGCATGAATTGATGTTCACATTTTGAGGGCAGCGACTGTCGATTTAAAGCGCCATATCTGACATAATACATTATCGATATCGGCAGAATGACGGTGGAAATGAGCATTACGACGCTAGGGCCCAAGGATCGCGAGCTTCTCGCCATTCTCAGCGAAAACGCCCGCGAGCAGACGGCCACCATCGCGCGCAAATTGGGTCTCTCACGCACGACCGTGCAGGCGAAGATCGACCGGCTGGAGCGCGACGGCGTGATCGCCGGCTATGGCGTCAAGCTCTCGGACGCCTATGAAAGCGGCATGGTGAAGGCCCATGTGCTGATCACCATCGCGCCGAAGACGCTGGCCCGCATCACGACGGAACTGCACGCCATCTCCGCGGTCCGCACGCTGCATTCGGTCAGCGGCAGCTTCGACCTCATTGCCGTGGTCGAGGCGGCGTCCATCGCGGAACTCGACCACCTGATCGACCGCATCGGCGCCATCGACGGCGTGGAGCGCACGCTGTCGTCGATCATTCTGTCGACGCGCATCAGGCGCTAGGCAAGGACAGGCATGGAGGGGAGTGCCGGAGGCGTCGCTCTCAGGCGATGAACCGCTCCGGCCGGTAGGGCCCGATATTGATCACGGTGCGCTCGCCCAGCATCTTTTCCGCCAGCACGCGGCCGGTGATCGGGCCGAGGGTCATGCCGTGGTGGGCGTGGCCGAAGGCGAACCAGAGACCGGCATGGCGTGGCGCCTTGCCGATGATCGGCATCATGTCCGGCGTGCAGGGACGCGCGCCCATCCACGGCTCCTCGTCGCGCCGCTCTGCGAGCGGGAAGAACTCGCGCGCGACCTTCTCGGCGCGGCGGAGCTGGACCGGGGTCTTGCGCGTGTCGCGCTTGGCGAATTCAGCGCCCGTGGTCAGGCGGATGCCGCGCAGCATGGGCGCGAGGAAATAGCCGCGCTCGGCGTCGAGCACCCAGTTGTTGAGCGTTGCGCCCTCTTCCGCGCCATAATGCATGTGATAGCCGCGCTTGACGGCGAGCGGGAAGTGGTAGCCGAGCTTGCGTGTGACGGTATCGGCCCAGGGGCCGAGTGCGACGACGACGTCCTTGGCTTCCAGCGGCCCCTCGGGCGTCGCGATGCGCCAGCCTTCGCCCTCCAGCACATGTTCGATGGTCGCCGCGTCGCCGGATTTCAATTCGCCGCCGAGAGACTGGAAATAGGCGAGATAGCGCTTGAGAAGGCTCTGCGGGTCGAGGATCGACCATGGATCGGTCCAGCGCAGGCCCCCGGTCAGTTCCGCGCGGATATGCGGTTCTGCGGCGGCCACTTCCGCCGTCGTCAGCTTCTGGTGGTTGACGCCGAAATTGGCCGAGAGTTTTTCCGCTTCCGCATAGGCCTTGTCCCGCTCCTTTTCCGAGCGAAACACCTTCATCCAGCCGTCCTTGCGGATGAGATCGTCGGCGCCGGAGGCGGCGATGAGATCGGCATGTTCGCTGATCGAGTTCTCGATGAGCGGCGCATAGAGATGAGCGATGCTCTGGTGCTGGCGGAAGCCAGAATGCCACCAGTAGCGGGCGAGGAAGGGGATGATGCCGGGGATCGCCGAGGGGTGGTAGTGGGCGTCGATGGTGTTGTTCAGCGCATAGCGGAAGAGCGCACCGAAATCGTGCGGGAAGCCATAGGGGAAGACGCCTTCGCGCTGGATGAGGCCGGCATTGCCGTAGGACGTCTCCTCCGCCGGGCCGCGGCGATCGATCATCACCACCTTCTTGCCGCGCCGTGCCAGATGGATCGCCGTCGAAATGCCGACCACGCCCGCGCCGAGAACAATCACATCCGTCTTCATCTGCGACCCCAAGGGAAAATCAGGTTTCATTCCTGCACGGCGTTCGGCCGATGCGTTTCACTGTCCTGCAAGTTTCAAGAGATTCTCGATGGCCGAGCGTTCGAACCCGCCGATGCCTTCGGAAATGTCGGCCTTGATCGCCGCGGCCACGGCATCCTCGTCACGCTTGCGCAGCGCCTCGATGGCCTCCTGGTGGCGGTCGACGAAATAGAGCTGGGCGACATGCTCCATGGCGATGCCGAGGAAGGGGCCGAGCTGGAGCCAGATGCTCTCCACCATCGGCATGATCACCTGCTCGGGATTGGCGGTGTAGAGCGTGCGATGGAATTCCTGGTTCAGGAGGAGGGCGTTGGCGTTGTCCTTGCGCGAGATGGCCTCGTCCTGCGCGCGGTCGATCTCGGCGAGCTGGTCGATGCGCCGCTCGGTGATGTGCGGCACGGCCCGCCGGGCGGCATGCTGCTCAAGCATGGAGCGCAGCGAGACGAGCTCGCTGAAACGATCCGCCGTCATGCGCGGCACCATGATGCGGCGATTGTCGAGCACGCGCAGCGCGCCCTCGGAGGACAGACGCCGCAGCGCCTCGCGCACGGGCGTCGGGCTGCTCTCCATCGCTTCGGCGATGCCGCGGATCGTCAGCGATTCGCCCGGGCGGATCGAGCCGACCATGATCGCCTGGCGCAGGCGCCGATGCGCGTATTCATGGGTCGTCATCCCGTCCGGCCGGTCCAGCGGCTCAAGCGCCAAATTGCCCAATCCATCCCTCCTGTGAAAGGCTGCCGGGTGCTACCCTATCCTTTGTGAGAGGTTCTAGCAGCTTGACCCACGACAAGAAAGTGTGCATATCTTGAAAATGTGATCACAAAAATAATTATGTGATACGGAAGGGGACGAACGTGAGCGACGAATCCAACTGGCTGGCCAATGCCGATGGCGTGGAAAGCATCCAGGCTGTCGTCTGCGACCTGAACGGCATCCTGCGCGGCAAGCGCGTGCCCGTCGGGCAGGCGGAGAAAGTGCTGAAAGGCGGTATCCGCATGCCGCTGTCCATCGTCGGGGTCGACGTGTGGGGCGAGGATATCGTCGGCTCGAGCCACGTCTTCGCCTCGGGCGATATGGACGGTATCTGCGCGGCGACCGGCCGCGGCGCGCTGCCGATCAGCTGGACGCTGAAGCCCTCCGCCGTCGTGCCGCTCTGGCTCTACAAGGAAAACGGCGATCCGTTCCTGGCCGATCCGCGCCAGGCGCTCGCCCATATCGTGCGCCAGTATCACGAACTCGGCCTTCGCCCCGTCGTCGCCTCGGAAATGGAATTCTATCTGATCGACGCCGAGCCCGACCATGCCGAGCCGCCGATCTCGCCCTATACCGGCAAGCGTCTCGATTCCGACGCCATCCTTTCCATCGACGAGCTGGACGATTTCGGCCAGTTCTTCTCCGACGTCTATGCGGAGTGCGAGCGGCAGAACGTGCCGGCGGATTCGGCCGTCGCCGAAAACGGCATCGGCCAGTTCGAAATCAACCTGATGCATTCCGACGATCCGTTGAAGGCCGCCGACGACGCGCTGTTCTTCAAGCGCATTATCAAGGGCGTCGCGCGCAAACACGGCTTTGCCGCCACCTTCATGGCCAAGCCCTATGGCATGCGCTCGGGCAGCGGCATGCACATGCATTTCAGCGTGATCGACGAGGACGGCAACAATGTCTTCGACGACGGCACGCCCGAGGGATCGGCCATCATGAAGCATGCCGTGGCCGGCCTGACGCGCGGCATGGCGGAATCGACCCTGCTCTTCGCCCCGCACTACAATTCCTACCGGCGCCTGCGTCCCGATACGCACGCCCCGACCTCGATCTCCTGGGGCTACGAGAACCGCACGGCCGCCATCCGCATCCCCGGCGGCAACAACAAGGCCCGGCGCATCGAGCACCGCGTCGCCGGCGCCGACGCCAATCCCTATCTCGTCATGGCCGGCATTCTCGGTGCCGCCCTCGTCGGCATCCGCAACAAGTGGGAACCGCCGGCACCGGTCTCGGGCCGCGCCTATCTCTCGCAGCTGCCGCGCATTCCCAGTGAATGGGGCTCTGCCGTCACCGCCTTCGAGAACGGTTCGATCGTTTCGGAAATCTTCGATGCGGATCTCCGCTCCATGCTGATCGCCTGCAAGCGGCAGGAAATCGCCGGCTTCGCCGAACAGGTGACCGACTTCGAGTTCAGCGCCTACCTGGAAATCGTCTGATGGACAACAAAGCTTCCTATGCCGGCAACGGCGCCTATCCCGATAGCTACTACGCTGCTTCGCGCAACATCGTCCGCACGCCGAAGGTGCTGGAAGGCGCCGTGACGGCCGACGTCGCCGTGCTCGGCGCCGGCTATTCCGGCCTCTCCACCGCCATCCACCTTGCCGAGAAAGGCTACAAGGTCGTGATGGTCGAAGGTGCCGGCATCGGCTGGGGCGCCTCCGGGCGCAATGGCGGCCAGGTCGTCAACGGCCTCAATGCCAGCCTCGACACGATCAAGCGCCGCTACGGCGATCAGGCTGGCGCCTTCGTCGGCAGTCTGGTGCAGGAAGGCGGCAAGATCATCCGCCGCCTGGTCTCGCAATACGATATCGACTGCGACCTGAAGAACGGCAACATCTACGCCGCCTATACGCCCGCCCACATGAAGGAGCTGGAGCACAAGAAGGCGCTGTGGAAGAGCTACGGCATGGACGACCACCAGATGCTGGACAAGGCGGCCATCCAGAAGCTGGTGAAGACCGATGCCTATATTGGCGGCATGCTGGACACGACCGGCGGCCACATGCATCCGCTCAACCTGACCCTCGGCGAGGCCAAGGCGCTGGAATCGCTCGGCGGCGTGATCTACGAGCAGTCGCCCGTCATCCGCGTCGAGCACGAGGCCGACAAGCCCGTCATCCACACCGCCAAAGGCAGCGTGACGGCGAACACCGCCGTGCTCTGCGGCAACGCTTATCTCGGCCATGTCGTGCCAAAGCTCGTCTCGCGCGTCATGCCGGTTTCGACCCAGATGGTCGCGACCGAGCCGCTCGGCGATCGCGCCGATGCGCTGATCCCGAGCGACATGTGCGTGGAGGACGTGCGCTACATCCTCGACTATTTCCGCCTGTCGGCCGACAAGCGCATGATCTTCGGCGGTGGTACCGTCTACGGTGGCACGGACCCCGCGGATGTACGCGCCAAGATCCGGCCAAATCTCGAAAAGGTCTTCCCGTCGCTGAAGGGCGTGAAGATCGACTATGCCTGGAGCGGCAACTTCGCCCTTTCCTTCTCGCGCGTGCCGCAGATGGGCAAGATCGGCAAGAACACCTATTTCGCCCACGGCTATAGCGGCCATGGCGTCACCGGTTCGCATCTCTTCGGCAAGATCCTCAGCGAAGCGATCCATGGCGACCTGTCGCGCTTCAGCCAGTTCGAGAAGCTCCCCTGGATTCCCTTCCCGGGAGGCCGCATGTTCCGCGCCCAGTATTCCACCATCGGTTCCTGGTGGTACCAGTTCAAGGACGCCTTCGGTCTCTGAGAGGGCCTGTACGCAACATGGAAAAAGCCCGGGTGCCGAGCATCCGGGCTTTTTGCCGTTCAGATGGCCTTACGCTTAATGGCAGACCTTGATGCGCTTGACGACGACATTCCCGTAGTAGTCGTAGGACTTGATCTTCTTGATGAAGCAGGTCGGCTGGTAGTCGTAGCTGTAGTAGCCAGCCTGCGAGGGAGCGGCGAAGGAAAGGGCGGCGACGACGGCGATGGTGGCGGAAACGATGATCTTGCGCATGGGTCTCTCCTGATCTCTTGAAGGATGAGCCTCTCTCATCCGGTGATCAGAAGGTCTCACATTGCCCCTTCCGCCGCTGTTCCAAAGGGAACAGGCCTCTTGCGCGCCGCGCAAAGCGGGATTATGCCTTGCCTTGCTCTAACGGGGTGCTCGCGGGTTTCGACCTGCCGGGCTGAGAGGCGCAACGCCAACCCGAAGAACCTGATCCGGTTAGCACCGGCGGAGGGATTAGACGGCTCATTCCAGCGCCCTATTCCCGTTTGTGACCAGACAAGGAGGCGCTGATGCGCACGGCATTTCTTTCTTCCATCGCGGCGCTTGCCGTATCCCTCGCCTTTCCCGCCTTCGCGCAGGAAAAGACGCTGACCGTCTATACCTATGAAAGCTTCGTCTCCGAATGGGGTCCGGGGCCGAAGGTCAAGGAAAGCTTCGAGAAGACCTGCGGCTGCAAGGTCGAGTGGGTCGGCGTCGCCGACGGCGTGGAGCTCCTGACCCGCCTCAAGCTCGAAGGCGAGGGCACCAAGGCCGACGTCGTGCTCGGCCTCGACACCAATCTCATCGCCGAAGCCAAGGCGACAGGCCTTTTCGAAGCCCATGGCCTCAAGCCGGAAGGCCTGACGGTGCCGGGCGGTTTTTCCGACGATACGTTCCTGCCCTATGACTACGGTCACTTCGCCATCGTCTATGACAGCGAAACGCTGAAGACGCCGCCGGCAAGCCTGAAGGAACTGGTCGAGGGCGATGCTTCCCAGAAGATCGTCATCGAGGATCCGCGCACTTCCACGCCCGGCCTCGGCCTGCTGCTCTGGGTGAAGTCGGTCTATGGCGACAAGTCCGGGGAAGCCTGGGCCAAGCTCAAGGACCGTGTGTTGACCGTCACGCCCGGCTGGTCGGAAGCCTATGGCCTGTTCACCAAGGGCGAAGCGCCGATGGTGCTGTCCTACACGACCTCGCCGGCCTATCACGTCATCGCGGAAAAGACCGAACGCTACAAGGCGGCCGCGTTCTCCGAGGGGCACTATGTCCAGATCGAGGTCGCCGGTCTCACGCGCACTTCCCATGACAAGGACCTTGCCCGCCAGTTCCTGACTTTCATGACGGGGCCGGATTTCCAGTCGATCATCCCGGAAACCAACTGGATGATGCCGGCCGCCAAGACCCGCGACCCGCTGCCGGCCGCCTTCGATGCGCTGGTGAAGCCTGAAAAGACCTTCCTGATGTCGTCGGACGAGGTGGCGGCCAACCGCAAGGCCTGGATCGACGAATGGCTCGGCGCGATGAGCGCCAAGTAACGGGATCGCCGCGATGATCTTCGCTCGTGCCGAGCGGACGGGATTGCGCGTCGCCGGGGGCGTTGCCCTCGGCGGCGTTCTTCTCTTTGTCGGCGCGGCGACGGCTCTCCTGCTTGGCCATGCGGGCGGCAGCGCCGCCCCGCTCTTCGACGCCTATATCGGGCGCGTCGCGCAGTTCACGCTTCTACAGGCGGTGCTTTCGACGCTGCTGTCCCTTTCCCTCGCCATTCCCGTTGCCCGCGCGCTGGCGCGGCAGCGCGCCTTTCCCGGCCGTGTCTGGATCATCCGGCTTTCCGTCGTTCCCCTCGGCCTGCCGGCGCTGGTGGCGGCGCTCGGCGTGATCGAGATCTGGGGGCGGCAGGGCTTCGTCAACGACCTGCTGCGCCTTGCCGGATTGCAGAACCCGGTCAGCGTCTATGGGCTGACGGGCATTCTCATCGCCCATGTCTTCTTCAACCTGCCGCTCGCCGCCCGCTTCCTGCTGGCCGCGCTCGACCGCACTCCACCGGAATACTGGCTCTCCTCCGCCAATCTCGGCATGGGCAGCGGCGCGGTCTTCCGCCTGATCGAATGGCCGGTCATCCGCCGTGTCCTGCCGGGCATTGCCGGCCTCGTCTTCATGCTCTGCGCGACGAGTTTCACCATCGTGCTGACGCTGGGCGGTGGACCGGCGGCGACGACCATCGAGGTCGCCATCTACCAGGCGCTGCGCTTCGATTTCGATCCAGAGCGGGCAGTGCTGCTCGCCTTCCTGCAGATCGCGGTGACGGCAAGCCTTCTCTGGGTCATATCGCTGTTCGATCGGCCGCCGGAGGAGGGCATGACCGCCGGCCGCGCCATTCGCCGCTTCGACGGTCGCCGGCGCCGTCTCGCCGACGGTTTGATCATCCTCGTCTTCACCTTCTTCACGGCCGCGCCGCTCGTTGCGACGCTCCTGTCCGGCCTTGCCGCCGATTTCGGCAAGCTCGCTACCGATCCGCTGCTGCACCGGGCCTTTCTCACCAGCCTTCTCATCTCGCTCGCCTCGGCGAGCCTCAGCCTTGCCATCGCGCTGCCGGTGGTGCTGGTGCCGCGGCTGGCGGAGGCTGGCGATGCCGGCGCCGCAACCCGGCTGATGGGCCGGGCGCTGCCGGCCGTCGGGTCGCTGATCCTGCTCGTGCCGCCGGTCGTCGTGGCGACCGGCTGGTTCCTGGCTCTGCGGGCCTTCGGCGAGACGGGGCGCTTTGCGCCCGCGGTCGTCACCGTGCTCAACGCCCTGATGGCGCTGCCCTTCGTCGTGCGCGTGCTGGAGCCTGCCTATCGCACGCACCTTTCGCGCACTGCGCGCCTTGCGCTCAGTCTCGGCATCACCGGCATCCGGCGCTTCCTGCGGATCGACTGGCCGGCACTGAAGAAACCCTTCCTCACCGCCTTCGCCTTCGCCATGGCCCTGTCGCTCGGCGATCTCGGCGCCGTCGCCATTTTCGGCGCGGATGGTTTCGTCACCCTGCCCTGGCTGCTCTTCTCCCGCATGGCGAGCTATCGCACGGCGGATGCGGCGGGCATCGCGCTGATCCTCGGCGTGTTATGCCTTCTGCTCACGCTGCCCTCGACCGCGCCGGAGCGCACAACCGAAAGACCCGGCCCCGATGCCTGATACCGCCATTCGCCTTGCCGACGTCACCGTGCGCTTTGCGGAAAAGCAGCTTGCCTTCGACTGCACCATTCCGGCCGGAGCGGCGGTTGCCGTCGCCGGCCCCTCGGGCGCGGGCAAGTCGACCCTCTTCAATGTCATCGCGGGCTTTGAAAAGCCGGCAAGCGGCAGTGTCACGCTCTTGGGTGAGGACGTGGCCGGGCGGGACCCGGCGGAACGGCCCGTCTCCATCGTCTTTCAGGACAACAATCTCTTTGCCCATCTTTCCATCGCCGACAATGTCGGGCTCGGTATCGATCCGGGCCTGAAGCTCGATTCCGCCGCGCGGCAACGGGTGTTTGCCGCCCTGGCGCGTGTCGGTCTCGGCGGCTACGAGCGGCGCCTGCCGGGCTCGCTCTCCGGCGGCGAGCGGCAGCGGGTGGCGCTTGCCCGCGCGCTGGTGCGCCGGCGGCCGATCCTGCTCCTGGACGAGCCCTTCGCCGCGCTCGATCCGGCCATGCGCGCGGAAATGGCCGGACTTCTTCTGGAGCTTCGCACTGAGACGAAAAGCACCATGCTCTTCATCACGCACCAGCCGGAGGATATCCGCCGGCTTGCCGAACGGGTGATCTTCCTCGAGGCGGGCGCCATCGTCGTCGACGCGCCCGCCCGCGACTTCCTCTCGCGCCGGGATCCACCTGCCGTTGCAAAATTCCTCGGTCATTCCGCGCTTTAGCGGGAGAAACCCCATGTTCGAGCCGGTCGCCGCGCCACAATTTGGTCGCCCCCCTGTGTCACCGGAGCCACATGAGAACCGTTTGTCGAATCGGGAGTTGCCCGCCGGGTATGGCGCGTCTATCTCATCCGTTCGAAGACCCGGTTCAGGGGCATGGGCAAGAGACATGGCGAAAGCGACGCAGGCAGCTGCAATGGTATCCGGACGCGGGGTCGCAAGGCCTGCCGTGGCCTTGATGCTTGCCGGCACGCTGCTTGCCGGCTGCCAGTCGATCATCGAGCAGACCTACGAGCCGACGATCTCGCCGTCCTCGAACCCGCAGATCGTCGACGAGGTGCAGAAGAACGACCCGCGCGCCCAGATGGGCGCCCGCGAGCATCCGCGCATCGTGGCGAGCTATGGCGGCGAGTACAAGGACGCCAAGACCGAGCGTCTCGTTGCGCGCATAACCGGCGCACTGACCGCGGTTTCCGAGAACCCGAACCAGTCCTACCGTATTACCATCCTCAATTCGCCCGCCATCAACGCCTTCGCGCTGCCGGGCGGCTATCTCTATGTCACGCGGGGCCTGCTGGCGCTTGCCAACGATGCATCGGAAGTGGCCGCCGTTCTGTCGCATGAAATGGCGCACGTCACCGCCAACCACGGCATCGAACGGCAGAAGAAGGAAGAGGCGGAGGTCATCGCCAGCCGCGTGGTGGCCGAGGTCCTGTCCAGCAACATCGCCGGCAAGCAGGCGCTTGCGCGCGGAAAGCTGCGGCTCGCCGCCTTCTCGCGCAACCAGGAACTCCAGGCCGACGTCATCGGCGTGCGCATGCTGGGCGAGGCGGGCTATGATCCCTATGCCGCCGCGCGCTTCCTCGATTCCATGGCGGCCTATGCGCGCTTTTCCGCTGTCGATCCCGACGCCGACCAGAGCCTCGACTTCCTGTCGAGCCATCCGAACGCGCCGCAGCGCGTGGAACTGGCGCGCCTGCACGCGCGCGCCTTCGGCGCGGAAGGAACGATCGGCGACCGTGGCCGCGACTACTATCTCGCCGGCATCGATGGCCTGCTCTATGGCGATGCGCCGGAAGAAGGCTATGTGCGCGGGCAGACCTTCCTGCACGGCAAGCTCGGTATCCGCTTCGACGTTCCGGCCGGCTTCCAGATCGACAACAAGGCCGACGCGGTTCTGGCGACCGGCCCCGGCGATGTCGCGATCCGTTTCGACGGCGTTGCCGACAGCCGCGGCCAGGATCTGGTGAACTACATTTCCAGCGGCTGGGTGACGGGCCTGAAGCCCGAGACGATCCAGCCCGTCTCGATCAACGGCCTGCAGGGCGCCACCGCCAAGGCGGCGGCCGATCGTTGGGAATTCGACGTCACGGTCGTTCGCATCGACAACCAGATCTACCGCTTCCTGACGGCCGTTCCGGCCGGCTCGAAGGCGCTCGAACCGACCGCCGCGATCCTCAAGGCCTCGTTCCGCAAGCTGACGTCGGAAGAAGTCGCGTCATTGAAGCCGCTGCGCGTGCGGGTCATCACCGCGCGGCCGGGCGATACCGTCGCCTCGCTCGCCGGTCGCATGATGGGCACGGACAGGAAGCTCGATCTCTTCCGCCTCATCAATGCCATGTCGGCGACGAGCACGGTGCGGGCGGGCGAGAAGTTCAAGATCATCAGCGAGTGAGGCGACACGGTTACGGGTTGCCCTTATGGCGGTTGCCGTTTCCCCTCTTGGCATCACGCCGGACTCAATCCGGGTACACTCGCTTCTAAGCTTGCAAGAGACGGTCTCATCAACCTGAATGAATCAAACCACCGCACGGCCGCGCGGTGGTTTGCTTTTTGCAGCGAGAGATTGGAGGGTCTTACGCGTAGGCGAAATCGGTCGTCTTGCTGAGCAGAACGGCCTTCAGCTTTTCCAGCGCCCGGTTCTCGATCTGTCGCACCCGCTCCTTGGAGATGCCGAGAACGGCGCCGAGCTCTTCCAGCGTTGCACCGTTTTCGGCGAGGCGGCGGGCGCGGATGATCTTCATTTCGCGCTCGTTGAGCTGGCCGAGGGCGGCGTGGAGCCAGTTGTGGCGGCGTTCGCCGTCGATGCTGCCTTCGGCCTGCTCGTCGGGCAACGGCTCGTCGCTGGGAAGAAAATCGAGGCGGTTGGCGCCGTCGCCTTCCCCCGAGGAGATCGGCGCCTGGAGCGAGACGTCGGAGGCGGAAAGGCGGGCGTCCATGGTGCGTACATCGGCCGTCGACACGCCAAGCGCGGCGGCGATCTCCTGGTGCATGGCCTCGCTGGTGAGATAGGCGTCGCCCCGGGCAAGGCGGGCCCGCAACCGGCGCAGATTGAAGAACAGCGCCTTCTGGGCCGAACTCGTGCCGCCGCGCACGATCGACCAGTTGCGCAACACATAGTCCTGGATCGAGGCGCGGATCCACCAGCTGGCATAAGTCGAGAAGCGCACCTGCCGTTCCGGCTCGAAGCGGGCGGCGGCCTCCAGCAGGCCGATATAGCCTTCCTGCACGAGGTCGCCGAGCGGCAGGCCGAAATTGCGGAACTTGCCGGCCATGGACACGACAAGGCGCATGTGGGCCATGGCGATGCGATTGCGGGCTTCCTGATCCTTGTTGTCCTTCCAGGCCTGGGCGAGGGCCTGTTCCTCGTCGCGCTGGAGATAGGGGGCTGACATTGCCAGCTTGATCATGCGTCGGTCTGCGGTCGTCGTAGCCATGGCAGGTCTCTCCATGTGAACCGAACCGGCGCAAGACCGGGATGCCTTGCGCCCTCATGGACGGTGACGTTTCAGATGAGCCGATGGATTGCTCGAAAGCGGCTTTCGAGCCAAAACCCCGCGCCGCCCGAAGCCGGTCGTCCTCGCACCTCAAACGGTTGCAGCGCAAAAAAGTTCCAATAAAAAAACCCGGCTGTTGCCAGCCGGGCTTTAAATTTCGACGATGTGCCCTAAATCAGGCCGCTTCGTCCTGGGAGTCGTCCTCTTCGATGGCCTTGCCGCGCTTGGGACCCTTGGCAAGGTTGGTTTCGACGAGACGGACAGCTTCGGTTTCCGACATCTTGTTCACGGCGGCGATTTCGCGTGCCATGCGGTCGAGGGCAGCTTCATAGAGCTGACGCTCGGAATAGGACTGTTCCGGCTGGTTCTCGGCGCGGTAGAGGTCGCGGACCACTTCGGCGATCGAGATCAGGTCGCCGGAATTGATCTTGGCATCGTATTCCTGCGCGCGGCGCGACCACATGGTACGCTTCACGCGGGCCTTGCCCTGGACAACCTTCAGCGCGCGTTCGACGAAATCGGTCTCCGACAGTTTGCGCATGCCGATCGAAACGGCCTTGGCAACCGGCACCTTGAGACGCATCTTGTCCTTTTCAAAATCGATGACAAAAAGCTCGAGCTTCATGCCGGCGACTTCCTGCTCCTCGATGGCGACGATCTGGCCGACGCCGTGAGCGGGATAGACGATCGACTCGCCGGTCTTGAAGCCCTGGCGCGTGGAAGATTTCTTCTGCTGGGTCGTCATTCTGTTCAAATACTCCCTGTTACGCTCCCGGCGGGGGCCGGGTGGGTCCGGGGACCCGGGAAAGACGGGGGGCACCTTGGGGGTGTCACCACTCTGGTCCGTCCGCCATGCGCAAAAAGGTCCCTGCGACGCGTTCACATTTGAGCAACCGGAGTTGCCTATGGGAGGTGAGCGACGTTGAGGGATCGTTTGCTTTCGTGGTGGTGTTCGGGCACGCAAAATGCCGCGATTTGGATCAGTATCGTGACCCTATCACAAAAAAGTGCCGAAATCAATAATTTGCTTCGCATGGGTCATCAAGCCTGTCCCATCGCCTTTCGGCGGCGTCAGGCTTTTTTCCCCAGTGTTCGCTTGCGGCCGGCGGGAGGCTCAGTCGCCCTGGCCGGGGTTCGGCGAGAAGAACTGCTCGTACTTGCCGTCCACGCCGTCCATTTCCTTGGCTTCCGGCATGGCGTCGCGCTTGACCGTGATATTCGGCCAGATCGAGGCGAATTCCGCGTTGACCTTCAGCCACTTGTCGAGGCCCGGCTCGGTATCCGGCTTGATCGCCTCGGCGGGACATTCCGGCTCGCAGACGCCGCAGTCGATGCATTCGTCGGGGTGGATGACCAGGAAATTCTCGCCCTCGTAGAAACAGTCGACGGGGCATACCTCCACGCAGTCCGTGTACTTGCAGCGGATGCAGTTGTCGGTCACGACATAGGTCATGCGTCACTCCAGAATAGTCACAAGGC
Source organism: Shinella sp. G-2 (assembly GCF_050172695.1). Classification (NCBI taxonomy): domain Bacteria; kingdom Pseudomonadati; phylum Pseudomonadota; class Alphaproteobacteria; order Hyphomicrobiales; family Rhizobiaceae; genus Shinella; species Shinella sp. G-2. The sequence goes on along the minus strand of NZ_JBBEYH010000008.1, from coordinate 92,986 downwards.
GGGCGGCAGCGGGGCCATCCAGCACCGCAGAACCTGTCACGCGATCAGCTTGCCGGAGAGGAAAAGGACCGCGCACGCGAGGCTGTCCGGTGGCTGAGGTAAAGGCTTTGCGGGCGCTTTGCAAGCGTAATACATGCGCCGTCGGGCGCGGGCGAGGTATAGAATTCTAATCCTCGTCCTCGCCGGGAAAACCGGTGAGTCGGTCCGTTTCCCGCCGTTCCCGCTTGGTCGGCCGCCCGGTGCCCCGTTCGCGCGTCGCCTGCGCAAAAAGAGTGCGCTCCTCGCGGGGCGGCGGAGGCGGCGTCATGTCGCTGTAGAGAAGGCGCGCTTCCTCATAGGGACCGCGGCGTTCGCCGGGTTGAAGCACTTTCACGACCATGTCGTGCCGGTCGAGCGACAGCACGATCACATCGCCGGGCCGCACCATGTGCGAGGGCTGGCGGACACTTGCGCCGTTGATGCTGACATCGCCCGCTTCCACCGACTTGGCCGCCAGCGAACGGGACTTGCGCAGCCGCGCGAAGAACAGCCATTTGTCGATGCGCTGTCGCGCCTGACCTGCCGGCTGTCCCTCGTCGCGTGCCATGGACTTACTTCTTCAGCTGCTCCTTGAGCGCTGCGAGCTTGGCGAAGGGTGAATCCGGGTCGATCGGCTTTTCCTTGCGGGGCGGCCGGGCCTCGAACTTCGCCTGCTGCGGCTTGCCGCCGCGCTCGTTGCGCTCGCCGCGGTCCGGGCGGTTGCCGCCCTGCGGCTTTCCGTCGCGGCCCTTGGCCTGATCCGGGCGGCCTCGGCCGCCACCGTCGCGGCGCTCGCCGCGTTCGTTCCGTTCACCGCGCTCGCCCGAGGGCTGGCCGCGACGATCGCCGCTACGGCGTTCGCCCTGGCCCTGACGATCACCCTGACGCTCGCCACCCTGGCGATGACCGCCCTGGCGCTGGTTGTCGTGACGCGAACCCGGACGCCAGAGCAGGACCGGCTTGGCTTCGGCCGGATCGCCTTCGGCGGCGGCTTCCGCTGCTGCCGGGGCTTCCGCGACCTCGGCGGCCGGCGCCTCGGTGCTTGCCGCCGGCGCCTCGCTGTCGTCCGATGCGTCGGCATCGTGCTCGTCAGAGGTTTCTGCTGCGGCTTCCACCGGGGTTTCGGCTGCGGCCGCAGACGGCGCCTGTGCGGCGAGGAAGGCGGCTGCCTCCTCGGCCTTCACGCTGTCGGCGCGGTAACCGAGACCCTTCAGGATTTCTTCCATGTCATCCGGCGTCGCGCCGAGGATGGAGAGCATAGCGGTCGTCGCCATGAAGCGGCGGCCGTCATAGGCGCCGTCTGGGCGCGGCGTGCCGGGCTTCCACTGCAGCAGCGGGCGGATGAGATCGGCGAGGCGCTCCAGAATGTCGATGCGCACGGCGCGCTTGCCGAGGAAACGGAAGCCGGCGAGCTTGTAGAAGGCGCGCTCATAGCTCGGATCTGTGACGACGGAGGTGCGACCGGCGGCGAGCACGGGAATGAGGTCGCCATAACCGGGCTTGTCGAGGCCGTCATTCTTCAGCGCCCAGAGCAGCGTGATCAGCTCGGCCGGGGCCGGCTTCAGCAGCGCGGGCATGAAGATGTGGTAGGCGCCGAAGCGGATGCCGTGCTTGCGCATGGAGGCGCGGGCGTCCTGGTCGAGCGACTTCACGTCGTCGGCGACGTCGCGGCGGAAGAGCACGCCGAGATTTTCCACGAGCTGGAAGGCGAGGCCCTTGGCAAGGCCCTGCAGGTCTTCCGCGCGGGAAAGATCGTCGAGCGGCTTCAGCACGGTCGCGATATGGTGATTGACGAAACGTTCGATGCGGGCGGCGACATGGTCGCGCGCGTTGCCGGTCAGCTGCTCGTCGGAGAGCAGGATGACGCGCGGGCGCATGATATGGTCGGACGCGGCAAGACGGGCGACGGGATCGCCGAGCCAGCGCACCGTGCCGTCGGAGCCGAGCGCGAGATCGGCATTGCCGGCGGCGTGCAGGCGTGCGGCCCGGGCCTCGAACTCCAGCGCAAGCGCCTTCTGCGCGGCGGCCTGCACGGCCTTCGCGTCGGGACCTTCCGTTCCGGAGGCGAGCGTGAACCGGAACCCGGCCAACTGCCCTACGTGATGTCCTTCTACGAAGACATCGCCATTCACACTGATTTCAGCTTCCAGCATCGCATTCTCTCTCAGGCGCTTCATGAGCACAGATGTCCTGCGATCAACAAAGCGTTTCGTCAACCGTTCATGTAGCGCATCGGACAATCGGTCTTCGATTTCCCGCGTCTTTTCCTGCCAGTGTGTCGGATCGGCAAGCCATCCGGGCCGATTCGACACATAGGTCCAGGTCCTTATCTGCGCGATTCGCGCCGAAAGCGTGTCGATTTCGCCATCGGTGCGATCGGCCCGGCGCACCTGGTCCGCCATGAAGTCTTCGTTAACCGTGCCGCGTTTTACGAGGTCCGCATAGAGCGTCGAGATGAGGTCGGCGTGCTGGGCGGGCGTGATGCGGCGATAGTCCGGCAGCGCGCAGGCCTCCCAGAGCTTTTCGACACGCTCGGGCGTGGTGGCGAGGTCGCGGACATCGGGGTAGCGCGAAAGATGTTCCAGCGCCTGCTGGTCGACGGCCGGCAGCGCCCGCGTCAGGCCGTTGATCGGCGGCGGGGCGTCGAGCGACTGGCGGAGCGCCTGCAGCGAGGCATAGTCGAAGCGCGTCGTGCGCCATTGCAGCACCTTGATGGGATCGAAGTGATGCGTCTCGATGCGCTTCACCAGCTCGTCGTCGAAGGGATCGACCCGGCCGGTCACGCCGAAGGTGCCGTCGCGCAGGTGCCGGCCGGCGCGGCCGGCGATCTGCGCGAGTTCGGCGGGGTTGAGGTTGCGGAACTGGTAGCCGTCGAACTTGCGGTCCTGCGCGAAGGCGACATGGTCGACGTCGAGATTGAGGCCCATGCCGATGGCATCGGTGGCGACGAGATATTCGACGTCGCCTTCCTGGTAGAGCGCGACCTGGGCATTGCGGGTGCGCGGGCTGAGCGCGCCGAGGACGACGGCAGCCCCGCCGCGCTGGCGGCGGATCAGCTCGGCGATGGCATAGACCTCGTCGGCCGAGAAGGCGACGATGGCGGTGCGCTGCGGCAGACGGGTGATCTTCTTGGAGCCGGCATAGAAGAGCTGGGAGAGGCGCGGCCGCTCGATGACATGGATGCCGGGCAGGAGCTGCTCGAGGATCGGCTTCATGGTGGCCGCGCCGAGCAGCAGCGTCTCGTCGCGGCCACGCAGGTGCAGCACCCGGTCGGTGAAGATGTGGCCGCGCTCGAGGTCGCCGGCCAGCTGCACCTCGTCGATGGCGACGAAGGCGGCGCGTGTCTCGCGCGGCATCGCCTCCACGGTGCAGACCGAAAAGCGCGCCATATGCGGCGTGATCTTCTCCTCGCCGGTGACGAGGGCGACATTGTGCTGGCCGACCTTCTCGACGAGCCGCGTATAGACCTCGCGCGCGAGCAGCCGCAGAGGCAGGCCGATAATGCCTGTCTCATGGGCCACCATGCGCTCGATTGCGTAGTGGGTCTTGCCCGTGTTGGTCGGGCCGAGCACCGCGGTGACCCCGCGGCCGCTCAAGATCATGGGTGCTTGCGACAAGTCACGTCCCGGCAGGTTTCAAACGTCGGCTCACAGATGCCCATCGGGGCGGGGAATGGCAAGAGGCAAGGCGAAATGCGGCGGTTTTGGGGGCTTTTTGCCGGCGCCCTGGAACAGGGTGCGAACGAAACGGAGACGAATCGCTGACTCGGCGCGATTCCGGGTTTGTTCACCGCAAGGGGTAGGCGGCTCCCAGATCGGGAGCCACGAAATATTGAATCGGATCAAATGGTAAGCGGCGATGCGCGCCGGCGGGAACCGTCACGCCGGATGATCGTGCAGATCCGCGCCATCCCAGCCGCCGCCGGCCTCGTAGAGCGGGAAGACCTCTTCCGTGAGATAGGGGCCGCCGCCGACCGATTCCTTCGAGGACATCAGCACGAAGCGATTCACGGTGAAGGGGGCGGTGTAGAAATTGCCGCGACCGGTGAGATAATGGGCGACGTCCTCAGGGCGGGCGTTGCGCAGGCGGGCGAGCGTGACATGGGGGGTGAACTTGCGCGGATCGGCCGGCAGGCCGAGGCGCTGGCAGATCCGCTCGATTTCGCCCTGGAGGGCATACATTTCCGGGGCGGGCGTCACGCTGGCATAGACGGAATGGGGTTTCTTCGAGCCGAAGGAGCCCATGCCGGAGAGGGAGAGCTGGAATTCCGGCCGCTCGATGCGGTCGAGCCTGTCGACCACCTCGTCGGCGGTGCGCCCGTCGATATCGCCGATGAAGCGCAGGGTGATGTGGAAATTCTCGACATCGATCCAGCGGGCTCCGGGAAGGCCGCCCCTCAGAAGCGAGAGGCTCATTGCCGCATTCCGCGGCACTTCGAGGGCAACGAAAAGTCTCGGCATGGCGACTTCTCCCTACTGGAATGTACCGTCAGCGAATCACGCAACGGATTTTTAGGCAACCCTTATTTCGCACCCGCGAAAACTACTCCCCCGCCTTTATGGACGCGAGGAAGGCTTCCGCCGCGGGAAGGAACGACCGGACCATGACGTCCACGCCCTCGGGATTGGGATGCATGCCGTCCTCGATCTGCAGGTTCGCATGCGTCACCACGCCGTCGAGGAAGAAGGGATAGAGCGGCACGCCATGTTTGTCCGCGAGGCGCTTGTAGATGCCGTTGAAGCGCTCGGCATAGTCCGCGCCCATGTTGGGCGGTGCCATCATGCCGGCGAGCAGCACCGCGATGCCGCGCTCCCTGAGGCGCGTCAGCATGGCGTCGAGGTTCTTTTCGGTCTCCTCCGGGGCAATGCCGCGCAGAGCGTCATTGGCGCCGAGTTCGAGAATCACACCGTCGGTTCCCTCCGGAATCGACCAGTCGAGGCGGGCAAGGCCGCCTGAACTCGTGTCGCCGGAAACGCCGGCATTGGCGATCTCGACGTCGTGGCCCTTGTCGCGCAAGGCCTTTTCCAGCTTCACGGGAAAGGCGTCGGCGGCGGGCAACTGGTAGCCGGCCATGAGGCTGTCGCCGAAACCCACCAGTTTCACGGGCTCGGCCCTGGCGAAGCCGGCGGATAACAAAGCTGTGATTGCAAGTGAGGCGAAAAATCCGAGCGCCGCTTTAAACGACATAGAGCTATTCCTAGATTGCTGGCATTCCAGTCTTTCCCATACATATAGGGCAGAATTCCTTGGCCAAAACCATCATCGATCTCAAAAAAGCCGATCTCACCCTCGGCCAGGCGGCCGCTTCCGTTCATGTGCTGAAGGGGATCGACCTTGTCATCGATGCAGGGGAATCGGTCGGCATCGTCGGCCCGTCGGGGTCGGGCAAGTCGACGCTGCTGATGGTGCTGGCGGGGCTCGAGCGGCTGGACAGGGGCGAGATCCATATCGACGGCGCGGGTCTGCATGGCATGAACGAGGACCGGGTGGCCGATTTCCGCGGCCGCAACATCGGCATCGTCTTCCAGTCCTTCCATCTCATTCCCAACATGACGGCGCTCGAGAACGTCGCGGTGCCGCTGGAGCTTGCCAATGTGCGCGATGCCTTCGAGATCGCCCGGCGCGAGCTCGTGGCCGTCGGGCTCGGCGAGCGGCTGTCGCATTATCCCGGCCAGCTCTCCGGCGGCGAGCAGCAGCGCGTGGCGATTGCCCGCGCCCTGGCGCCCGCGCCGAAACTGCTGATCGCGGACGAGCCGACCGGCAATCTCGACACCGAGACTGGTCGGCAGATCGCCGATCTCCTGTTCTCCAAGCAGGCCGAGCGCGGCATGACGCTGGTGCTGGTGACGCACGATCCCGCCCTTGCCGCCCGCTGCGGCCGGCAGATCGCCATGCGCTCCGGCGAGATCGTCTCGGGCGCGGCGCCTGTCCGGCTTCAGGCCGAAGCGGTGCCGGCATGAGGGGCGGAACCGTCCTCCGGCAGTTTCCGCTGGCCTTTCGCCTGGCGCTGCGCGAGATGCGCGGTGGCCTCCGGGGCTTCTACATCTTCCTCGCCTGCATCGCGCTCGGCACGGCGGCGATTGCCGGCGTCAATTCGGTCTCGAGCGCCATCACGCAGGCCATCGCCTCGCAGGGCCAGACCCTGCTTGCCGGCGACATGCGCTTCGAGCTGCGCAACCGCGTCGCGACACCGGACGAATTGAAGTATCTCCAGGGTCTCGGCGACGTCTCCCTCTCGACGGGCCTGCGCTCCATGGTGCGCCTGCCCGACGGCTCCGACCAGACACTGGTCGAAACCAAGGGCGTTGACGGCGCCTATCCGCTTTACGGCGCGGTCGAGACCGAGCCGAAACTGCCGACCGGCACGCTTCTGGCCAAGACGGGCGAGGCCTATGGTGCAATCGTCGCGCCGCTGCTGCTCGACAGGCTCGGCGTCGCCGTGGGCGACGAAATCCTGCTCGGAACGGCGAAGCTCAAGATCACCGCGACGCTGGTTCGTGAACCGGATGCGGTGTCGGAAGGCTTCGGATTCGCGCCGCGACTGATGCTGTCGCAGGACGCCCTGCAGGCAAGCGGTCTCGTGCAGACCGGCAGCCTCGTCGAAAACGCCTATCGCATCCGCATCGGCGAGGACGCCAGGCCGCTTGCCACGCTTCGGGAGGAGGCGGGCAAGGCCTTCCCGACGGCCGGCTGGTCGATCCGCACCTCCGACAGCGCCGCGCCGGCGCTGACCGCCAACATTACCCGCTTCTCGCAGTTCCTGACGCTTGTCGGCCTGACGGCGCTGATCGTCGGCGGCGTCGGCGTGGCGAATGCCGTGCGCGCCTATCTCGATTCCAAGCGTTCGGTCATCGCCACGTTCAAATGCCTCGGCGCGCCGGCCTCGCTGGTGGCGCTCATCTACCTCACGCAGATCGCGCTGATCGCGGCGATCGGCATCGCCATCGGCCTCGTTGCCGGCGCGCTGATGCCGATGGTGGCGATGCAGTTCCTGGGCGGCGTGCTGCCGGTGCCGACCGACGCGCAGCTTTATCCTTCGGCGCTGCTGCTCGCCGCCGTCTTCGGCCTGCTGACGGCGCTCGCCTTCGCCATCCTGCCGCTCGGCCATGGCCGCGAAGTGCCGGCGACGGCGCTCTTCCGCGAGCAGGGCTTCAATGCCAGCGGCCTGCCGGGCTGGCCTTATGTGCTGGGCGCGGCCCTCTTCCTCGCGGCGCTTGCCGGGCTTGCGATCGTCATGGCCTATGACCGGCGCATCGCGCTCACCTTCCTCGGGGCGATTGCCTTCGCCTTCGTCGTGCTGCGCGTCGTGGCGCAGCTGATCACCGCGCTCGCCCGCCGCAGCCCCAGGGTCAATTCTCCCGCGCTGCGGCTTGCCATCGGCAATATCCACCGGCCGGGGGCGCTCACCTCTTCCGTGGTGCTGTCGCTCGGCCTCGGCCTTGCGCTTCTCGTCACCCTGACGCTGATCGACGGGAATTTGCGCCGTGAACTCACCGGCAACCTGCCGGAGCGCGCGCCGAACTTCTTCTTCGTCGATATCCAGAGCAGCGAGGTCGATGGTTTCCGCGACGTGCTGAAGGCGAACCTGCCAGAGGGCAAGATCATCGAAGTGCCGATGCTGCGCGGCCGCGTGATGGAACTCAACGGCGTGGACGTGGCGAAGGTGACGGTGCCGCCCGAGGGACAATGGGTGCTGCGCGGCGACCGCGGCATCACCTATGCCAAGCGCGTACCGGAAAATTCGGCGCTGGCGGAGGGCGCATGGTGGCCGGAGGACTATGCCGGCGAACCGCTCGTCTCCTTCTCGGCGGAGGAGGCACGCGAGCTGGGCCTGAAGATCGGCGATACCGTGACGGTCAACGTGCTCGGCCGCAACATCACGGCGCGTATCGCCAATTTCCGCACCGTCGAGTGGGAATCGCTGTCGATCAATTTCGTCATGGTCTTCTCGCCCAACACCTTCGCCGGCGCGCCGCATGCCTGGCTTGCCACCGTCATCGACCCATCCGCGACGGCGCAGCAGGAAGCGGCCGCCCTGAAGGCGATCACCAATGCCTATCCGACCGTCACCAGCGTGCGCGTCAAGGATGCGCTCGACGTGGTGAACGAGCTCGTCGGCCAACTCGCGACGGCGATCCGCGCGGCGGCGGCGGTGGCCCTCATAGCCTCCGTGCTGGTGCTCGCCGGGGCGCTTGCCGCCGGCAACCGGGCGCGCGTGCACGATGCCGTCGTGCTCAAGACGCTCGGTGCAACGCGTGCGACGCTGATCCGCGCCTTCAGCTACGAATATCTGATGCTCGGCCTTGCGACCGCCGTCTTCGCGCTCTTTGCCGGCGGGGTGGCCGCCTGGTTCGTGGTGAGCCGCATCATGACGCTGCCGTCGAGCTTCCTGCCCGACGTCGCGGTCATGACCGTAGCGACGGCGCTCGTCCTCACGGTGGGCATGGGCCTTGCCGGCACCTGGCGCATTCTGGGGCAGAAGGCCGCGCCGGTGCTGCGCGAACTCTGACATTGCCGTGACCCGCGATGCCGCCGGCGTCGCGGGTCTTGTGCGGAACACAATTCATGCACATATTGACCGCAGGCAAGCTGGAGCCCCGCAGCGGTTGCCTGGACCCCGAAAGCGCTTCAAAAATAGAGGCGAATAATCGGGAGACCGACACCGTCACCACAGGGGGCTTGAACCAAGAGGATACCATGGCTGATCTCCGCAACTACCAGACCCGAACGGCGAATGCCGGCGCCCAGACCGGCGCTGTCATCGACGAGGGCCTGCGCACCTATATGCTTCGGGTCTACAACCTGATGGCGCTGGGTCTCGCGATCACGGGCATCGTGGCGTATTTCGCCTCGCAGGCCGCCATTTCCGGTGGCCAGCTGACGAGCTTCGGCTACGCGATCTATGCGAGCCCGCTGAAGTGGGTGGTCATGCTCGCCCCGCTCGCGCTGGTCTTCTTCCTGAGCTTCCGCATTCACACGATGAGCGTCGGCGCCGCGCAGGCGACCTTCTGGGTCTATGCCGGCCTGATGGGGCTGTCCCTGTCGTCGATCTTCCTTGTCTATACGGGCGCCAGCATCGTGCAGACCTTCTTCGTCTCGGCTGCCGCCTTCGGCGCCCTGTCGCTGTTCGGCTACACGACGAAGCGTGACCTTTCCGCGATGGGCTCGTTCCTGATCATGGGCCTTTTCGGTCTGATCATCGCCTCGCTCGTCAACCTGTTCCTGCAGTCCTCGGCGCTCGACTTCGCCATCTCGGCGATCGGTGTCCTGGTCTTCGCCGGCCTGACGGCCTGGGACACACAGAAGATCAAGGAAATGTACTTCGACGCCGATGACGCCGCCGTCGCCGGTCGCAAGGCCATCATGGGCGCGCTGACGCTCTACCTCGACTTCATCAACCTCTTCCTGTTCCTGCTGCGCTTCCTCGGCAACCGCGAGTAATGCCGGCAGCCGGATGGCTGATTGCGAAAACCCCGCCGGAAACGGCGGGGTTTTTGTTTTTTCCGGCCTGCACGGGGTGGGCCACGACCTCGCGGTGGGAAGACCCTTTCGCCCCGATGTTTCCTCGCAATCAAACGTGATCCTCCGTTCGTTGACGTTCGTGCCCGTTTGTGCGCATTGTCGCGCAATCGTGCATGATTTGGTCTGGCAATGTCGATACAGGATCTTCTTCTCGGTGAACGGCAGGCGTTGATCCGCACGCGGCTCGACCTTTCGGGGCGGGTGATTGCGGCGGAGCTGGCGCAGGAGCTTGGCGTCTCGGAAGACACCATCCGTCGGGACCTGCGTGAAATGGCGGCATCGGGGCTTTGCCGGCGTGTCTATGGCGGGGCGCTGCGGCTTGCGCCATCGTCGTCGCCGACGACGATGAACGAGCGCATGGGCATTGCCGGCGAGCGCAAGGCGATGCTGGCGAAGGCGGCGGCCGATCTCCTTCCGGCGGGCTCGACGGTCTTTCTCGATGCCGGCAGCACCAATCTGGCGCTTGCCCGCGCCCTGCCAACCGGCGCCGATCTCACGGTCGCCACCAATGCGCCGGCCATCGCGGCGGCGCTCCTCGAGCGCGACATCGCGACGATCCAGCTCGGCGGGCTGATCGATCCCCGCGTCGGCGGCGCGATCGGCGCAAAAGCGATGCGCGATGCCGAGGCATTTCGCCCGGATATTCTCATGCTGGGCGTTTGCGGCATCGATACGGAGGCGGGGGTGACGGCCTATACGTTCGAGGATGCCGAGTTCAAGCGCTTCCTCGCCTCGCGCAGCAAGACGGTCCTCGTTGCCGTGACCAACGACAAGCTTTCCACCGCCGCCCCCTATTCGGTCGTGCCGCTTTCCCGCGTGGCGCGCGCCGTCATCGAGGCGGATGCCGATGAGACGGAGGCCGCCGCCCTGGCGGCGGCCGGTCTCGAAACCTTGCGAGCCGGCCGCGCCGGCGCTTCCCGAACGGATCTCCCATGACGACGCCCGAAAACGCCCTTCCCGGCAAATCCTTCGCCAAGACCTATTTTCCCGCAACGCGCCTGGCGGTTTCCGGCCTCTTCCTGCTGAACGGCACCTTTGCCGGCGCCTGGGCGCCGAAAATCCCGGAATTCGCCAGCCGCCTCGGCCTTTCGGAGGGCGAGCTCGGGCTGATGATCATGTGCTTCGGCGTCGGCTCGCTGATCCTGATGCCCATCGCCGGCATCCTGATCGCCCATTTCGGCACGACGCGCACGGTGAAGGGTGCGACGATCCTGTTCCTCAGCACCATGGTGCTGCTTTCGCTTGCGCCCAACATTCCGTTCGGCGTCATCGCCATCTTCTTCTTCGGCGGGCTGATGGGAGCGATGGACGTCGCCATGAACGGCAATGCCGTGGAGGTGGAAAAGTCGATGCGCCGGGCAATCATGTCGTCCTGCCATGCCTTCTGGAGCCTCGGCGCCTTCATCGGGGCGACGACCGGCGGTTTCCTCATGTCGGCGCTCGGGGTGATGGGCCATGCCGTGCTGCTCACCGTTGCAGCGGCGGTGCTGCTCGTCTTCATCTGGCCGCGCATCCTGCACGATGCGCCGCATCCGAGCGAGGAGCGCCAGAAGGTGCGCCTGCCGATGACGCCGCTGCCCTGGCTGATCGGCCTGATGGCGCTGTTCTGCATGGTGCCGGAAGGCGCGATCCTCGACTGGGGCGCGCTCTACATGCGCAACGAACTCGGCGCCTCGCTCGCGCTTTCGGGCTTCGCCTTCGGCACCTTCTCGTTGACCATGGCCGTCATGCGCTTTGCCGGCGACCATGTGCGCGACCGTTTCGGCGCCGTGAAGACGCTGCGCACCTGCACCGTTATCGCCATCGTCGGCATGGTCATCGCGGGCACCGCGCCCAATGCCTATGTCGCCATGGTGGGCTTTGCCCTCTGCGGCGTCGGCATTTCCAACATGGTGCCGATCGCCTTTTCCGCCGCGGGCAACCTGCCCGGCTTCGCGCAGGGCGTGGCGCTATCGGTCGCGACGGTCATGGGCTATTCCGGCTCGCTCTTCGCACCGTCGGTCATCGGCTTCATCGCCGAGCATGTCGGCTTTGCGATCATCTTCGCGCTGCTGCCGGTTCTGTTCATTGTCGTGCTGCTGCTCTCGCACCACGCGGTGCATGCGGACGTGCACGAGCGGCACTGAGCCAGCCGCGCGCGGCGATCAAATCGTCGCGCGCGCCCGCGCTTGCGGTTGACAAGCCCCGTTTCCTGATCCACCTGAGGGCAAAGGTCGCGCTGGGCAACCCGCGGCCGCTTTTCGAGCAAGAGGCTCCAAAATGTCCTTTTCCTTCGACTTTGAACCGAAGCCGCGGCGCCAGTCCGTCGGCGTCGATGTCGGCGGCGTGCTGGTCGGCGGCGGTGCGCCTGTCGTCGTGCAGTCGATGACCAACACGGATACGGCCGATGTGGATGCGACGGTCGCGCAGGTCGCGGCGCTCTTCCGCGCCGGTTCCGAGATCGTGCGCATCACGGTCGACCGCGACGAGAGCGCGGCGGCGGTGCCGAAGATCCGCGAGCGCCTCCTGCGCCTTGGCATGGACGTGCCGCTGGTTGGCGACTTCCACTATATCGGCCACAAGCTGCTTGCCGATCATCCGGCTTGCGCCGAGGCGCTGGCGAAATACCGCATCAATCCGGGCAATGTCGGTTTCAAGGACAAGAAGGACCGCCAGTTCGCCGCCATCGTCGAGACGGCGATCCGCCACGACAAGCCGGTGCGCATCGGCGTCAACTGGGGCTCGCTCGACCAGGAGCTGCTGACGCGGCTGATGGACGAGAACCAGGACAAGGGCTCGCCGCTGACGGCCCAGCAGGTGATGCGCGAGGCGATCTGCCAGTCGGCGCTGCTGTCCGCCGAGCTTGCCGAGGAGATCGGTCTTGCGCGCGACCATATCATCCTCTCGGCCAAGGTCTCCAACGTCCAGGACCTCATCGCCGTCTATGCGATGCTGTCGGCCCGTTCCGACCACGCCCTGCATCTCGGCCTTACCGAGGCGGGCATGGGCACCAAAGGCATCGTTGCCTCCTCGGCTTCGCTCGGCATTCTCATGCAGCAGGGCATCGGCGATACGATCCGCATTTCCCTGACGCCGGAGCCGGGTGGCGACCGCACCCGCGAGGTGCAGGTGGCGCAGGAATTGCTGCAGGTCATGGGCTTCCGCCAGTTCATCCCCGTGGTCGCCGCCTGTCCGGGATGCGGGCGCACGACCTCGACGGTCTTCCAGGAACTCGCGCAGAAGATTCAGGACGATATCCGCAAGAACATGCCGGTCTGGCGCGAGAAGTATCCCGGCGTCGAAGGCCTTAAGGTCGCGGTCATGGGCTGCATCGTCAACGGGCCGGGCGAGAGCAAACATGCCGATATCGGCATCTCGCTGCCGGGCACGGGCGAACTTCCCATCGCCCCCGTCTATGTCGACGGCAAGAAGGCGATGACGCTGCGCGGCACCGATATCGCCGGTGAATTCGAGGCGCTGGTCAACGACTATATCGAAAAGCGCTACGGCACCGGGCAGGCGGCGGCCGAGTAGTCAGAGGCGCGTCGTCAGCAGCTTGAAGCCGGCAAAGGCGAAGAAGGCGGCCATCACGCCTTCGATGCCGCGGCGCGCCCGCAGATAGGCCCGATGCACGGGGCCGAGCGAGAAGACCAGCGCGAAGCCGAGAAAGACGCAGATCCCGATCACCATGCAGCCGGCAATGAAAGCCGCCATGACGCCGCCCGGCGCACCGGGCGGCATGCCGAGCGATGTCAGCATGATCCAGTTGAAGATCGCCTTGGGATTGGTGATGTGGATGCCAAGGCCCCGGAGATAGTGCCGGCGCGGCGAGAGGGCGGGCAGCGCGGCCATCTGGGCGCGGTAGGTTTCCTCGCTCCTGCGCGCGGCGCGGTAGGCGTTCCAGGCAAGCCACAGCAGGTAGCAGCCGCCGACGATCTTCAGCACGATGATCGCTTCGCCATAGGTGCGGATGAGGGCGGAAAGGCCCGAGGCGGTCAGGATCGCCCAGATATAGGATCCCGTCAGGACGCCCGAGGCGAGCGCCAGCCCGGCGCGGCGGCCCTGGCTGATGGAGGTCGCGATGATGGCGACGATCGCCGGTCCCGGCGAGGCCGTGGCGATGAAATAGGCCATCCAGGCAATGGCGAGCTGGGGCAGGTAGGGTGCAAGGTCGGTCATGGAGCCACCGGGAATGTGTCGGTGGACGTTACGCGAAGATTCTTGCCGCTCCAAGCGGGAGAATTGCACCACTTGTCCCCTTCCCGCCGCCCGAAAGCGGGGCGGGAAGGAGGTCGTCCGTGGTCCTGGAGCATGTCAGGTTCAGCTTGAACCAGACATGCTCTAAATTCTTTTGTTTTCGTTTGTCTTTTCGGGAAAACCGGTTCCCACTTTTCCCTGACAAACTCTAGAGGATCTCTTCGAGCGCCGCGATCAGGCGGTCGCATTCCTGCGGCGTGCCGATGGTGATGCGCAGGAAATCCGAAATGCGGGGCTTGGCGAAATGGCGCACCAGCACGGCCCGCTCGCGCAGGCTTTTTGCCAGCGCTTCGCCGCTGTGATCGGGGTGGCGGGCGAAGACGAAGTTCGCCTGCGAGGGCAGCACCTCGAAGCCGCGCTGGCGCAGCGCTCCGGTGACGCGCTCGCGCGATTCGATGACCTTGCCGCGTGTCTCGTCGAACCATTCCCGGTCATCGATGGCGGCCGCCGCGCCGGCCTGGGCGACGCGATCCAGCGGATAGGAGTTGAAGCTGTCCTTGACGCGTTCCAGCGCATCGATCAGCGGGCGCTGGCCGACGGCGTAGCCGACGCGCAGGCCCGCCAGCGAGCGGGACTTCGAGAGCGTATGGATGACGAGCAGGTTGTCGTATTTGCGCGTCAGCGGGATCGCGCTTTCGCCGCCGAAATCGATATAGGCCTCGTCGACGACCACCGGCAGGTCCGGGTGTTCGGCAACGAGCGTCTCGATGGCCGACAGCGGCAGGCCGATGCCGGTCGGGGCATTCGGGTTCGGCAGGATGATCGCGCCGGCGGGGCGGTCGTAATCCGCAAGATCGACGGTGAAATCGTCCTTCAGCGGGATTTCCACCGGCTCGATGCCGAAGAGACGGCAATAGGTCGGATAGAAGCTATAGGTGATGTCGGGGTAGAGCAGCGGCTTGTCGTGCTTGAGCAGCGCGACGAAGGCATGCGCCAGCACCTCGTCCGAACCGTTGCCGACGAAGACTTCGTCGGCTTCCACGCCATAGAAGCGGGCGATGGACTGGCGCAGCGCCAGCGCGCTCGGATCCGGATAGAGCTTCAGGCTGTCAGCGACGGCGGCCTGCATGGCGGCTATGGCCCTGGGCGAGGGGCCATAGGGGTTTTCGTTGGTGTTGAGCTTGATGAGGTTGGCTATGCGCGGCTGTTCGCCTGCGACATAGGGCTTGAGCGTGGCGACGATGGGCGACCAGAATTTGCTCATGGGGTCAGTTCCTGCGAGTGGCGATGAATCGGGCGGTTTCGACGAGAATGCCGGCCCGATGGCTGAACGGCGCAAGAAGCGCCTCGGCCTCCGTCACGAGTTCGGTCAGGCGGTTTTCCGCCCAGGCCTGGCCACGGCGGGAAACGAGCGTCGCCTTGCCGCGGTCGGCGTCCTTGCCCGTCGCCTTGCCCATGGTCGCCGCGTCGGCGGTGAGATCGAGCAGGTCGTCGGCGATTTGGAAGGCAAGACCGACGGTCTCGCCATAGCGGCGCAGCGTCCGGCGGTCTTCTTCCGAAGCGCCGGCGACGATCGCCCCGGCCTCACAGGCAAAGCGCAGCAGCGCGCCCGTCTTCATGGCCTGAAGGGTAACGATGCCGTCCTCGTCCGGCGCCTGTTTTTCCGCGGCGAGGTCGAGAGCCTGGCCGCCCGCCATGCCGCCGATGCCGGCGCCCCGGGCAAGCGCCAGAACCAGCGCCGTCTTGGTGGCGTCGGGCAGGCGCGTTTGAGGCGCGGCAACGATGTCGAAGGCGAGCGTCAGCAGGCTGTCGCCAGCGAGGATCGCGGTCGCATCGTCGAAGGCGATGTGCACGGTCGGCTGGCCGCGGCGCAGCTTGTCGTCGTCCATGGCCGGCAGGTCGTCATGGATGAGGGAATAGCAGTGGATGCATTCCAGCGCGGCGCCGATGCGCAGCGCCGTCTCGCGTTCCACGCCGGGAAAAAGCGCGGCGGATTCGATGACGAGGAAGGGGCGCAGCCGCTTGCCGCCGTTGAGCACGCCGTGGCGCATGGCCGCGAGCAGGCGTTCGGGGCGGGCGATCTCGTCCGTTTGCGGTTCGGCCGACAACAGGGACGTCAGCAGCGTCTCCACCGCTTCGGCATTGGACCGCAAAAGGGACTGGAATTCCTGGTAACGTTCGCTCATGGCCGCTCTTTGGCATGGGCCTTCCGGCGAAGCAACGGGAATGCCGGGATGGCGGCAAAGAATCGCGGGGCGGCGCTGGTTTTTGGCGAGCCGTGACGGTATGAAGGCGCAACGACGCAAGGATGGGCGCCGGCACTTGGACATCGTACCGGAAACACGGGCAGAGACGGTCAATTCGGAGGCAGACGCCGGTGGCAAGGATGGTTGGATGACCCGCCTGCGCCGGAACTGGCGCCGGGTCGTGCTTGCGGCCGTCGCTTTTGCGGCGCTGCCCTATGTGCTGATCGTCCTCTATACGGTCGACTTCGTCCGTCCCATCTCCACCCTCATGCTGCGCGATCTGCTGCTGTTGCGCGGCTACGACCGGCAATGGGTGGAGTTCGAGGATATCTCGCCCAATGTCGTGCAGGCGGTGATGATGTCCGAGGACGGGCAGTTCTGCCGCCATGCCGGCGTGGACTGGGGCGAGATGCGCGCGGTGGTCAACGAGGCGCTCGCCGGCGAGCAGACGCGCGGCGCGAGCACCATCCCCATGCAAACGGCCAAGAACCTCTTCCTGTGGAACGGCCGCTCCTTCATGCGCAAGGCAATGGAGCTGCCGCTGGCGGTCGTCGCCGATTTCGTCTGGAGCAAGCGGCGGCTCATGGAAATCTATCTCAACATCGCCGAATGGGGCCCGGGCATCTACGGCATCGAGGCGGCGGCGCAGCACCATTTCAAGGTGTCGGCGGCAAAGCTCTCGCGCCGGCAGGCGGCGCTTCTCGCGGTCTCGCTGCCCAATCCCTACGAGCGCAATGCCGGAAAGCCGGGGCGCGGGCTGCAGCGCCTTGCCCGTCTCATCGAACGGCGGGCGAGCGGGTCCGGCGAATATATCAAATGTCTTTATGACTGATATCGCGGGTTTTCATTGGCGCGGGCGCGCATGAAGCCCTAGGGTCCGTCGCTCTCAGGGAGCATCAAAATGTCGGACCTCGTCCTCTACGTCGGCAACAAGAACTATTCCTCCTGGTCTTTCCGGCCGTGGATCGCGCTCGAAGCGGCGGGCGTGCCCTTCAAGGACCGGGTCATTCCGTTCGATTTCGCCGCCGGCAATCCGGAGATTCGCAAGGTCTCGCCGACCGGCAAGGTGCCGGTCCTCCATCACGGCGACGCGAAGGTCTGGGAATCGCTCGCCATCATCGAATACGCGGCCGAACTCTTTCCCGATGCCGGCCTCTGGCCGCAGGATCGTGCGGCGCGCGCCGAGGCGCGGGCGATCTCCATGGAAATGCTGTCCGGCTTCCGTGCCCTGCGCAACGCCTGCCCGATGAACATCCGCCGCAAGCCGGGCAGGATCGACGTGCCGGCCGATGTGGCGGATGACGTGGCGCGCATCGAAACGCTCTGGAAGGATGCGCTGGCGCGCTCCGGCGGACCGTTCCTCTTCGGCGTCTTTTGCGCGGCGGACGCGATGTATGCGCCCGTCGTCAATCGCTTCGAGGCCTATTGCCTGACGGACGACGAAACGGTCCTTGCCTATATGGCGCGCATGAAGGCGCACCCGGCCTGGCAGAAATGGCAGGCGGCGGCTCTTGCCGAGCCCTGGATCGTGGCCGAAGACGAGGCTTGAACGATCGGCGCGAAAAAATCAGTCCGGGGACTGGTCAAGCGGGGTTTTGCCATGTATAAGCCCGCCCAATTTCCGAGAAAAAGACATGTCCTGTCGCCCGTCCGGTGCCGTAAGGATGTGTTTGCCCGATAAGTGGAGTTAGTGAAATGGCTGTACCGAAAAGAAAAACGAGCCCGTCCAAGCGCGGTATGCGCCGTTCCGCAGACGCTCTGAAGGGTTCGACCTACGTCGAAGACAAGAACTCGGGCGAACTGCGCCGTCCGCATCACATCGACCTTAAGACCGGCATGTACCGCGGTCGCCAGGTTCTGACGCCGAAGGAAAACGCATAATTCGCGTTTTCGGCATCAGCTGAGATCGAGGGCTGGCTTCGCGCCGGCCCTTTTCTTTTGCGCGGCTTCGGCAGGCGCGACATTTTCTTGTGCCGATTCTTCGGCTAAGACGGCCGCAACGCCGCCTTTTGCGCGCGGCCACTGGGAGCTTTGCCGATGCTTTTGGCCATACCGCTGCTGATCATTCCCTTCGCCCTCTACAATCTCGCCATGACCGGGCTCTTCGGCGATGGCGGGGTCGCCGTGCTCGACAGCGAGGTGATGGCGGTCAACATGCTCTCCGGGACGACCTGGACGATGGCCTTCGGCGATCTCCTCATCCTGATCGCGCTCGTGCTGCTCTTCGTGGAAATCCTGAAGGCCACGCGTCCGGGCTCGCGGGCCCTCCTCGATCACATGCTGTCCATGGTTCTGTTCGTGGTGTTTCTGGTCGAGTTCCTGCTGGTGCAGGGCGCGGCGACGCAAATCTTCTTCATCCTGATGACGATCACGTTCATCGACGTCATCGCAGGTTTTGCCGTCTCGATCCGCACGGCGAGCCGGGATCTTTCGATCGGGCTCTGAACGGGCGCGGGAGAACCCCGCGCCGGTCCGTCATTCTCAGCTGAGGTTGTCGAGCTTCGTCTGCAGCGCGCGCAACTGTTCCTTCAATTCGTCGAGATCCTTCGCCTCGGCCTTGCGCGGTTCCTTCGGCTGCTGCGGGGCGGCATTGGCGAAGGGCGAGAACATCTTCATCGCCTGCTGGAACATTTCCGTATTGCGCCGCACGGTTTCCTCGACCAGCTGCATCGGCACCTGCAGGTTCTTGCCGAGCGGCGTGTCGCCGAAGGTCTTGTTGATCTGCTCGCGCATCTGCGTCTGCTGCTCGGTAAAGGCCTGCATGGAGTGCTCGAGATAACTCGGCACCACCATCTGCATCTGGTCGCCGTAATAGGAGATCAGCTGTCGCAGGAAGGAGATCGGCAGCAGCGTGTTGCCGGTCTTGGATTCCTGTTCGAAAATGATCTGCGTCAGCACGGAATGGGTGATGTCGTCGCCGGACTTGGCGTCCTGCACGGTGAAGTCCTCGCCCTTCTTCACCATGACCGCGAGATCGTCCAGCGTCACATAGGTGCTGGTGCCCGTGTTGTAGAGCCGTCGGTTGGCATATTTCTTGATGACGATCTGACCGTCGTTCCTGGCCATTAGGGTCTCCTCATCCCCGTGTTCCTAAATCTTTTTTGCTTGCCGCAAGTATCTGCAAAAAGAGGCTTCCTGACAATCGAATTGTGCGATGCGGCGAGGAATGCTGCGCAACATGGAATTTCATGCTGCACGCGCCCCCATGAAATTTTAGCGGCACCGGATATCCCGTTTGACTCTCCCCCTTTGCTTTGCCAGTTTTGATTTTGGGAGAACCGCCGGGCTCGCGCCGTTCGCGCGTCGGCCCGGTTCCAAGGCAGGTCGCAAGGCCGTCAGAACTGAGGAAGACACCATGAGCACTCCATCCATCGTCATCGCCAGCGCCGGCCGCACCGCGGTCGGATCCTTCAACGGAGCCTTCGCCAACACGCCTGCCCACGAACTCGGGGCGACGGTCATTTCGGCGGTTCTGGAGCGCGCGGGCGTTGCGGCGGGCGAAGTGAACGAAGTGATCCTCGGCCAGGTCCTGCCGGCCGGCGAAGGCCAGAACCCGGCACGCCAGGCCGCCATGAAGGCCGGCCTTCCGCAGGAAGCGACCGCCTGGGGCCTGAACCAGCTCTGCGGCTCGGGCCTGCGCGCCGTCGCGCTCGGCATGCAGCAGATCGCCACGGGCGATGCCAGCATCATCGTCGCCGGCGGCATGGAGTCCATGTCGATGGCGCCGCATTGCGCGCATCTGCGCGGCGGCGTGAAGATGGGCGATTTCAAGATGCTCGACACCATGATCAAGGACGGCCTGACCGACGCCTTCTACGGCTACCACATGGGCACGACAGCCGAGAATGTCGCCAAGCAGTGGCAGCTTTCCCGCGACGAGCAGGACGCCTTCGCCGTTGCCTCGCAGAACAAGGCCGAGGCCGCCCAGAAGGAGGGGCGCTTCAAGGACGAGATCGTTCCCTTCATCGTCAAGGGCCGCAAGGGCGACGTGACGGTCGATGCCGACGAATATATCCGCCACGGCGCAACGCTCGATTCGATGGCCAAGCTTCGCCCTGCCTTCGACAAGGAAGGCACGGTCACGGCCGGCAACGCCTCCGGCATCAATGACGGCGCTGCCGCCGCCCTCCTGATGAGCGAAGCGGAAGCCTCGCGCCGCGGCATCCAGCCGCTCGCCCGCATCGTGTCCTGGGCAACGGCCGGCGTCGACCCGAAGATCATGGGCACCGGCCCGATCCCGGCCTCCCGCAAGGCGCTGGAGCGCGCCGGCTGGAAGATCGGCGATCTCGACCTCGTGGAAGCCAACGAAGCCTTCGCGGCCCAGGCCTGCGCCGTCAACAAGGACCTTGGCTGGGATCCGTCCATCGTCAACGTCAACGGCGGCGCCATCGCCATCGGTCACCCGATCGGTGCATCCGGCGCCCGTATCCTCAACACCCTCGTCTTCGAAATGAAGCGCCGCGGCGCCCGCAAGGGTCTCGCCACGCTCTGCATCGGCGGCGGCATGGGCGTGGCGTTGTGCGTTGAGAGCATGTAAGCATTCGCTTGCAAACTGCTTTGCCATGACCTGCCGCCGGCAGGGCGACGGGTCGACTCGAAAAATAGCCTAGGGGAGTGAGCCACATGAGCAGAGTAGCATTGGTAACGGGGGGATCGCGGGGCATCGGCGCAGCCATTTCGGTTGCGCTGAAGGCGGCCGGATACAAGGTAGCTGCGAGCTATGCTGGCAATGACGATGCCGCCAACGCCTTCAAGGCGGAGACGGGCATTCCGGTCTACAAGTGGGATGTCGCGAGCTACGAGGCCTGCGCCGAGGGCATTGCGAAAGTCGAGGCCGATCTCGGCCCGGTAGACATTCTCGTCAACAATGCGGGCATCACCAAGGACGCGATGTTCCACAAGATGACGCCCGACCAGTGGGGCGCGGTGATCAACACCAACCTGACGGGTCTCTTCAACATGACCCATCCGATCTGGTCCGGCATGCGTGATCGCAGCTTCGGCCGCGTCATCAACATCTCCTCGATCAACGGCCAGAAGGGCCAGATGGGCCAGGCGAACTATTCAGCCGCCAAGGCCGGCGACCTCGGCTTCACCAAGGCGCTGGCGCAGGAAGGCGCCGCCAAGGGCATCACCGTCAATGCGATCTGCCCCGGTTACATCGGCACGGAAATGGTGCGCGCCATTCCGGAAAAGGTGCTGAACGAGCGGATCATTCCGCAAATCCCGGTCGGTCGCCTCGGCGAGCCGGACGAAATCGCCCGTATCGTCGTTTTCCTCGCCTCCGACGATGCCGGTTTCATCACCGGATCGACGATCTCGGCGAACGGTGGCCAGTTCTTCGTCTGAGACGATACGGCAAACGGAACACGGCGCCTTCGGGCGCCGTTTTTCATGACAGGGTCGGAACAGGAGGGCGCCATGAAACAGGAAAAGCTGGATGATGCGGCCATCTCCGAGGGACTGGCGGCGCTTGAGGGCTGGACCCGTTCGGACGACGGTATCGCCATCGAGAAGCGCTACAAATTCAAGTCCTTCCGCGAGGCCTTCGGCTTCATGACGGAAGCGGCACTGGCGGCGGAGAAGTTCAACCATCACCCCGAATGGTTCAACGTCTACAATCGCGTCGACGTGCGGCTGACCAATCACGATGCCGGCGGCCTCACCGAACTCGACTTCAAGCTGGCGACGGCGATGGAGAAGGCCGCCGCCCTTCGCACGAAGAGTTGAAGCGGCGTGATCGCATCCCCATATCATCCGCGCCGGGCTTTTCCGGCGCTGCCACCTGGAGCAAGCTCGCTTTTCCCGTGAAATGCGAAAATGCTCCTGTCTCTGGGTTCTACGCAATTCCGCCTGCAAACCCGTTTTGCCTTGCCGGAACTGCTCTGAGGGAGGCCTTGCATGGACGATGTGAAGATCGGCGAGATTCTTCTGCCGGGAGATGAGGACGAGCAGGCGCGTCAGAGCCAGCGCGTCAAGAAGCGGTTCTGGCCGGTCCTGAAGCGCGCCATGCGGCAGGTTCCCTTCGGTCGCGATCTCGTCGCCTCCTATTATTGCGCACTCGATCCGCGCACGCCGACCAAGGTCCGCGGCATCCTGCTCGCTGCGCTTGCCTACTTTGTGCTGCCGCTCGACGGCATTCCGGATTTCTTCGCGCTCGTCGGCTTTTCCGACGATATCGCGGTGTTGACGGCGGCCTTCGCCGCGATCCGCGGCCATATCAGGGACGACCATTACAGCTCCGCCGACAAGGCGCTTGCGGACGAGCCGGACCTGCAACCGACGGCTTAGGCCGCTGCCGATTTTGCCCGCGTGAATGCGGGTCAAATTCTTGCCCTATTCCTTGTGCCATTAAGGCTTCGACGGGTTCACTTCACCAAATGGGGACTGGGCACGCCCGCCTTTCAGAAGAAAGGTAGCGGCGGATTTCGACGCAAATTTGTCCCGGTGCGGCGCGGAAGACCCTTGGAAAATGCCTGCATGTTGACGGTTTGGTAACCTGAATTAAGTCAAAATAAATCAAATCGTCATCATGCATGGCCGACACCGGCATCGAGGGTTTCCGCCTTCGGCCGGCAATCACTGGCAAGACAACCGGCAGGAAAACATGTTCGTAAGAAAGCTCGCAACCGCACTCGCCCTCGTCCTTGCGACCGCTGGCGTTGCCTCGGCGCAGACGCCGACGCGCATTCAGCAGTTCAATGCCTGGGGCGCCTATTCCTATCAGGCGAACGGCGGCAAGGTCTGCTACGTGCTCTCCATTCCGAAGACGAAGAACCCGGATGGCGTCGACCATGGCGATGTCTTCTTCCTCGTCTCGCAGCGCCCGGGCCAGAACATCAGCTATGAGCCGCAGGCGATGATGGGTTATCCGCTGCAGGAGAACTCCAAGGTCAACGTCGTCATCGACGGTCGCACCTTCGTGATGTTCACCAAGGGCAACTCCGCCTGGGTCGAGAATGCTGCCGAAGAGCCGGCGCTTGTCTCGGCCATGAAGAATGGCAAGGACATGCAGGTCCAGGCGAAATCCCGCCGCGGCACGGGCACGTCCTATGCCTATTCGCTGTCCGGGATCTCGGCGGCGCTGAAACAGATCGAGGGCTGCCGCTAAGCGGTCTTCCGAAAACCAGGAAAGGGCCGGCTTTATGCCGGCCCTTTCGTTTGCATGCCTATGCTGCCCTGTTTTTCCGGTTGACGAGCATGAGGGACAGCGCGGCAAGGATCAGCGCCGCGGAAACCGCGAAGGTGATCCGCATGCCGGCGTCGACGGCAGCTGCGCTGGCGCTGGCCACATCGTGTCCTCCAACGGACCAGGTGAAAACCGTGCCCATCAGCGAAGCGCCGGTGATGAAGCCGAGATTGCGCGACAAATTGAGAAGACCCGACGTGACGCCCCTCTCGTCCGGGGCGATCCCCGCCATGACACCCGCATTGTTGGCGGCCTGGAAGAGCTGGTAGCCGGGGGTCAGGATGGCGATGGCCGCGACATAGCCAGCAAGGCCGAACAGGGCGGAAAGCACCGGCAGGCCGATTGCGCCGATCGCCATCGTGGCAAGGCCCGCGAGAACCGCAACCGGTGTGCCGACGCGATCCACGATGCGTCCGGCGAGCACGCCCGTCAGCACGGAGACGACCGGACCGGTCGCCAGCACGAAACCGACTTGTGCCGGGCCGAGACCGAGCGCGCGGGCAAGATAGAACGGGCCGACAATCAGCGTGGTCGTGACGACCGCTGCAACAAGGACGTTGGCGAGAAGGCTGGCGGTAAAGCCGGGGCGGCGAAAGGCGGCAGGCTGGACCAGCGGGAAAGGCGTGCGTTGCTGCCGGCGGGCGAAAAGCACTGCTCCGGAAATAGAGGCGGCGATGAGTGTTATTGTCGGCAGACCGGAGCCACCCTTGCCGAGCGTCATGGCAAGCGCATAGGCCGTCAGCGCGCCGGCCAGCAATGCAGCGCCCGGGAGGTCGAAACGGCCGGCCGCCGCCGGGCGCTCGGCGGGCAGGAAGCGCTGGATCAGCAGGAAAGCGAAGAGGCCGAAGGGCGTGGCGACGAGGAAGATCGCCCGCCAACCGAAACCGGCAATCAGCACGCCGCCGAGCGATGGGCCGAGGGCGGTGCCGACGGCCGACATGGTGCCGAACAGGCCCATGACGCTGCCGATCCGCTCCTTCTCCACCGTCTCGCTGACGAAGGCCATGGCAAGCGCCATCATCGCAGCGGCACCGAGGCCCTGCAGCAGGCGGGCGGCGATGAGGACCGGCAGGCACGGGGCGAGGCTCGACAGCAGCGACGCTGCGGAAAACAGCGGAAGGCCCGCGAGCAGCAATCGGCGCCGGCCGAAGAGGTCGCCGAGCCGGCCGATGCCTGCCATCACCACAGTGCTTGCCAGGAGATAGGCGAGCACCACCCATTGCACATGGCCGAAAGACGCCGCGAAGGCCGTTTCCAGGGTCGGCAGGGCGACATTGGCGATGCTCGTGCCGAGCGAGGAAAGCAGGATGGACAGGGAGAGGCCGGCGAGGGCCCCGGTCCTGCTGCTGGCTACGGGCGTGCTTCGGGAAATGCTCATGGTGGGCTCCTTCGTCGTTTGCGAAGAAAGTAAGCCTCCTCAAAACAGCGCGGAACGCGCATGGTTTGCATTCTATTCGTGCATGAAACGCCATGTCAGTTTAACGGCGGCATGCTAGATTGCGTGCATGACCCGCCCCGATCTCAACCTTCTCGTCACGCTCGACGTGCTTCTTGCCGAGGGCAGCGTCGCGCGCGCGGCACGGCGTCTGCGGCTCAGCCCCTCGGCAATGAGCCGTGCCCTGGCGCGTCTGCGCGAGGCGACCGGCGATCCGCTGCTGGTACGCGCCGGGCGCGGACTGGTGCCGACGCCGCGGGCGGCGGAGCTGCGAGGGGATGTCGGCCGGGTGCTGCGGGAAGCCGAGGCGCTGCTTCGGCCGATGGAGATCCTTGACCTTGCGCGCCTGGAGCGCACCTTCACCCTGCGCAACCGCGAGGGTTTCGTCGATACGTTCGGGCCGGCGCTGCTGGCGCGCGTCGCCCGGGACGCGCCACGGGTGCGGCTACGCTTCGTGTCCAAGCCGGACAAGGAAAGCACGCCGCTGCGCGATGGCTCGGTGGATTTGGAAACCGGCGTGATCGGCGATACGACCGGGCCGGAGGTGATGACGCAGGCGCTTTTCCGTGATCGCTTCGTCGGCGTCGTGCGCGAGGGCCATCCGCTGCTGGACAGCCCGATGACGGCGGAGCGCTATGCGGCCGGCACCCATGTCGTCGTCTCGCGCCGCCAGCGCGATTCTGGTCCGGCGGACGAGGCGCTCGGTCATCTCGGTCTTGCGCGCACCATTGCCGTCACGGTCGCGAGCTTTTCCGAGGCGCTGACGCTCGCCCGTGGCTCGGACCTGATCGCCCAGGTTTCCGAACGGTCGACGGCGCGGCTGCGCGAAGGCATGGCGACCTTCGACCTGCCGTTCGATCTGCCGGCCTATACCATCTCCATGCTCTGGCACCCGCGCATGGACGCCGATCCGGCGCATCGCTGGCTGCGGACATGCCTGCGCGCGGTCTGCACCGGCAAGGCAGGTGACTTTCCGGTGGAACAATGCTAAAGGGCCGGCAACCGGGCCTGCGCCGTAGCGACAGGCGCTTTTTGGCCCAACAATGAACTTCAGTCGAGCATGGACCGCGAGCGGCGCAAAAGCCTGCGCCGGCGCTTCCTGTTCTTGAGGACGAGCCGATGGCAAGCATGGATTTTCTCAACACGGCGGACACCGTCAAGACACCGGTCGTCCGCAGCATCCCGACCGCCGAAAAGCCGTCGCTGATCGGTCTTTCCCGCGAGGACATGGGGCGCGCCCTCGTCGAAAAGGGCGTGGCGGAGCGGCAGGTGAAGATGCGCGTCAGCCAGCTCTGGCACTGGCTCTACGTGCGCGGCGTCTCCGATTTCGACGACATGACGAATGTCTCCAAGGACATGCGCGAAATGCTGAAGACGCATTTCACCATCGCGCGGCCGGAGATCGTCGACGAGCAGATCTCCAATGACGGCACGCGCAAGTGGCTGCTGCGCTTTCCCGCGCGCGGCGCCGGCCGGCCCGTCGAGATCGAGACCGTCTACATTCCCGAAGAGGGCCGCGGCACGCTGTGCATTTCCAGCCAGGTCGGCTGCACGCTCACCTGTTCCTTCTGTCACACCGGCACGCAGAAGCTGGTGCGCAACCTGACGGCGGAGGAAATCCTCTCGCAACTGCTGCTCGCCCGCGATCGACTGGGCGATTTTCCGGACCGCGACACGCCGGCCGGCGCCATCGTGCCCGCCGAAGGCCGCAAGGTGTCCAACATCGTCATGATGGGCATGGGCGAACCGCTCTACAATTTCGAAAGCGTCAAGACGGCGCTGCTGATCGCCACGGACGGCGACGGCCTGTCGCTCTCCAAGCGTCGCGTTACGCTGTCGACCTCGGGCATCGTGCCGGAAATCTATCGCACCGGCTCGGAGATCGGCGTCATGCTGGCGATCTCGCTGCATGCGGTGCGCGACGAACTGCGCGACATGCTGGTGCCGATCAACAAGAAGTATCCGCTGAAGGACCTGCTCGATGCCTGCCGCGCCTATCCGAGCCTGTCGAACGCTCGCCGCATCACCTTCGAATATGTGATGCTGAAGGACGTCAACGACACGCTCGAAGACGCCAAGCTGCTCGTACAGTTGCTCAAGGGCATTCCGGCGAAGATCAACCTCATTCCCTTCAATCCCTGGCCGGGCACCAACTATCAGTGCTCGGACTGGGAACAGATCGAGCGCTTCGCCGACTTCATCAACCAGGCCGGCTATGCCTCGCCGATCCGCACGCCGCGCGGCCGCGACATTCTCGCCGCCTGCGGTCAGCTCAAGTCGGAATCCGAGCGCATGCGCAAGGTCGAACGCATGGCCTTCGAGGCGATGATGATCGTCGGCCACGGCGAGGACGACTGAGGTTCTTCCGCCTCTCCTCCGTCGTGCCGGTTCAAGGCCTGGATGGCGGAGGCGAGCAGGTGGGCCGATGCCGTGACCACTCCGGGGTTTGTCGCCCGCCGAAGACCTGCTGCCTGACCGGCGCTTCCTATCAGAAAATGTGATTGATGAAGCGCTTTCCGAGAATTGATCTGAACGGCGGTTTTGCCTAGAAACAGCCTAAAATCATTCTAGGGAGACCTTTCATGCGCCATCTTCTTCTCGCCGTTGCGGCGACCCTTGCGATTTCGATGCCCGCCAAGGCGGAAGACGTCACGGTTGCCGTGACCGCCATCGTTGAACATCCCGCGCTCGACGCCGCCCGCGACGGCGTGAAGGAAGCGCTGGAAGCGGCCGGCTACAAGGAAGGCGAAAACCTGAAGTTCCTCTACGAGTCCGCGCAGGGCAACCCCGCGACGGCCGCGCAGATCGCCCGCCAGTTCGTCGGCGAAGGCCCGACCGTCATCGTGCCGATCTCCACGCCGTCCGCGCAGGCCGTCGTTTCCGCGACGAAGGACATCCCGGTCGTCTTCACGGCCGTGTCCGATCCGCTCGGCGCGCAGCTCGTCACCGACATGGACAAGCCGGGCGGCAACGTAACCGGCCTTTCCGACCTGTCGCCGGTCGCCGAACACCTGGCGCTGATCAAGGAAATCCTGCCGAACGTCAAGACCATCGGCTACCTCTACAATTCGGGTGAGGCGAACTCCGTTTCGCTGCTCGCCGTGCTGAAGACGGAAGCCGAGAAGGCTGGCCTGACGGTCGTCGAATCCGCCGCCACCAAGTCCGCCGAAGTGCAGGGCGCCGCCCGTGCGCTCGTCGGCCGCGCCGATGCGATCTACATTCCGACGGACAACACGATCATCTCCGCCCTTGAAGGCGCGGTCGCCGTTGCCGAGGAAGCCAAGCTGCCGCTCTTCACCGCCGACACGGACTCCGTCTCGCGCGGCGCCATCGCGGCACTCGGCTTCAACTACAAGGACGTCGGCAAGCAGACGGGCGAAATCGTCGTGCGCATCCTCAAGGGCGAGAACCCGGGCGACATCGCCGTGAAGGTTGCCGCCGGCACGGATCTCGTCGTCAACAAGGGCGCCGCCGCCAAGATGGGCGTCACCCTGCCGGAAGCCGTCGTCGGCCGCGCGACCCGCGTGATCGAATAATCCCGGCCCTGCCGGACATGTGAGATCGGAATCAACCGCTGCCGGATCGCCCGGCGGCGGTTGATCTGTTAGAAAGGCCCATCCCGCGAGACGCGGAATGGGGAACAAAGAAAGCCGAGAGCCGTGAGCCTGATTGCCTTCTGGGGTGCCGTCGAACTGGGGCTGGTCTATGCCTTCGTCGCGATCGGCGTTTACCTTGCCTTCCGCGTGCTGGATTTTCCCGATCTCACCGTCGACGGGTCCTTCCCGCTCGGCGCGGCCGTCGCGGCCGTGCTGATCATCGCGGGCCTCAATCCCTGGCTTGCCGCGCTGGTCGCCATGGCGGCGGGCGCCGTCGCCGGCCTTGTCACGGCCATGCTGAACGTGCGGTTCCGCATCCTCAACCTGCTCGCCTCGATCCTGACGATGATCGCGCTCTTCTCGGTGAACCTGCGCGTCATGGGCAAGCCGAACGTCGCGCTGATCAATGCCGAGACGATGATCAGCCCCTTCTATGGCCTTGGCCTGCGCGACTTCTACGTCCGGCCGCTCTTCGTCGGCATCCTCGTCGTCGTCGCGGTCATCGTCGTCTGGCGGTTCCTGGAGAGCGATGCAGGCCTATCCATGCGCGCGACGGGGGCGAATGCCCGCATGGCCCGCGCGCAGGGCGTCGACACGAACCGGCAGATCTATCTCGGCATCGCGCTCTCCAATGCGCTGGTCGCCCTCGGCGGCGCGCTCTTCGCCCAGACCAACGGCTTTGCCGACGTCACGTCGGGCGTCGGCACCATCGTCGTCGGCCTCGCCGCCGTCATCATCGGCGAAACGCTGTTCGGTGCGCGCGGCATTCTCATGGCGCTGATCGGCTGCGTGCTCGGTTCGATCCTCTATCGCATCGCCATCCAGCTCGCGCTGTCTTCCGACGTGCTCGGCCTGCAGGCCTCCGACCTCAATTTCGTGACGGCGCTGCTCGTCACCGTGGCGCTCGTCCTGCCGCGTCTTCGCCGCGGGGGAGCCGCCTGATGATCTCCGTCTCCGATATCAAGGTCGTCTTCGGCAAGGGCACGCCGCTGCAGAAGCAGGCGCTGAACGGCGTCAGCCTCACCATCGAGGAAGGCCAGTTCGTCACCGTCATCGGCTCCAACGGCGCGGGCAAGTCGACGCTGCTCGGCGTTCTCGCCGGCGACGTCATCGCGACCGAGGGACAGGTGAAGATCGGCACGGCGGACGTCACCCGTCAGGGCACCGCTGCCCGGGCCGGCCGCGTCGCCCGCGTCTTCCAGGACCCGCTGACGGGCAGCTGCGGCGCGCTCTCCATCGAGGAGAACCTGGCGCTCGCCGCCCGTCGCGGCGAACGGCGCGGCCTTTCCTCGGCACTCGGCCCGCAGCGCCGCGGGCATTTCCGCGAGCGCATCGCGGAACTGAATCTCGGCCTTGAAAACCGCATGCGCGACCGCATGGACCTGCTCTCCGGCGGCCAGCGGCAGGCGGTCTCGCTCGTCATGGCGACGCTTGCCGGTTCCGACGTGTTGCTGCTCGACGAACATACGGCGGCGCTCGATCCCGGCATGGCCGAGTTCATCATGACCCTCACTCAGAAGATCGTTTCCGAGCGCAAGCTGACGACGCTGATGGTGACGCATTCGATGCGCCAGGCGCTCGATTACGGCCACCGCACGGTCATGCTGCATGGCGGCGAGATCGTGCTGGACGTCGTCGGCGACAGCCGCAAGACGCTGCAGGTCGAAGACCTCATCGCCATGTTCCGCAAGATGCGCGGCCAGACGCTCGACGACGACGCGCTGCTGATCGGCTGACGCCCACAAAGCGCCCGAATCCGCCCGCAGCCTTTGCGGGTCGGATTTTCGGAGGGCGCATGCGGCGACGGCATTTCCTGGCGGGCGGTCTATCGTCCGGTCTTGTTCTCGCATTGCCCGCGACGGCGAGGGCCGATGCCGCGCAGAGGCTCGTGGCCGCGGCGCGCCGCCAGGTCGGCGTCACGCTCACTTACGATCCCGCCTATTCCCGGCTTGATTATCCCGGCGGCGACGTGCCGCGCGAGCGCGGCGTCTGCACCGATGTCATCGTGCGCGCCTATCGCGACGGGCTCGCCGTCGACCTGCAGGTTCTGGTGCATGAGGACATGCGCCGCGCCTTCTCGGCCTATCCGGCGCTATGGGGCCTGAAGAGAACGGATCGCAACATCGACCATCGCCGGGTGCCGAACCTTCAGACCTTCTTCAAGCGGGCTGGCGCCGCGCTCGCCGTCAGCGAGGACGGAGCCGATTACCGGCCGGGCGATATCGTTTCGCAAATGCTGCCCGGCAACCTGCCGCATATCGGCATCGCGACGGACGAGCGCAGCGCCGACGGCGCGCGACCGCTTCTCGTGCACAATATCGGCGCCGGTGCGCGGCTGGAGGATGTGCTCTTCGCCTATCCCCTCACCGGGCACTACCGTTTCCGGCTGTGAGCGGGCCTATCGCGCCTGCGTGAAGAAGATCTTCATCGCGAAGACCGAGAACACGCCGGCGAAGGTATAGTCGATGCCGCGCAGGACCTTCGGATTCTGCTGCAGCCAGCTTGCGAGCCGGTCGGCGGCGAGGATGACGATGACGTTGACCGGTATGCCGACGACGATGAAGAACAGGCCGAGGAAGACCAGCTTGCCGGTGATGCCGGGATCGCCGGCCGAGATGAACTGCGGCAGGAAGGTCATGAAGAAGATGATGACCTTGGGATTGAGCAGGTTCACCCAGAAGCCCGTGGAAATGTTGGCGAGCGCGGTGCCGCGCGGACCGGTCGCCGCCTTGACGGAAAGGTTGGAGCCGTAGCGGATCGCCTGGATGGCAAGCCACAGAAGATAGGCCGCGCCGCCGGTCTTGAGAATCATGAAGGCGGTGGGCGAGGCGGTGATGAGCGCCGAAATGCCGAAGGCGACCAGCAGCGTGTGCACGACGATGCCAAGGCTGGTGCCGATCACCACATAGAGGGCCGGGCCGCGGCCCTGCGAGAGCGCCCGGCTGATGGACAGCGTCATGTCGGGACCGGGCGTCATCGCCAGCAGCAGGCTTGCGGCCGTGAAGGCGAGAAGCGTCGGGAGCGTGGGCAGGAAGTCCATGGCAAAGGGTCTCGAAACCGGGGAAGATGAGAGGATTTTTATCCGGCTTTCGGGGAATTACCAATCAAAGTCTATGATGGGCTGTTACGCGCAGTCGATGGATGCGGGGAGGCTTCTCCCCGTCATGACCATCCATCGTCCCCGACGCCACACTCGGCGCAAGGCCGAGCATGGTATCGCGGCGGGGCGGTCACGTTTCCTCGACAAAGGCCCGGAATTTCTCCGCATGGTCCTTGTGCCAGCGCGAGAGAGGCGGGCGGTTCTCGATGACGTCGCCGATGGCCCAGGCCATGCGACGTTCGTCGAGCGCACGGGACACGTCATTGTCCGGGCAGAGAATGTAGAAGTCGCCGCGCTCGAGGCTTTCCATCATGAAGTCGACCGTCTGCGCCGGCGTCCAGGCGGCATCGGGCTTTTCCGTGCGCTCGCCCCGCGTCAGCGCCGTGAAGACGAAGCCGGGGATCAGCAGATGGGCGGAGAGCCTTGCGCCTTCGGTGTTGCGCAGCTCGTGCTGGAGCGCTTCGGTGAAGACCTTCACGCCGGCCTTGGAGACATTGTAGGCGGGGTTGCCGGGCGGTGTGGTGATGCCCTGCTTGGAGCCGGTGTTGATGATGAAGCCGGGTTCGCCATGCGCCAGCATGTTCGGCCCGAAAACCTGCGTGCCGTGCAGGACGCCCATCAGGTTGACGGCGAGGATATGGTCCCAGTTGGCCTCGGCGCTGAAGATCGAGGTATCGGGCTGGATGCCGGCATTGTTCATCAGAACATGCACGCGGCCGAAGCGTTGCAGCACGGCCCGCTCCAGTGCTTCCAGCTCATGACGATGGGCGACGTCCGTCTCCACGGCCATGATATTCGCCTCGCCGGCGATGGATTCGAGTTCGGCGCGGGCTTCGCCCAGCGCATCCACGCTGCGGTCGGCAATGGCGACGCACATGCCGGCTTCGGCGAAACGTCTTGCGGCGGCAAGGCCGATGCCGGACGCGCCGCCTGTAATGACAGCGACATTGCCCGGCTTGATGATGTCTGAAACGGTCGTCATGGGATCACCCTCCCTGGTCCACGCAACCGAATATGGGGTCTTCCCCGGCAGGGTCAAACCCGGCTGCGTCAGGAACCGTCGGGCTGCGCCCTTGCGTCACGCGACAATCTCGCTAAAAGTGCCGCGATACCGGGCTTTCGCGGGTTTGCTGCGGCCCTTCATGCAACGGACCTCATCATCATGGCATCACATAAAGACGTGAAGAAAGTCGTGCTCGCCTATTCCGGCGGCCTCGACACCTCGATCATCCTGAAGTGGCTTCAGACGGAACTCGGCGCGGAAGTCGTGACGTTCACGGCCGACCTCGGCCAGGGCGAAGAGCTGGAGCCGGCCCGCAAGAAGGCCGAGATGCTCGGCATCAAGGAGATCTTCATCGAGGACGTGCGCGAGGAATTCGTGCGCGATTTCGTCTTCCCGATGTTCCGCGCCAACGCGGTCTATGAAGGCGTCTACCTGCTCGGCACGTCGATCGCGCGTCCGCTGATCTCCAAGCACCTCATCGAGATCGCCGCGAAGACCGGCGCGGACGCCATCGCGCATGGCGCGACGGGCAAGGGCAACGACCAGGTCCGCTTCGAACTGTCGGCCTATGCGCTGAACCCCGATATCAAGATCATCGCGCCGTGGCGCGACTGGACGTTCAAGAGCCGCACGCACCTGCTCGAATTCGCCGAGCAGCACCAGATCCCGGTCGCCAAGGACAAGAAGGGCGAAGCGCCGTTCTCGGTCGACGCGAACCTGCTGCACTCGTCCTCCGAGGGCAAGGTTCTGGAAGACCCGGCCATCGAAGCCCCCGAATACGTGCACATGCGCACCATCTCGCCGGAGAGCGCCCCCGACAAGGCGACCGTCATCAAGGTGGGCTTCGAGCGCGGCGACGCGGTCTCCATCAATGGCGTGCGCATGTCGCCGGCGACCCTGCTCGCGACCCTCAACAATTACGGCCGCGACAACGGCATCGGCCGTCTCGACCTCGTGGAAAACCGCTTCGTCGGCATGAAGTCGCGCGGCGTCTACGAGACGCCCGGCGGCACGATCCTGCTCGCCGCGCACCGCGCCATCGAATCGATCACGCTCGACCGGGGCGCAGCCCACCTCAAGGACGAGCTGATGCCGCGCTATGCGGAACTGATCTACTACGGCTTCTGGTTCTCGCCGGAGCGCGAGATGCTGCAGGCGCTGATCGACCGCAGCCAGGAGCATGTCGAAGGCGAAGTGACGCTGAAGCTCTACAAGGGCAATGTCATGGTCACCGGCCGCGAATCGCCGAAGTCGCTCTATTCCGACAAGCTGGTCACCTTCGAGGACGACCAGGGCGCCTACGACCAGAAGGACGCCGCCGGCTTCATCAAGCTGAACGCGCTGCGCCTGCGCACGCTCGCCGCCCGCAACAAGCGCGGCTGATCGGCTTCCGTGAATGAAAAGGCCCGCTGCCGGAGACGGCAGCGGGCCTTTTTTCGTCAGGCGGCGAGGCCCTTCTTTTCCAGCATGGCCTCCGGGCTCGGCAGCTTGCCGCGGAAGGCCTTGTAGGCATCCTCCGGATCGACGGAGCCGCCGACGGCGTAGATATAGGTCTTCAGACGCTCGGCCATCGCCGGGTTGAAGGCGTCGCCCGTCTCGGTGAAGGCGGCGAAGGCGTCGGCGTCCAGCACTTCCGACCACATGTAGGAATAGTAGCCGGCCGAATAGCCGTCACCCGAGAAGACGTGCTGGAAGTGCGGCGTCGCGTGGCGCATGACGATGGATTTCGGCATGCCGATCCGCGCCAGCACCGCCGCCTGCACGGCCATCGGATCCTCCACCGCGCCCTCGGTATGGAAGGCCATGTCGACCAGCGCGGAGGAGGTGAACTCCACCGTCGCAAAGCCGGAATTGAAGGTGCGTGCGGCGAGCACCTTGTCGAGCAGCGCCTGCGGCATCGCTTCGCCCGTCTGATAGTGCACGGCATAGCGGGTGAGGATTTCCGGTACCGTCAGCCAGTGCTCGTAAAGCTGGGAAGGCAGTTCCACGAAGTCGCGCGAGACGCCGGTGCCGGATACCGAGGGATAGGTGACATCGGAGAGCATGCCGTGCAGGGCATGGCCGAATTCGTGGAAGAGCGTGCGCGCGTCATCGAGCGACAAGAGCGCCGGCTTGCCTTCGGCGGGTTTGGCGAAGTTGCAGACATTGTAGATGATCGGCAGTTCGCCAATGGCGCCGTTCTTCAGCGGCAGGCGGTGCTGGCTCTGGTAGGAGCTCATCCACGCGCCGGAGCGCTTGGACGCGCGGGCGAAGTAATCGCCGAGGAACATGGCGACGAGCCGGTCTTCCCGGTCGCGGATCTCGAAGACGCGCACGTCCGGGTGATAGACCGGCACGTCCTTCTTCTCGATGGCATGGATGCCGAAGAGCCGTTCGGCGACGTCGAAGCAGGCCTCGATGACCTTTTCAAGCTGGAGATAGGGTTTAAGCTCCGCCTCGGAGAAGTTGAACTTCTTCGCGCGCAGCTTTTCGGCATAGTAGCGCCAGTCCCAGGGCATGACTTCGTGGTTGCGGCCCTCCTCGGCGACAAGGGCGGCAAGCTCCGCCTCCTCCTCGCGCGCCCGCGCCACGGCCTTTTCCCAGACCTGCATGAGAAGCCCGTTCACCGCCTCAGGGGTCTTGGCCATGGTGTTGTCGAGCTTCAGCGCGGCGAAGTTGGCGTAGCCGAGCAGGCCGGCCTTTTCGGCGCGCAACGCCAGCGTATCCTTGACGATGCCGCGATTGTCCGTGTCGCCGGCATTCTCGCCGCGCGCCACCCAGGCGCGAAACGCCTGTTCGCGCAGATCCCGGCGGGCGGAGAAGGTCAGGAACGGTTCGATGATCGAGCGCGACAGGGTGACGGCATAGCGTCCGTCCTCGCCGCGTTCGCGTGCGGCGGCGGCCATGGCGTCCTTCAGGAAGTCCGGCAGTCCGTCGAGCGCTTCGCCCTCGTCGAGGAGGAGCGCCCAGCTCTTCTCGTCGGCGAGCACGTTCTGGCCGAATTTCGCGCCGAGGCCGGCCAGCGTCTCGTTGATGGCCGACAGCCGATCCTGCTGGGGTTTTTCGAGCTTGGCGCCGGACTTCACGAACCCCTTCCAGTGCCGTTCCAGCACGCGGGTCTGTTCCAGCGACAGGCTCAGCGCCGCGCGGCCTTCCCACAGGGTGTCGATGCGCCGGAAGAGGACGGCGTTCGTGCCGATCTTCGAATAGTGCCGCGACATTTTCGGTGCGATCTCGCGCTCCAGCGCCTGGATCGTATCGTTGGTGTTGGCCCCGGCGCGGCTCCAGAAGAGGGCCGAGACGCGCGAGAGTTCGTCCCCGGCGATTTCGAGCGCCACGACCGTGTTCTCGAAGGTCGGCGGTTCGGCATTGCCCGCGATTGCGTCGATCTCGGCTTCATGCGCCGCAAGCGCCGCATCGAAGCTGGCCGCGAAGGCGTCGTCCTTCACCCGGTCGAAACGCGGCAGGCCGTTGAGGCCGCTCCACTCGACAAGGGCGAGATCGATGGCGGGATCGATGCGCGTTTCGGTCATGGGCTGTCCTTTCTGCAAATCACTGTGCAGCGAATATAGGAAGGGGAAGGGGCATCGGTACAGGGCGCTGACAAAAATACGGGAACCGGTTGGCTCCCGCCGCGTTGAGGGGGCTGCGGCATGCTGCCTCTTGACGCGGACGGCAACTTCGGTGAAAACACATGCCATCCGCGGCCCTTTGACATCGTTGCCGCGGTGAACCCTGGTGCCG
Organism: Shinella sp. G-2; assembly: GCF_050172695.1. Lineage (NCBI taxonomy): Bacteria > Pseudomonadati > Pseudomonadota > Alphaproteobacteria > Hyphomicrobiales > Rhizobiaceae > Shinella > Shinella sp. G-2. Next base: position 56,978 of record NZ_JBBEYH010000008.1, on the reverse strand, counting down.
GGCCCCTCTGGCGAGAGTTTTTACGGCGCTCTCGTGATGTCGGTACCGCCAGCAAATTAGCCGGCGGATTCATACGCACATGAACATCCTGACCATGCCTCACCCGCATGCCCGTCGTGGTATGCGCAATCTCACTTCCCGTACCTCCAGCCTGGAGGTTCTGTCATGATCGGCAACGGCGAAGGCAAGACCACCCTTTCCTATCTCAAATGGGCACTCATCTCGACGGTCATCGGCCTCGCGCTTGGCGCGTGGCTGGGCTGGCAGACCACCGGAACCCTTTCCGGCATGGCGACCGTCTTCTTCATCTGTGCCGTTCTCGCGGTGCTGGAGATCTCGCTCTCCTTCGACAATGCCATCGTGAATGCCAACAAGCTCAAGGACATGACGCCAGTCTGGCAACACCGGTTCCTGACCTGGGGCATCGTGATCGCCGTCTTCGGCATGCGCATCGTCTTCCCGCTGCTGATCGTCGTGATCGCCGCCGGCATCGGCCCGATCGAGGCGCTCATCCTCGCCGCGCGCGAGCCTGCGGAATATGCCCGCATCATGAACGACGCGCATCTGCCCATCGCCGCCTTCGGCGGCACCTTCCTGATGATGGTCGGCCTCACCTACTTCTTCAACCATGAGAAGGACGTGCACTGGATCGGCTTCATCGAGAAGCACATGGCCCGCTCGGCGACGGTCAAGGGCATCGAGATCGCCTTCGTCCTCGCGCTGATCCTCATCTTCTCGAACCTGCTCGAGGGCGAGGCGGCCAATACCTTCGTGCATGCCGCGGTCTACGGCCTTCTCACCTTCCTTGCGGTGGAAGTGGTCGGCGGTCTGCTCGACGCCTCGCAGAAGGCGATGTCGGAAGCGGCCAAGGGCGGCCTCGGCGCCTTCATCTATCTTGAAGTGCTCGATGCCAGCTTCTCCTTCGACGGCGTCATCGGCGCCTTCGCGCTGACGCAGAACCTCTTCGTCATCGCCATCGGTCTCGGCATCGGCGCCATGTATGTGCGCTCGATGACGATCATGCTGGTGGAGAAGGGCACGCTGGCCGAATACCGCTACCTGGAGCACGGCGCGTTCTACGCGATCCTGATCCTCTCGGTCGTGATGTACTTCCAGACGCTGGTGCACATTCCCGAGGTCATCACCGGCCTTGGCGGCGCGACGCTGATCGGCATCTCACTGTGGTCCTCGATCCGCTACAACAAGCGCGAACGGGCTGAGGGTCTTCACGAGGCGCCGCATGCCGGCGATCGCGTGGCGGCCCAGCTCGGCAAGAACGCCTGATCCCGTCTGAGGCCGGCCGCAATAGCGGCCGGCCTTCTTCTGCGGAAGACAAGCACAAGCTCAAAATACAGAAGGCCCGCTGGTCTTGCGACCAGCGGGCCTTTTCATTGGGGAATTCTCTGGATCGCGTTAGACGCGGGGGAAGCCGGCCGGATCGATGCCGAGCGTCTTCAGGTCGCGTTCCTTCGGGCGGCGGTGCCCTTCGACAGCCGCGGCGGCTGCGTTGGCAGCGCTCAGTACGGCGAAGGCCCGGCCGAAGAAGCCCTGGGCGAAGGAGTTGCGGAGGGTGGTCATTGGATTGCTCGCTTTCTGTTTTAGCTTACGAGCACAAGATGGTGCCTCGGGCGGGAAAGAACAACCGATGGAATCTCAGCCCAGCCATGCAACGGATGCAGGCCGGAAACGCGGGGTTTCCGACCTGCATTGCTTTCAAGCGTCGAGGGAAAGTCAGTCTTCGTTTGCCGCGAGCTGCGAGAGGACTTCGCCCCTGCCGCGGGCGCGCAGGATGAGCGGCACGACGATGGCGAGGAAGGCGAGGCCGAAGAGCAAGACGGCGATCGGCGACATGAAGAGCGCCGTCACGTCGCCCTGGCTGATGGCCAGCGCGCGGCGGAGCTGCTGTTCGGCCATCGGTCCCAGGATCAGGCCGACGACGACGGGCGCGATCGGATAGCCGAAGAGGCGCATGGCGAAGCCGAGCAGGCCGAAGGCGAGCAGCATGCCGAGCTCGAAGACCGACGGATTGGCGCCGATGGTGCCGAGCGTCGCGAAGACCAGGATGCCGGCATAGAGCCAGGGCTTGGGAATGGTCAGCAGCTTCACCCACAGACCGATCAGCGGCAGGTTCAGGACCAGCAGCATGAAGTTGGCGATTAGCAGGCTGGCGATGAGGCCCCAGACGAGCTGCGGATTGGATGCGAACAGCAGCGGGCCGGGCTGCAGGCCGTATTGCTGGAAGCCGGCGAGCATGATCGCGGCTGTCGCCGATGTCGGAAGGCCGAGGGTCAGCAGCGGAACGAGCGTGCCGGCGGCCGAGGCATTGTTGGCCGCTTCCGGTCCTGCGACGCCTTCGATGGCGCCCTTGCCGAACTCTTCCGGATGCTTGCTCAGCCGCTTTTCCGTGGCATAGGACAGGAAGGTGCCGATCTCGGCGCCGCCGGCCGGCATCGCGCCGATCGGGAAGCCGATGGCGGTGCCGCGCAGCCAGGGCTTCCATGAGCGCGCCCAGTCGGCCGCGTTCATCCAGACCGATCCCTTGACGGCCTCGACCTTGTCAGGCTCGGAATCGCCCTTGGCGGCGATATAGAGCGACTCGCCGATGGCGAACATCGCGACCGCCAGCGTCGTCACTTCCACCCCGTCCAGAAGATCGGGAATACCGAAGGAAAGGCGTGTCTGGCCGCTCAACTGGTCGATGCCGATGATCGCCAGTGTCAGGCCGACGAAGAGCGAGGTAAGGCCGCGCAGCGTCGAGTCGCCGAAGGCGGAGGAGACCGTCACGAAGGCGAGCACCATCAGAGCGAAATATTCCCGCGGGCCGAAGACCAGCGCGAGCTTGACGATGTAGGGGGCGATGAAGGCGAGGGCGAGCGTGGCGATGAGGCCGGCGACGAACGAGCCGATGGCGGCTGTCGCCAGCGCCGGGCCGCCGCGGCCGGCGCGCGCCATCTTGTTGCCTTCGAGCGCGGTGACGATCGAGGCGCTTTCACCGGGCGTGTTGAGCAGGATCGAGGCGGTCGAGCCGCCATACATGCCGCCGTAATAGATGCCGGCGAACATGATCAGCGAGCCGGCGGGGTCCAGCTTGTAGGTGACCGGCAGCAGGAGGGCGACCGTGAGCGCCGGGCCGATGCCGGGCAGCACGCCGACGGCGGTGCCGAGCGTCACGCCGATCAGCGCATAGAGCAGGTTCATCGGCTGAACCGCGATGGCAAGGCCCTGCAGGAAGAATTCGAATGTCGACATGATCTGCCGCCCTTCCTAGAAAAACAGTCGTTCGAGCGGCCCGGCAGGCAGGGACAGCTGCAAGAGCTTGGCAAAGATCATCCAGACGATGAAGGACAGGACGATGCCCACGGGAATGGTCGCCCAGAGCTTGCGCCGCCCGAAACCGCAGGCGGTGAGGGCGAAGAGCATCCCAGTCGCGATGGAGAAACCGGCAGGCTTCAAGAGCAGCATCTGCGCGGCAAGGCCGGCGACAAGACAGATGACCGGGAACCGGGCGATGGATTCGCGCGCCGGAAAATCGCCGCGCCAGGCTTCGAAGCCGGTCCAGATGCCGAGAATGACGAGGCCGATCGCGATCCAGTGCGGCACCGTGGCCGGACCGATCGGGGCGACGTTGCTGACGGCGGTGAGGCGGGCGACATCCCACCAGATCACGCCCGCAGCAAGGATGAGGGCCGGTGCGATAACCAGCGCCGCCCGGTCAGGGCGGCGCTTTCCACGAGAGGACGGGACCTCGCTCATTTGACGAGCCCGATGTCCTTGAGGATGCTTTCGGTGGCGGCGATATCCTTGTCGAGCTGCGCCTTGAAGGCATCGCCGGCGAGGTAGGTGTTCTGCCAGCCCTTGGTCTTCAGGATGTCCTTCCAGGCGGCAGAGTTCACGACCTTTTCGATATCGGCATTGATGACCGTTACCTGCTCGGCCGAAAGGCCGGGGGCCGCGGCGACCATGCGCCAGTTTTCGACGACGACGTCGAGGCCGCCTTCCTTGATGGTCGGGGCGTCGATGCCTTCGATGCGCTCGGCGCTGGAGATGGCGATCAGGCGCAGCGTGCCGGCCTTGACCTGGCCTTCGAACTCGCCATAGCCGGAAATGCCGGCCGTGACCTGGTTGCCGAGGATGGCGGCAAGCGCTTCACCACCGCCGGAATAGGCGATGTAGTTGATCTTGGTCGGATCGACGCCGGCCGCCTTGGCGATCAGGCCCGCCGTGATGTGGTCCGTGCCGCCGGCCGAGCCGCCAGCCCAGGAAACCGCGCCCGGATCGGCCTTCAGCGCCGTCACGAGGTCCTGCATGTTCTGGATCGGCGAGGCGGCGGGAACGACGATTGCCTCGTATTCGCCCGTCAGGCGGGCGATCGGCGTCACGTCCTTCAGCGAAACCGGCGACTGGTTCGTCAGGATCGCGCCGACCATAACGTAGCCGCCGACGATGAGGGCGTTCGGGTTGCCGCTGTTCTGGCTGGCGAACTGGGCAAGGCCGATCGTGCCGCCAGCGCCCGGAACGTTCACCACCTGCACGCTGCCGGAAATCTTCTCATCCTGCAGAACCGTCTGCAGCGAGCGGGCCGTCTGGTCCCAGCCGCCGCCGGGACCGGCCGGCGCCATGATCGAGTAATCGGCGGCAAGGGCCGGAAGCGCCATAGCGCCGGCGATGAGGGTTGCCAGGAAGAAATGTTTCAAGAGTCTATCCTCCGTCAGGCGCGGTTTTCGCGCGTTGTTGCTTTTGGCGAGAGGATAGGCGGCCGTGGCGGCGCGAATGTTCGTTCGCGGGCGCAATGCGGCTGAATTCTCCTCCCGGTCTTCCGTCCGCCTCCACGGACATCGAAGACCCTCAAGCCACCACAAGAAGCTGACATCTACCTGACATGGTAGCGCATGAACCCGCATTGTCGAGCGTCATGGGTGCTACTGCGTGCGCAAGACCTCGTTCCACCGGGCAATCAGCCGGGCGCGCTTGACCTGGTCGAGATAGACCATGAGGCCGGGGCTGACGGGTACGGGCTTCAATTGCGCGCCGAGCAGGGCGCTCATGGTGCGGGCGGTGTTGGACCCGGAGACATCCGGGCTGACGGCGGCGATCTGCAATTCGCGCGACAGGATTTCCTGTCCCTCCTTCGACATGAAGAAGGCAAGGTAACGCCGGCCGAGTTCCGGCGAGGCGGCGGCCTGCGGCACGAGGCCGATGCGCGACATGACCACCGTATAGTCTTTCGGCAGCACGATGCCGACATCGGGATGGCGCGAGGCCCAGTCGGCGGCATAGGAGCCGAGAATGTTGTAGCCGAGCACGAAGCGCCCGTCGGCGACGCGCTCGAGAATCGCCGAGCTCGTCGAATAGAGCTTCACGCCGGCCGCCCCCATGGCCTGGATCACCGTCCAGATATCGCCGAACTGCTCCTGGTCGCGCGCCATGAAGAGGAAGCCGACGCCGGAGCGTTCGATATCGTAGGTGCCGATGCGACCGTAGACCTTCTCGCCCTCTTTCTTCAGGTAGGCGACGAACTCCGCCCGCGAGGCGGGCGGCTTGCCGTCCTTGAAGCTCGGCTTGTGATAGACGAAGACGGCGGGCTCGAAGGTGAGGGCATAGGCGGTATTGCGCCAGTTGGCCCAGGCCGGCCAGCGGTCGCTCATCGGCAGGTCGCTGCGCTGGGCATAGCCGTCGTTGCTGAGTTTCACCTGCAGGTCCATCGCCGAGGAGAAGGCGAAGTCGGCCGTCTTTTCGCCCGCATCCGTCTCCCGCACGATGCGATCGTACACTTCGCCGGTCAGCATCTCGTCATAACGCACGGCGATATCGGGATTGGCCGCCTGGAAGCCCTCGATCATCGGCCGGGCGAGCGGCTCGTCGAGCGAGGAATAGACGACGAGAACGGGCGCATCCGCATTGCCGTCGCGTGCCGGGAAGACGGTGGCATCGGCAAGCGCGGGGAGGGGCGCTGCAAGAAGCGCAAGAAGAATGAGGACAAGACGCATGGGAGGACCTTGCCAAAGCGCGAGCCCGTTCACAAGTCCGCCGCCCGCCGCTAAGTTCGGGCAGGGAGGACGAAGACGTGCGCATTCTACTGGTGGAGGACAATGAGGCCCTCGCGGACGGCCTGTTCGCGATCCTGAAGGGCACCGGCCATGCGGTGGATGTCGTGCGCGACGGCACGTCCGCCGATGCCGCCATCGCTTCGGAAAACTTCGACCTCGTCATTCTCGACCTGACGCTGCCCGAAATGGACGGGCTCGACGTCTTGCGCGCCATGCGGGCGCGCCAGAGCAAGGCGGCCGTGCTGATCCTGACGGCGCGTGGGGCGCCGGACGAGCGGGTGCGCGGCCTCGATCTCGGCGCCGACGACTACATGATCAAGCCCTTCGATATCTCGGAGTTCGAGGCGCGCGTGCGCATGCTGCTGCGCCGGCAGGCAGGCCTGCGCTCCTCGGCCATCACCTTCGGCGGCGTCGCGCTCGATCTGAATTCGCGCACCTTTTCCGCCGAGGGCGCGCCGCTCGACATTCCGGCCCGCGAACTCGGCCTCCTCGAAATCCTCTTCATGCGGGCGGGCAAGGTGGTGGCCAAGGAAGCGATCATGCAGTCGCTCGCCGCCTTCGACGACGATCTCTCTGCCAATGCCATCGAGCAATATGTTAGTCGGCTCAGGAAACGGCTCGCCCCGCATGGCCTGACCGTGCGCACCGCCCGCGGCATCGGTTATTATCTCGACAAGGCGCCGGCCGCCTGATGATGCTCCCGGCCTCCTCGCTCCGCCGGCGGCTCCTTCTCTGGCTGCTCGTCTCGACGGCGGTCATCGGGGTCGTCGCGCTCATCGATACCTATAACGAGGCGGTGAAGACGGCGAATGCGGTTTCCGACCGCGTGCTGGCGGGTTCGGCGCTGGCAATTGCCGAGCGCGTCGTCGTGACGGAGAATGGCACGCTGGAGGTCGACATTCCCTATGTCGCGCTGGAAATGCTGACCTCGGCGGCGCAGGACCGGGTCTTCTACCGCGTCGACGGCCCGCCCGGACGCTTCATCACCGGCTACCAGACCCTGCCAACCATCGCCGACATGAAGGGCCAGTCGATCGGTTTCGACGACGCCACCTTCCGGGGCGAGCGCATCCGCATCGCCGTGCTGCAACGTTCGGCCTCCACGGGCATCAATTCCGTGCCCTTCGCGGTGACGGTGGCCGAGACCACCATCGCCCGCCGCCAGCTCGCGCAGACGATCCTGCTGCGTTCGGCGCTACGCCTTGCCATGATGATCGCGGGCGCGGCCCTCATCGTGTGGATTGCCGTCACCGTGTCGCTCCGCCCGCTCTACCGGCTCGGCGACGCCATCGCCGAGCGCAACCCGAAGGACCTGCACCCGATCGAGCAGCAGGCGCCGAGCGAGGTGCAGGGGCTTGTCGATACGGTCAACTCCTTCATGGTGCGCCTGCAGGCGGCGCTCGACGCGCTTCGGCATTTTTCCGGCAATGCCAGCCACCAGTTGCGCACGCCGCTCGCTATCATCCGCACGCAACTGGCGCTGGCCAGCCGCGCCGGCACGCTGGAGGAGGCGCAGGAGGCCGCGCGCAAGGGCGACGCCGCCGTCGCCCATGCCGAACGCATCCTCGCCCAGCTTCTGCTGATGGCGAAGATCGATGCGGCCGGATCCGACGAACCGCAGAAGCCGGCGCCCATCGACATCGCCGCGCTCGCCCAGCAATTGACCGCCGACCGCGTGCCGGCCGCCGCCGAGGTGGGCATCGATCTCGGCTACGAGGGCGAAGGGCCGGCGCTTGCCCGTGCCGAACCGCTGCTCTTCGGCGAGCTCCTGCGCAACCTTCTGGAAAATGCCCTCGCCTATGCCGGTCGCGGCGCGGAGGTGACGGTCAGCGTGCGGGCGATGGCGGAGGCGGTGCAGCTCACCGTCGAGGACAATGGTCCCGGCATTCCGCCCGAACGCCGCGGCCTCGTGCGCCAGCGGTTTTCCCGCGGCGAGCATCGCGATGCGCCGGGCATGGGTCTCGGCCTGCCCATCGTCGAGGAAATCGCCAGCCTGTTCGAGGCGTCGATGACGCTGGAGAGCGGTGCGGGCGGCCGGGGGCTGCGCGTGGTCATCCGCTTCCCGGCCGCGAACGGCTAGGATCGACCGTCCTTTGCCGACCCCTGCATGACCTTCAGGGCGATGGTTCTTAGGGCTTGCGCCAGCCGAGAAGGCCGGGCGCGGCATGCCAGACGGCCTGTACCGCAAAGCCCATGAAGAGCAGGCCGGACATGCGCACGATGGTCAGCTCGTGGCGGCGGTAGAACTTGCGCACCAGCGCCGCGCCGATGATGCCGATCAGGATCACGTCGGCCATCAGGAAGCCAAGGAAGGACACGCCGAGGAGCGCCGGCAGCGCATCGAAATCGAGCGCATTGGACGAGCCCGCCAGCAGAGCCGTGAAGGTGGCGAGCGCCACGGGATAGCCCTTCGGGTTGGTGAGGCCGAAGACGAGGCCGCGGCGCAGCGGCCGTTCCACCGTCATGACCGCGCCGCCATCCTGCCGCGGTTTCGCGCGCAGGGCCGACCAGCCGATCCAGGCGAGATAGAAGCCGCAGAGCAGACCGAGCACGTCGAAGACGAAGGTGCCGATGGTCTTGGCGCCGACGATGGCGACGAGCGCCAGGGTCGACCAGACGAGATCGCCGGCAAGATGCCCGCCCATGAACAGCGCGCCCGCCTTGCGCCCCTGTCCGGCTCCGATTCCGAGCAGGGCGAGGAAGGCGGGGCCGGGGATGAGCACGTAGAGCAGGGCAGCCATGAAAGCGCCGAATAGCATGGAACCGGTCATCGGAATTTCCCCTTGAATCTCAAGGTATTCCAGCCTTTACGGCGCCATTCGTCAAGGTGGGGCGGCTGCGAAATTGCTCTTTCGCAGGTCAGCCATGCATTGTGGCCGCAGCTCGGCAGTTGCCCATTCTCCCTGCGCAAAGTAAGTTAAACTTACAATCAAGCCAGAAAGCGATCATGCCCCTTCGACCCGATCCCGACGCCCTCGGTTTCGTCCTTATCGACGTTGCCCGCATGCTGCGTAGCGCCTTCGAGCGCCGCATCGCCACCGCCGGTCTCGGCCTTACGCCGGGGGAGGCGCGCACGCTCGTGCGCATCGCCACGCTGGAAGGCAGCCGCCAGCTCGACATCGCCCAGCGCATGGGCATCGAGCCGATGACGCTGTCCACCTATCTCGACCGCCTGCAGAGCCTCGGGCTCATCGAGCGCCGCCCGGACCCGGCCGACCGTCGCGCCAAGCTGATCTTCACGACGCAGGCGGCAAACGAGCTCATCGCCAGCATCCGCTTCGAGCAGATCGAACTGATGCAGCATGTCACGAGCGGCCTCGGCGAAACGGACCTGGAGGTGATGCGGGGCCAGCTGAAGCACCTGCGGGCCAATCTTTGCGCCATCGAGGAAGACGGCACCGCGCTTTCGCTCGCCCGGGGAGCCAGCCGATGACGCGGGCGCGCATGAGCGAGCGCCGCACCAGCATCATCAGCGCGTTCCTCGTTGCGCTCGGCCCCGTGTCGATGGCGCTCTACACGCCCGCCATGCCCCAGCTGGTGCATGCCTTTTCCTCCACGGAATCGGCGATCAAGCTGACGCTCTCGCTCTACTTCGCGGGCTTCGCCCTCTCCCAGCTCGTCTCCGGCACGATGTCGGATGTGCTCGGCCGGCGGAAGACGACGCTGATCTTCATGACGGTCTATCTTGCCGGCAGCCTTATGGCCGCCTTCGCCCCTACGGTCGGCGTGCTGCTGCTCGGCCGTCTCGTTCAGGGAATCGGCGCCTCCGTCGGCATGACGGTCTCGCGCGCCATCGTGCGCGACCAGTTCACCGGCACGGAAGCCGCCCGCATCATGAACATGGTCGGCATGATGCTCGCCATCGGGCCGGCCGTCTCCCCGACGCTCGGCGGTTTTGCGCTCGGCCTGTTCGGCTGGCAGTCGATCTTCTTCCTGATGGTCGGCTTTGCGCTTTCGGCCTGTGGCGCGGTCTATTTCTTCATGGTGGAAACCACCACGCCCGATCCGGCCAAGGGCCGCATCGGGCCCATCCTGCGCGGCTATGGCGAACTGGCCGGCAGCGCCCGTTTCGTCTCCGCCACGCTGGTCATGGCAGGCGCGGTCGGCGCGCTCTACGGGCAGGCAACCATGCTGCCCTTCGTGCTGATCGACCGGGTGGGCCTCACGCCGACCCAGTTCGGCGTCGGCATGCTCATGCAGTCGGGTTTCTTCTTCGCCGGCACCGTCGTCGTGCGGCTACTGATGCGCAGGATGGCGCCGGCGCGGATCGTGCTTCCCGGTCTCTGCTTCATCGGCCTCGGCAGCGTCCTGATCGCGCTCTGCTCGCATCTTCTGGAGCCGACCTTCCTCAGCGTCATGGGGCCGGTCGGCCTCTATGCCTTCGGCATCGCCTTCGTCATGCCCTATATGATGACGGCCGCCATGGAGCCCTTCCCGCATATCGCCGGCTCGACATCCGCCGCCATGGGCTTCATCCAGATGGGCGCCGGTTTCCTCGCCGGCCTTCTCGCGGCCGCCATCGGGCTTCCGCTCTTCGCCTTCGGCACCATCATCCCCTGCATGGGCCTGATGGCGATCCTGTCCTACGTCTGGTACCGCGCGATTTGCACGCGCGATGCGCAGCTTGCCACGGAGCCGGCCGAATAGGGCCGTCATCGTCCCGTCACCGAACTTTCGGGGAAACGTCATCCCGCCGTTACCGGACTGACATGCCGGTACGGAAAGGTCTGGCCGTCGATTCGCGGGCTTGGCCGGAGGTGGCATGGCGATGGTTCCCGAGACGCTTACGCGGCGCTCGTTTCTTCTGGCCGGCGGAGCGGGGGTGCTCGCGGCGTCCTCGGCGCTGGCGGTGCCCTATTATGCGCGGCGCCATGGCAGCCCGGCCTTTTCCCATGGCGTACAGTCCGGCGATGTCGATTGTTCTTCGGGCATGGTCTGGGCGCGCACCGACCGTCCGGCAGAGGTGACGCTCGAATATTCGACGACGGAAAGCTTCTCCGAGGCGGCGCGCCTGCCGCTGCAGGCCGCGACCATGGCGTCCGACAACACGGTCAAGGCGATGCTGCAGGGGCTGCTGCCGGACCAGGACATCTTCTATCGTTTCACCGCGAACGATCCCTATTCCAGCCACCTCGTTTCCGAGCCCATCGTCGGCCGCTTCCGCACCGCGCCGATGCGCAATCGTTCGGTGCGTTTCGTCTGGTCCGGCGATACCGCGGGGCAGGGCTGGGGCATCGACGATGTCGGCATGAAGACCTATTCGACCATGCTGCGCCACGAGCCGGATTTCTTCATCCATTCCGGCGACACGGTCTATGCGGACGGGCCGATCCCGGACGAGATAAAGCTGCGCGACGGCGGCGTCTGGAAGAACCGCATCGTCACGGACGAGAAGCGCGACGTGGCGCGCACGCTCACGGAATTCCGCGGTCAGTGGAAATACAATCTCCTCGACGATCACCTGCTCGCCTTCAACAGCCAGTGCCCCACCTTCTTCCAGTGGGACGACCACGAAGTGCTGAACAACTGGTCGGAATCGAGCGACCTCTCTGGCGACCGGCGATATCCGGAAAAGGACATCGGCGTCTACGAGGCCCGCGCGCGCCGCGCCTTCCACGAGATGACGCCGATCCGCTATTTCCCCACCGAGCCCGGCCGCATCTTCCGCAAGGTTGCCTACGGGCCGCTGCTCGACGTCTTCTTCGTGGACCTGCGCTCCTATCGCAGCCCGAACAAGGGCGGTACGGAAAACGGTCTTTTCGGCTGGCGGCAGGCGGACTGGCTTAGGCGGGAGCTGGCCGCCTCCCGTGCCGTCTGGAAAGTGATTGCCTGCGACATGCCGCTCGGCCTCGTCATCTGGGACGATCATGCCAACAGTCTCGGCTATGAGGGCGTGGCGGACGGGCTGAACGGTCCGCCGGCGGCACGCGAGCGCGAGATCGCCGATCTTCTCACCTTCCTGCGCGACAATGCCATCCACAATGTCGTCTGGCTGACGGCGGACGTGCATTACACGGCAGCGCATCACTACGATCCGTCGCGGGCGAAATTCAAGGATTTCAATCCATTCTGGGAGTTCGTCTCTGGACCGCTCCATTGCGGCACCTACGGGCCGAAGCCGCTCGACACGACCTTCGGGCCGGAGGTGCGCTTCATCAAGGCTGCTGCGGGCGGCATCGACAGCAATCTGCCGCCTTCGGCCGGCCTGCAGTTCTTCGGCCTCGTCGACATCCACGGCGCCAGCGAAGAGATGACCGTGCGGCTGATGGACCGGGAGGACCAGGAACTCTGGCGCGTCACGCTACCGCCCGTCCGCACGTCGTGAAGGGCTGCCGTGCGCCGGGCGGGCAACAGAGTTGCGGCCCGCCCCTTTCGCATTTGCGGAAAAACATGTATGAGCCCGGCCATTGAAGACGGCGCCCTCCTTCATCGCGCGCCCCGAACCTCAGAGATTACACAATGTCCATTCGCAATATCGCGATCATCGCGCACGTCGACCATGGCAAGACCACGCTCGTCGACGAGCTTCTGAAGCAGTCCGGCTCGTTCCGTGAAAACCAGCGCGTCGCCGAACGCGTCATGGACTCGAACGACATCGAAAAAGAGCGCGGCATCACCATTCTCGCCAAGGCCACCTCGGTCGAATGGAAGGGCGTTCGCATCAACATCGTCGACACGCCCGGCCACGCCGACTTCGGCGGCGAAGTGGAGCGCATCCTCTCGATGGTGGACGGCGCGATCGTTCTCGTCGACAGCTCGGAAGGCCCGATGCCGCAGACCAAGTTCGTGGTCGGCAAGGCTCTCAAGGTCGGCCTGAAGCCCATCGTCGCCATCAACAAGATCGACCGTCCGGACGGCCGTCACGAGGAAGTGCTGAACGAGGTCTTCGACCTGTTCGCCAATCTCGACGCCACCGACGAGCAGCTCGACTTCCCGATCCTCTACGGTTCGGGCCGCAACGGCTGGATGAACGTCAACCCCGAGGGCCCGCAGGACGAGGGCATGGCGCCGCTGCTCGACCTCGTGCTCAAGCACGTTCCGGAGCCGAAGGTTGCCGAAGGCCCGTTCCGCATGATCGGCACCATCCTGGAAGCCAACCCCTTCCTCGGCCGCATCATCACCGGCCGCATCCATTCCGGCTCGATCAAGCCGAACCAGAGCGTCAAGGTCATCGGCCAGGACGGTCAGCTGATCGAAAACGGCCGCATCTCGAAGATCCTCGCCTTCCGCGGCATCGAGCGCACGGCAATCGAAGAGGCCCATGCGGGTGACATCGTCGCCATCGCCGGCCTCACCAAGGGCACCGTCGCCGATACGTTCTGCGACCCGTCGGTCTCCGAAGCCCTGAAGGCCCAGCCGATCGACCCGCCGACCGTCACCATGTCCTTCATCGTCAACGACTCGCCGCTCGCCGGCACCGAGGGCGACAAGGTCACGAGCCGCGTCATCCGTGACCGCCTGTTCAAGGAAGCCGAAGGCAACGTCGCGCTCAAGATCGAGGAATCGGGCGACAAGGACTCGTTCTTCGTTTCCGGTCGCGGCGAATTGCAGCTCGCCGTTCTCATCGAGACCATGCGCCGCGAAGGCTTCGAGCTTGCCGTTTCGCGTCCGCGCGTCGTCATGCACAAGGACGAGAGCGGCCAGCTTCTCGAGCCGATCGAGGAAGTCGTCATCGACGTCGATGAAGAGCATTCCGGCGTCGTCGTGCAGAAGATGTCCGAGCGCAAGGCCGAGATGGTCGAGCTGCGTCCGTCGGGCGGCAACCGCGTCCGTCTCGTGTTCTTCGCCCCGACCCGCGGCCTCATCGGCTACCAGTCGGAACTGCTGACGGATACGCGCGGCACGGCGATCATGAACCGCCTGTTCCACGACTACCAGCCCTACAAGGGCGAGATCGGCGGCCGCGTCAACGGCGTGCTGCTCTCCAACGAAGCCGGTGAAGCCGTCGCCTACGCGCTCTTCAACCTCGAAGATCGCGGCCCGATGGTCATCGATGCAGGCGAGAAGGTCTATATGGGCATGATCGTCGGCATCCACACGCGCGACAACGACCTTGAAGTCAACGTGCTGAAGGGCAAGAAGCTCACCAACATCCGCGCCGCCGGCAAGGACGAAGCCGTCCGCCTGACGCCGCCGATCAAGATGACGCTCGAGCGTGCGCTGTCCTGGATCCAGGACGACGAACTCGTGGAAGTGACGCCGAAGTCGATCCGCCTGCGCAAGCTGTACCTCGACCCGAACGATCGCAAGCGATTCGAGAAGCAGCGCGCCGCCGGCGCCGCATAAGCACGGCATTCCCGTAACGGCACAAATTCGGACCCCGGCCCCCATAGATTTGAGGGCCGGGGTTTTTCATGTGTGTGCCATCGTTTTACGACTTGTGACGTTTGTTAAAAAAGCGTTAACTTTTCCGGTTGCCGTCACCAACTCGCCTGTGGGCGAGAGGGATTTCCGCCAGACGCGGGATTCCGGCGGCAACAGGGCGGGAATAAGAGTCGGTTATGAAGACACTGTCGATCGATGTGCGGCGCGCCGAGCCGCAGGACGCGCGCGCGATATCCGAGACGCATCGGGTATCGTGGCTGCAGGCCTATGGCGGCCTCATTCCGCACCGGCCGCTCAATCAGATGGTCGACCGGCGGGACGAGACCTGGTGGCGCAAGGCGACGCGCGGCCCTGCGACGCTTCTCGTGGTCGATGTCGCCGGCACCGTCGCCGGCTATGCCACGCTCGGCCTCAACCGCGCCCGCGCCCTGCCGCAGGAAGGCGAGATCTACGAAATCTATCTGCGTCCCGAATATCAGGGCATCGGCCTTGGCCGTCTGCTGTTCGGCGAAGCGCGGCGGCTGCTGAAGTCGCTCGGCTGCAACGGGCTGATCGTCTGGTGCCTGGAAGACAGCGAGCATGCCGACCGGTTCTTCCGCTCGGCCGGCGGACGTGACATTGCCGAGGGCATGGAGAATTTCGGCGAGAAGGAACTGAAGAAGGTCGGCTTCGTCTGGCCCTGACGGCTATTCCACCGCATCCGGCAGATAGTGCATCGGATCGCCGGCAAGCCCGCCGCGCTTGCCGTGCCATTGCGGCTTGGACTTGCCGCAGATGAAACCGGCAGCCTCTTCGTCCGCGACCGTGCGGGCAAGCGTGTTGGCATCCTTGTTTTCCAGCGCATCGACATAGCCGACGACGCAGCTCGTCGGGTTCTCCGTCGTGGCGACGGTCGATACGACGAGGACCTGACCGTAGCGCGTGTCCGTATCATTGGTCTGTTCCGGGTCGGCAACGAACCAGCGTGCGATGGCCGCAACCGGGATGCCGCTGGCGCCAAGCCGCCATTCGATCTTGGCGCCCGTATGATTGAAGGGACCGAAGGTCTCGAAGGCGCTGTCTATATAGGTCTTGCTCAGGGGGCCGTAGGCCTGGCTTTGCCTGAGGTCCCCTTCCTTGAAATAGACGGGAAGATCCTTGTAGCCGGCGCATAGCAGGGTGACGCTCGGACCTTCCTCCTCCTCGGAGAGGGTCTTGCAGGCATCGAGGTCGCGGTCGGTATAGGCGCTCTCGTTGGCATGGGCAGCCGTGGCCATGGTTGCGGCCGGACTTGTGGCGAAGACGGCGGCGAGAAGAATGTGCTTCAGGTCCATGGGTGTCCTCCAGTCCTTTGAAGACGGCGGACCGTCCCGCTCTATTCGGCTTCGGCGAAAGTCATGTTGCGCTGCAACGGGATTCGCATTAGGAAGCCCGCACACGACGCCAATTCCACTTCAGGGAGTATCCCATGCGTATTGATGCGATTTCCGTCGGCAAGAACCCGCCGGACGATGTGAACGTCATTGTCGAGGTCCCGGTCGGCGGCCATCCGATCAAGTACGAGATGGACAAGGAAGCCGGTGCGCTGGTCGTCGACCGCTTCCTCTATACGCCGATGACCTATCCGGGCAACTACGGCTTCGTTCCGCACACCCTGTCGGAAGACGGCGACCCGATCGACGTTCTGATCGCCAACACGCGCCCGCTCGTTCCGGGCTGCGTCATCAATGTGCGCCCGATCGGCGTTCTCGTCATGGAAGACGACGGCGGCAAGGATGAGAAGATCATCGCCGTGCCGGTGCCGAAGCTGACGCGCCGGTACGACAAGGTCGAGAACTATACGGACCTGCCCGAGATCACACTGAAGCAGATCGAGCACTTCTTCTCGCACTACAAGGATCTGGAGCCCGGCAAGTGGGTGAAGATCGCCGGCTGGCAGGATGTCGGCACCGCGAAGAAGATGATCCTCGAAGCCGTCGCGCGCTACGAGGCGCAGAAGTAAGCGCCTTTGGCGCTTCGGCTGGGGCGCTTCGGCTGAAAATACTCTAGCGCCGCGCGGCGCTTTCGAGCCTTGAAACGATATCCTCCGGGTCGCCCTCGATCCGGAGGATTTTCTTTCTCTGGGTATCGCCGGAGATCAGGCTGACGGCGGATTTCGGGGTCCCTGCGGCCCTGGCGATCAGCGCGATCAGCGCCTTGTTCGCCTTGCCCTTGTCCGGTGGATCGCTGACGCGCGCCTTCAGGTGGCTTTCGCCATCGGCGCCGGTTTCCCAGCCGTCGATGGCGTCGCGCCCGCCGTTCGGCGTCAGCCGCACGGTCAGGCGCACATGATCGTCATGGCGCCGGAGCGCGCCCGTCACAGGACGGCGGGGACGAGGACCGTGCGGATCAGCTGCTCCAGGAAGAACAGAATGACGAGCACGACGAGCGGCGACAGGTCGACGCCGCCGAAATTCGGCAGCACGCGGCGGATCGGGCGGTAGATCGGCTCGGTCAGCTGGTAGAGCGAGCGGCCGATGGTGGCGATCACCTGATTGTTCGCGTTGATGACGTTGAAGGCATAGAGCCAGGAGAAGATCGCCGAGGCGATCACCAGGAACCATGCAATGCTGATAATGAACAATAGGGTGTTGATGACCGCTATCATTGACGTCTCCAATTGGTTTCGCCCCGACATGTAGCCATTGCCGGCCCTGCCAGCAAGGCCGGGGGCCTGTGGCCGCCGCAACATGTTTAACGGGCAGGCCTCATGCCTCGTGGAAGATACGGTCGAGGAAGGACGTCATCCACAGCCGCAGGGCCGCATCATGCAGCAGGCGGCCGTCGAGATGGGCGCGGCCGATCTGCGCGCCGGGCAGCTCGAAGCGATGCGCCCCGCGCACGACCCAGCGATGCATCATGGCCAGCGTCAATTCGCCGTGGAACTGGATGCCCCAGGCGTTGTCGCCGTAACGGAAGGCCTGGTTCTCATAGTGGTGACCGGTGGCGAGCAGCGTCGCGCCCGAGGGAAGGTCGAAGCCTTCCCGGTGGAACTGGTAGACCATATCGGGCCAGGCCATCAGCGCCGTGCCGGCCTCGGTCGCCTTCAGGGGGTACCAGCCGATTTCCGTCCAGCCGTCGGCGTGACCGGAAACGCTGCCGCCGAGGTTCTTCACCAGCATCTGTGCGCCGAGGCAGATGCCGAGGAAGGGGCGATCCTCGGCAAGGGGAACCGAGAGCCAGTCGATTTCCTGTCGTAGATAGGGTTCGGCGTCATTGGCGCTCATCGGACCGCCGAAGACGACGGCGCCGGCATGGTGCGCCAGCGTTGCGGGCAGGGGATCGCCGAGGACCGGGCGGCGGATGTCCAGTGCATGGCCCATCTGTTGCAGGATCTGGCCAACGCGCCCTGGACTGGACGTCTCCTGGTGCAGGACGACGAGGACGGGGCGCTTGCGGCGGGACGTGCGGGGAAAATCGAGCATGGCTCAGCCTTCGTCCGCCTCCTCCTGGCCCGTCGCCGCGCCGACCCGTCCGGCGACTTCCTGCCGTTTCATGATGCGCTCGCGGCCGGACACGCCGAGCAGATCGGCGATGCGCCAGATGGCGTGATCTTCCATCTCGCTGCGCTCGCCATCCGCATAGACGATTTCCCAGAGCAGACCGATCAGGCTGACGCGCTGTTCTTCCGAAAGCTGGCGTTTCAGCTCCGAGGTGAAGCGGAAGAAGTCGATCGCCTCGCTTTCGGCATCGGTGCCGGCGGCGACAAGCGCATCGAGCTCGGCCTCCTCGACGCCGTAGAACTCCTTGAAGCGGGCGCGCAGCGCCGTCTTCTCGATGTCCAGCACCTTGCCGTCCGCCTCCATCACCTGGATGCAGAGCGCCATGACGGCGACGCGCGGGTCATCGGCGGCGAAGACGGGCTTGTCGCCGCCGGAAAGGCTCGCGAGAAACTGCTGCAAGCGTTCGAACATGAAGCCCCGTACCCTTAAACCCTAGAGTATGTCTGGTTCAGATTGAACCAGACATACTCTAAATTCTTTTGTTTTCGTTTGTCTTTTCGGGAAAACCGGTTCCCACTTTTCCCTGACAAACTCTAGAACAACCTGAAACCGCTGGTGCCGTCGCGCTTGGCGGCGGCGCCTTCCTTGACGCCGGGATCGTCCGGCAGACCGTAGAACGGGCGCTCCTGGCGGTCGTCCTGTGCGCCGGCCGGTTCCAGCTTCGCCTTTTCCACGACGGCCTCCTTCACGGCCACGGGTTCGGCGACCTTGGTCACGACGACCGGCTTTTCCGCGTCGACGCGCTCGACCTTCACGATCGGATCGGTCTTGGCGGCTGGCCTCGTCTCGATGGCGAGCGGCGGCAGGGTGCGGATAGCCTCGTCGACGGCATCAGTCGAGCCTTCCTCGACCGGGCCCTGCAATTCGCTGACCGGCGTCTTCCACTCGAAGGCATCGAGACGGCCGCTGGCGGGCGAGACGGCATGCCATTCGGTCGCCGTGATGCCGTCGGCGGTCCAGGCCGGATCGCGCGGCGCCTTGAGCGCCTGGTTCATCCAGTGGCGGATGCGGCCCTGGTCGCCGGTCTCGGCATCCTCGATATCGGCCAGCAGCAGGAAGGCGCTTTCGCGCGGGGAAAGCCGCGCGGCGGCTTCCGCCTTGCCGCGGGCGAGCGGGAAATCGCGCGCTTCCAGCGCGGCTTCCGCGACGGCAAAGAGCGCTTCGGCATTGTTCGGCCGCAGAGCCTCCAGCTTTTCCGCCCGTTTCAGGCGGTCGGTGGCCGAATCGCCGCTGCGGGCGCGGACATAGAGGCGTGCGACATCGCCATGCGCCGTCGACTTCCAGAGTTTTTCGAGAATCGAGGCCGCCTTGCGCAGGTTGTCTTCGCGCAGATAGGCCTTTGCCTCGATCAGGCCGGCCGGCACGAAGGTCTCGTCGAGCTTCAGGGCCTGGTGCGCATCCTCGCGCGCGCCCTTCGGGTCGGCATCGAGCTTTGCGCCGGCGCGGGCGGTAAGAAGCACGGCCTTGCGGCGGGCATAGGCCTTCTTCTCCTCCGGCGAGCCGGTGCGACCATCGCCGAGAAGCTTCAGCGCCTCATCCCAATCGCCGGCCTGCGAGCGGTATTCCAGCGCCGCCTCCGTCGCCCAGGGCAGCTGCGGGGCCTTCTCGGCGGCACGTTCGGCATATTGCCGGGCGGCCTCGTTGGCGCCGAGGCGGCGGGCTTCGAGATAGAGGCCGCGCAGGCCCAGTTCCCGCGTCTCCGGGTCGTCCGCCATCAGTTCGAATTTCTTGCGCGCGTCGTCGTAGCGGCCCTCGATCATCGCGGCCTGTGCTTCGAGCAGATGGATGAGCGGTTCCTGGTCGGCGCTGAGCAGACCCCTGGTGCGGCCGAGCATCTTGCGCGCGCCGGCGGCGTCGCCCGCGCCGGCGGCTATCAGGCCGGTCGAGAGCGCCTGATAACCGCGGTCGCGCTTGCGGGCGCGGAAGTAACGCTGGATGGAATGCGGCGACGTCCAGATGACGCGGACGAGCCACCAGGAAAGCATGACGGCGGCTATCAGCGAAACGATCAGCGTGGCCGCCACCATCAGGCTCATGTCGGCTCGCTGGCCCTGCCAGATGATGGAGAGTTCGCCGGGGCGGTCGGCAAGCCAGGCGAAGCCGGCGGCAAGCGCGAGGACGAAGAGAGCGAAGACCAGAATGCGTATCATGTCGTCTTTCTCCTCAGCCCTGGTTGCCGGTGCCGGTCGTCATGGCGCCGGAAACGACGGCACCGATCAGATCCTCGACGGCGACGCGCTCGTCCAGCTTGCGCTTGTAGTCCGAGGCTGCAGCCTGGGCTTTTTCCGGCAGGGTCTGCCACTCGATCTGCGCGCCCTTGAAATCGCCGTTCTGCAACTTGGTCTCGATGCGGGCGACCACCGCTTCCGGGCTGTCGCCTTCGACGCTGCCGACCGGGCGCACGCGGATGGCCGAGGCGGCGCTGGACATCAGGCGGTTGAAGATGCCCTGATCGCCGTCCGGCTGGTGCACGGCATCGAGAATCGCGTCGGCCGCGGGCTGGAAATCGCGCACCAGATCCGAGCGGGAGGAAACGCCGAGGGCGGCATGTTCGCGCAGCCCCGCGACGGAAGGGTCGTCCTTCGCGACGCTGGCGAAGGCCTCGAGTTCGGCGAGATAGGAGCCGCCGCGATCGATGGCGGTCTTCAGGGCGCTGGCGGCGACGGCGCGGGCCATCTCGATATCGCTGCGCGGCTCGTCGAGTTTCTGCTCGGCGGCGGCGATGCGCTCGGTCAACTGGCTTTCGGTGGAGCTGACGGCCTCCGTGGTGCGGGTGATAGCCTCGCGCAGGGTGGAAAGCTCTGTCGTTAGCCGGCTAACATCGTCCTCCAGCTTGCTGACGGCTTCCGGGGTCGCACCGGCGGCGGCGGTGCCACCGCCCGCCGGTTTTTCGAGGGCGGCAAGGCGGGCCTCAAGCGGCTGGAGATCGACCGTGTTTGCGGGGGTGGCTTCGGAAAGGCGGGTTTTCAAAGCCGCGATCTCGCCGGAAAGGGCCGTGACCGCGTTGCTGTCGCCGGCCCGGTCCGGGCCGAGCGCGGGCAGGTAGCCGCCATATTGCAGGCTGCCGGCGCCGAGAAGCGCGATCAGGCCGCCGAGGATGCCCGCGGCAAGCGTGCCGGCGCTGGCGCGCGGTGGCGGGGCTTCGGCGCGCAGCGGTTCCTTTGCCGGTTCCTCATAGGTCGAGCGGGCAGGCGCGATGGGTTCTTCTCTTTCCGCGACGGTTTCGTCCGATGGTTCCGACGCCGTGGCTTCGGAGGCTTCCGCCGTCAATTCCTCCGCCTCGACCTTTTCGTCGGCGGCAAGGGCTTCGTTGCTGGCGGAGGCCGGAACGGCTTCCAGATCGATCGTCACGGGTTCGTCGCCGGCCTTCGTGCGACGGGACGGGGTTTCCGGTTCCATGGCGACCTCCTCGCGTTCATGTGCAGTGCCTTAAACGTAGACAGGGATGGCAGAGAGGGAAAGACCCTTGCGGCAATTTCGTCCGTCGCGTCCTGCGCTTAGCCTAGAGAAGCGCGAGCAGGCCGTTCTCGTCGGGCGTGGCGGCGACGGCGATCCGGCCCGTAAAACGCGCCGGCACGGCAGCCGCGACATTGGCGCTCATGCAGAGAAGGCGCATCGCGTCGAACCGTCCGGGAGCCGCCTCCATGAGAGGGGGAAGGGCGAAGAAGGCGTGGGCGCTCTGGCGCGAATAGAGCAGAACGGCATCCGGCACCGGCTGCAGCAGGGCGGTTTCCGTTTCCGTCCGGCTCGGGGCGAGCGGCACCATGCGGTAGGCTTCGACGATGTGGAGGGCAATGCCGGTCGCCGCGAGCCGTGTCTCGAAGCCGGCGGCTCGGGGATTGCCGGCGAGATAGAGGATGGGCTGCGCCGATTTGTCCCTGCGCGCGGCATGGGCGGCGATCAATCCTGCAAGGGCTTCGCCGTCGCCGTTTGCGCTGAGCACGTTGGCAAAGCCGATGGTGCGTGCAGCCGTTGCAGAGGCCTCGCCGACGGCGAAGACGGTCGTTGCAAGATGAGGCGTGAGGCCATCGCCGAGCCTGCCCAGAAGGCGGGCCGCCTCCGCGCTGGTGATGGCGAGAGCGGCGTGGGGTTCGGCAAGGGCCGTCTTTACGGCGTCAAGAGCGTGTTCGGCCTTCGACAGCGGCAGCAGCACGGTCTCGTGCCCGCGCGCCGCGAGCGTGGCCGCGGTGCGGGACGCCGCGGGCTCGGGGCGAAGCACGAGGACGCGCATGGCTCAGGTCCAGCTGGCGAAGAAATCGGCTCCCGCCTTCGCGCGCACCGCCTCGCCCGCCTGTTCGCCAAGCACGGTGGCCTTCGCGGTTGGGCCGCTCGTCTCGATCTCGTGGAACTGGCTGCCGTCGGGCGTCAGGATCATGCCGCGGAAGGTGAGGTGATCGCCTTCGACGGTCGCATAGCCGGCAATGGGCGTGCGACAGGAACCGTCGAGCGTCGCGAGGAAGCCGCGTTCGCAGGAGACGGCGGCGCGGGTCGGCCGGTCGTCGATGGCGGAAAGCAGGGCTTCCATGCGGGCGTCGCCGATGCGGCTCTCGATGCAGATCGCGCCCTGCGCCGGAGCGGGCGGGAAGGAGACGGGGTCAAGGATTTCCGTGGGCACGTCGAGCTTGCCGAGGCGCTTCAGGCCGGCATAGGCAAGCAAGGTCGCGTCCGCTTCGCCGCTGGCGAGCTTGCCGAGGCGCGTATCGACCTGGCCGCGAAAGACGATGACGTTGAGGTCCGGGCGCAGGCGGCGGATGAGCGCCTGGCGGCGCAGCGAGGCAGAGCCGACCGTTGCGCCCTGCGGCAGGTCGAGCAGGCGCTTTGCCGCGCGGCCGATAAAGGCGTCGCGGATGTCCTCGCGCGGCAGGAAGGCAGAAAGGTGCAGGCCCTCCGGCAGCTTCGTCGGCATGTCCTTGGAGGAGTGCACGGCGAGGTCGAGTTCGCCCGAGGAAAGCTGCGCCTCGATCTCCTCGGTGAACAGGCCCTTGCCGCCGATCAGCGCCAGCGAACGGTCGGTGATGCGGTCGCCCTTCGTCGAGAGCACGACGATCTCGAACATATCCTCCGGCAGGCCGTGCGCCGCCATCAGGCGCGAACGGGTCTCGTAGGCCTGGGCGAGCGCCAGCGGGCTGCCACGGGTGCCGATCCTGAAAGGTTTTGTTTGCATCCGCCTTGATCCATTGTTACCGGGATGTCTCGTAACCGGCTTTAGAGCCGCCCGCAATCGATCCTAGTGCTTCATGTCGCCCCACCTGACCATTCTCGGCATCGAAACGAGCTGCGACGAGACCGCGGCCTCGGTCGTCGTGCGCGATGCCGACGGCAAGGGCGAGATCCTCGGCGAGGTCGTGCTGAGCCAGCTGGAAGAGCACAGCGCCTATGGCGGCGTGGTGCCGGAGATCGCGGCGCGCGCCCATGTCGAAGCGCTGGACAGCCTGATTTCCGAGGCGCTGCTGCGGGCCGGGCGCTCGCTCGACGATGTCGATGCCATTGCCGCGACGAGCGGGCCGGGGCTGATCGGCGGGCTCATCGTCGGGCTGATGACCGGCAAGGCCATCGCGCGGGCGACGGGCAAGCCGCTCTATGCGGTCAATCATCTCGAAGGCCATGCGCTGACGGCGCGGCTCACCGACGGCCTCTCCTTCCCCTATCTCATGCTGCTCGTTTCCGGTGGGCACACCCAGCTCGTGCTGGTGCGCGGCGTCGACGACTACGAGCGCTGGGGCACCACCATCGACGATGCGCTCGGCGAAGCTTTCGACAAGACGGCAAAGCTGCTCGGCCTGCCCTATCCCGGCGGCCCGGCGGTGGAACGCATGGCGAAGATGGGCAATCCCGAGCGCTTCACCTTCCCGCGCCCGCTCGTCGGCGAGGCGCGGCTCGATTTTTCCTTCTCCGGTCTCAAGACGGCGGTGCGGCAGGCAGCGCAATCCATCGAGCCCGTAACGGAACAGGATATCGCCGATATCTGCGCCTCCTTCCAGCGCGCGGTCTCGCGCACCCTGAAGGATCGCATCGGCCGCGGGCTGGAGCGGTTCCGCAAGCTCCATCCCGACGTGGCAATGCCGGCGCTCGTCGTCGCCGGCGGCGTGGCGGCGAATGCGGAATTGCGCGCGACGCTGCAGGCGCTCTGCGACAAGAACCGGTTCCGTTTCATCGCACCGCCTTTGGCGCTTTGCACCGACAATGCCTCGATGATCGCCTGGGCGGGGCTGGAGCGCATGGCGGCCGGTTTTGCGCCTGATGATCTCACGGTCGCGCCGCGCTCGCGCTGGCCGCTCGACCGGGAGGCGGCGACGGTTCTGGGATCCGGCAAGCGGGGAGCCAAGGCATGACGGTCAGTTCGCGGATCGCCGTCGTCGGCGCAGGGGCTTTCGGCACGGCGCTGGCAAGCGTGGCTGCCGCCAGCGGCGGCGACGTCACGCTGATCGGCCGCAATGCCGAGGCCGTCGCGGCCATGCGCGCTACCCGGCGAAACGACAAGGTCCTGCCCGGCATCGACCTGCCGGAAGCCCTTGCCTTCAGCGCGGATGCGGAAGTGGTGCGGGGCGCCGGCATCGTGCTCTTCGCCATGCCCTCGCAGGCGCAACGCGAAGCCGCGCGGTCGCTGGCCCCGCTGCTGGCGCCGGGCGCGGCGGTCGTCATCTGCGCCAAGGGCATGGAAAAGGGTACCGGCCGTCTGCTGACGGATGTTCTCGAAGAGGAATTGCCGGGCCGCGAGATCGCCGTGCTGTCCGGCCCCGGCTTCGCGGCCGATATCGCCAAGGGCCTGCCGACGGCGATGGTGATCGCCGCGCGCACAGCAGCGATCGGCGCCACGCTGGCGCAGGCGCTGTCCGGTCCGACCTTCCGCCTCTATCCCTCGACCGACCGCATCGGCGTCCAGCTCGGCGGCGCGCTGAAGAACGTGCTGGCGATCGCCTGCGGCATCATCGAGGGTGCTGAGCTTGGCGATTCCGCCCGCGCGGCGCTGATCTCGCGCGGGCTTGCGGAGCTGTCGCGCTTCGTCGAAGCGCATGGCGGGGAAGGCATTACCGTGACGGGCCTGTCCGGTCTCGGCGACCTCGTTTTGACCGGCACCAGCCACCAGTCGCGCAATCTTCGCTTCGGCATCGCGCTCGGCCGGCATGGCAATGCCGCGGGCTGGTCGGGCGATCTCGTGGAGGGCGCCTTTGCCGCCTCGGTCGCCTCGGGCGTGGCAGCCGGCAAGGGCATCGACATGCCGATTACCGACGCGGTCGCGCGCATCATCGACGGCACGCTCGACGTGAAGACCGCCATCGGGCAGCTGATGACGCGCCCCATTACCCAGGAATAACGGAAGGGAAGGACCGCCGCATGCATTTCGCATTCCTCTGCAAGGACAAGCCGGGTGCGCTTCAGGTGCGCCTCGATACGCGCCCCGATCACCTCGCCTATCTCAATGCGCTCAATGCCGAAGGTAAGCTCGCCTTCGCCGGCCCCTTCCTCGGCGATGACGGCAAGCCCACCGGCAGCCTGGTCGTCGTCAAGGCGGAAACGATCGAGGATGCACGGCAGATCGCCGGAAACGATCCCTATGCCAAGGCGGGCCTCTTCGCCGAGGTCGAGGTGAAGGCCTGGAACTGGGTCTTCAACAATCCGGAGGCCTGATCCGCATGGCATTCTGGCTCTACAAGTCCGAACCCTTCAAGTGGTCCTGGCAGATGCAGAAGGATGTCGGCTCTGCCGGCGAGGAATGGACGGGCGTGCGCAACTATCAGGCGCGCAACAACATGCGTGCCATGAAGATCGGCGACAAGGGCTTCTTCTACCACTCCAACGAGGGGCTGGAGATCGTCGGCATCACGGAGGTCTGCGCCCTGTCGCATCCCGATTCGACGGCCGGCGAGGATCCGCGCTGGGATTGCGTGGATATCCGCGCGGTCCGCGACATGCCCAGGCCCGTCTCGCTGAAGGACATCAAGGCGAATGCGAAGCTTGCCAACATGTCGCTCGTCACCTCCATGCGCCTTTCCGTGCAGCCGGTGACGGAGGAGGAGTGGATCGAGGTCTGCCGCATGGGCGGTCTCGACAATCCTCCTCTTTGATGGCCTCCGCTCTGATCGCCGGACCGTTGCTCCCGTGAAGACCGATCCCGACGTCTTCATCCGCGACAACACGGATGTGCTGTCGCCGCCGCATGTGCCCGAGGTGCGGCTGCGCCTCGCCACCGAGGCGCATGAGCTATGGCTGAAGACGGAAGAGGAACTGGAGGAGATCGGCCTGCCGCCGCCCTTCTGGGCTTTCGCCTGGGCGGGCGGACAGGGACTTGCACGTCATCTTCTCGATCATCCCGATCTCGTTGCCGGAAAATCGGTGCTGGATTTCGCCAGCGGCTCCGGCCTCGTCGGCATCGCGGCGCGCATGGCCGGCGCGACCGGCGTGCTGGCAGCGGACATCGATCCCTGGAGCGAAACGGCGATCCGGCTGAATGCCGCGCTCAATGGCGTCGCCGTCGACTGCACGGCGGAAGACCTCGTCGGCCGCGACGGGGGTTGGGACGTGGTGCTGGCCGGCGACGTCTTCTACGACCGCGCCTTTGCCGATGTGCTGATCCCGTGGTTCTCGGCGCTTGCGGCGCGGGGGGCGACGGTGCTGGTCGGCGATCCCGGCCGGGCCTATTGCCCGCGTGAGCGTATGAAGGCGCTCGGCACCTACCAGGTGCCCGTGACGCGGGCCCTGGAGGACAGCGAGGTCAAGAAGACCACGGTCTGGCGTTTTGATGCGATGCCGGCCACAGCCTGAAGCCTGGCCTCACGATCCTGTTTGTGTTCAGGCACGCTCGTTTCGGCGGAGGGCTTAGAGCATGTCAGGTTCAATCTGAACCTGACATGCTCGAGAAGCCCGGCCGGATGACGCAGACGCCGGCTTCCCACGCGCAGCCGGTAGTGCCGGGTTTGACGGTGATGACCTTCGGCCCCTGCTTGTAGCGCTTCTTCGGCTCGCCGTTCCACTCGATCACGCCATCGTCGTTCACGTAGAAATAGGTGTCGTTGCGATAGCGGTAGGCGCCGATCGCGCCACTGTAGAAGCTGCCGTCCTCGCGCCATACGGGGCGGTTGCGCGAGCTGTAGCGGAGCGTCGTGCCCAGCCAGCCGTCGCCACCCTCTTCGATGTTCTGGAGCCGCTTGAAGCGGGTGTGGTGGCCATGGTGGCCGCGGTGCCAGCCATCGCGGGCGTCTGCGGCGGCCGTCATGCCGCCTGCGACAAGCACGACCGCCAGCCCTAAGACTTTGGTCGCACGGAGCGCCGATAACAGAGTCATTCTGTCCTGCCTTCCGGGTTACGCTTAACGAATCCTTAACGGAAAGATGGGGCAGGCGCGGGCGAAAGTCACGGATTTGGTTATGGATTTCGCCGTTGTGGTTAACGCTGGAGGAGCGTGCCGGAACGGTGCAGATCGGCACCGATTTTCTAATCGATTAAATTCATTTTGCACTGCAATGAGGCTTGTGGTTCCGCTTTCCGGTGATTAAACGTCGCAATCACTGCATTGTGCACAACATACTGCAATTCCGGAGAAAATTTGTCCAGTTTTGGCTCTCCGGGGTTCCGTGAGGTTCAGATGGCGAATGTCACTCGAAGCCGGCCACTCTCGCCGCATCTCCAAGTCTACAAGCCGATCCCGACGATGGTCATGTCCATCGTGCATCGCATTACCGGCGCCGCCCTCTATTTCGGCACCGTTCTCGTCGCCTGGTGGCTGATCGCGGCCGCGACGGGCGAAGCCTATTTCGACTGGGTCAGCTGGTTCTTCGGCACCTGGATCGGCCGTCTCGTGCTCTTCGGCTATACCTGGGCGCTGATGCACCACATGCTTGGTGGCCTGCGCCACTTCATGTGGGACATGGGTCGCGGCTACGAGAAGCATTTTTCCACCAAGCTCGCGCTTGCCACGCCGGTCGTCTCCGTCGCCCTGACGGTGCTGATCTGGGTCGTCGGCTATCTGGCCCGCTGAGGAGACACCCATGGACATGCGCACTCCCCTCGGCAAGGTTCGTGGTCTCGGCTCGGCAAAGGACGGCACGGAGCATTTCTGGCGCCAGCGCCTGACGGCCGTCGCCAACGTTCCGCTGATGCTGTTCTTCGTCGGCTTCCTCATCTGCTACAACGGCGCCTCCTACGCGGAAGTGACGGCCGCGCTGTCGCATCCGATCGTCGCCGTCCTCATGGGCCTCGTCGTCATTTCCGGCCTCATTCACATGAAGCTCGGCATGCAAGTCATCATCGAGGACTACGTGCATGCGGAAGGCATCAAGATCGGCCTCCTCATGCTCAACACCTTCTTCGCGATCCTCGTTGGCGGCCTCTGTCTTTTCGCCGTCCTCAAAATCGCTTTCGCAGGATAATCCATCATGGCAGCGATCTCCTCCCCGGCGGCCAACGGCAAGGCCTATGATTATGTGGACCACTCCTTCGACGTGATCGTCGTCGGCGCCGGCGGCGCGGGTCTTCGCGCCACGCTCGGGATGGCCGAGCAGGGCCTCAAGACGGCCTGCATCACCAAGGTCTTCCCGACGCGCTCGCACACCGTCGCCGCCCAGGGCGGCATCGCGGCCTCGCTGCAGAACATGACGCCGGACAGCTGGCAGTGGCACCTCTACGACACCGTCAAGGGCTCCGACTGGCTCGGCGACGTCGACGCCATGCAGTATCTCGCCATGGAAGCGCCGAAGGCGGTCTATGAGCTCGAGCATTACGGCGTGCCCTTCTCGCGCAATGCCGAAGGCAAGATCTACCAGCGCCCGTTCGGCGGCCACATGCAGAACTACGGCGAAGGCCCGCCGGTGCAGCGCACCTGCGCCGCCGCCGACCGCACCGGCCACGCCATCCTGCACACGCTCTATGGCCAGTCGCTGCGCAACAACGCCGAATTCTTCGTCGAGTATTTCGCGCTCGACCTGATCATGTCGGCCGACGGCCGTTGCACGGGCGTCGTCGCCTGGAACCTCGATGACGGCACGATCCATCGCTTCGCCGCCAAGATGGTGGTGCTGGCGACCGGCGGTTACGGCCGCGCCTACTTCTCCGCCACGTCGGCCCACACCTGCACGGGCGATGGCGGCGGCATGATCGCGCGCGCCGGCCTGCCGCTGCAGGACATGGAGTTCGTCCAGTTCCACCCGACCGGCATCTACGGCGCGGGCTGCCTCATTACCGAGGGCGCGCGCGGCGAAGGCGGCTATCTCGTTAATTCCGAGGGCGAGCGCTTCATGGAGCGCTATGCGCCGTCGGCCAAGGACCTTGCCTCGCGCGACGTCGTCTCGCGCTGCATGACGATGGAAATCCGCGAAGGCCGCGGCGTCGGCAAGAACAAGGACCACATCTTCCTGCATCTCGACCATCTCGATCCGGCCGTTCTTCACGAGCGCCTGCCGGGCATTTCCGAGAGCGCGAAGATCTTCGCCGGCGTCGACGTGACGCGCGAGCCGATCCCGGTTCTGCCGACCGTCCATTACAACATGGGCGGTATTCCGACGAACTATTGGGGCGAAGTGCTGAACGCCGACAGCCAGAACCCGGAGCGCATCGCGCCCGGCCTGATGGCGGTGGGCGAAGCCGGCTGCGCCTCGGTGCACGGCGCCAACCGCCTCGGCTCCAACTCGCTGATCGACCTCGTGGTCTTCGGCCGCGCCGCCGCCATCCGCGCCGGCCAGGTCATCGACCGCAACGCGGCGATCCCGGCGCTCGACATCGCCGCCTGCGACAAGATCATGGACCGCTTCGATCGCCTGCGGAACGCCAAGGGCGGCACGCCGACGGCGATCCTGCGCGACAAGATGCAGCGCACCATGCAGGAAGACGCCGCCGTGTTCCGCACCCAGGAATCGCTGGAAAGCGGCTGCAAGCGCATGACCGCGATCTGGAAGGAACTGCCTGACATCAAGGTCACCGACCGCTCGATGATCTGGAATTCCGACCTCGTCGAGACGCTGGAACTGGAAAACCTGATGGCCAATGCCATCACGACCGTCTACGGCGCCGAAGCCCGCAAGGAGAGCCGCGGCTCGCATGCCCGCGAGGACTATGCGACCGGCCCGCTCGGTGGCCGCGACGACGTCAACTGGCGCAAGCACACGCTGTCCTGGGTGAACGAGGCGGGCGACGTCACGCTCGACTACCGCCCGGTCCACACCGACCTCATCGCCGACGGGATCGATCCCAAGAAGATCGAGCCCAAGGCCCGCGTCTACTGAGCCCGAGGAGAACAGGACATGGTTGAACTCGCTCTCCCGAAAAACTCGCAGATGACCGAGGGCAAGGTCTGGCCGAAGCCGGCCGGCGCCACCAACACCCGCGAGTTCCGCATCTATCGCTGGAACCCGGACGACGGGAAGAACCCCTCGATCGACACCTTCTACATCGACGTCGACGATTGCGGCCCGATGGTTCTCGATGCGCTGCTCTACATCAAGAACAAGATCGACCCGACGCTGACGCTGCGCCGCTCCTGCCGCGAAGGCATCTGCGGCTCCTGCGCCATGAACATCGACGGCACCAACACGCTCGCCTGCACCAAGGGCATGGACGAGGTGAAGGGCACCGTGAAGGTCTATCCGCTGCCGCATATGCCGGTGGTGAAGGACCTCGTTCCTGACCTCACCAACTTCTATGCCCAGCACCGCTCCATCGAGCCGTGGCTGAAGACCGTCTCGCCGACGCCGGCCAAGGAATGGAAGCAGAGCCATGAGGACCGCCTCAAGCTCGACGGCCTCTACGAGTGCATCCTGTGCGCCTGCTGCTCGACGTCCTGTCCGAGCTATTGGTGGAACGGCGACCGTTATCTCGGCCCCGCCGTGCTGCTGCAGGCCTATCGCTGGCTCATCGACAGCCGCGACGAAGCGACGGGCGAGCGCCTCGACAATCTCGAGGATCCGTTCCGCCTCTATCGCTGCCATACCATCATGAACTGCGCCCAGGCCTGCCCGAAGGGTCTCAATCCGGCCAAGGCGATCGGTGAAATCAAGAAGATGCTGGTCGAGCGCCGTCTCTGACCTACATAATCACCGTTCACGAAACGTGAGGAGGCGGCCTGAGCAATCAGGCCGTTTCGTCTTGATTCATGCGGGCGATTCACGTTAATTCGGCGGGAATTGCTGCATGGCAGCAGTAACGGGCAGAGATCGGGAGTATCGACATGCGGATTCATCATGTGGCAGGCGGGCTGATGATGGCGCTTGCTCTGGCAGGTTGCCAGCGGACCTCCTCGATGGACAGCGTCAATACGCAGCAGAACCTCACGCCGCTCGAGGCGCAGCCGATCGGTACTGTCTCCTCCAGCCAGCTTCCCGACCCGACGACCGACACGACCAGCCAGTTCCCGGAAAAGCCGACGACCGACACGGCCATGGCAACCGGCACCGGCACGACGGGCACAGGCGACGCGGCCGCCGCGGGCGCGCTCGACGTCAAGAAGGAAGGCATGGTCGGCAACTGGCGCGTGGCGAATGGCGCGTCCTCCTGCGACATGTTCCTGACACTCACCAATCTCGGCAGCGGTTCGCGCGGCGGCACGCGCGGCTGCGCGGGCGAGCTCACCTCGATGGGGTCCTGGGAAGTGGCCGGCAAGCAGGTCATCCTGAAGGACCGCAACGGCAATCCCATCGCCCGCCTCTACAAGACGGCCGATACGCGTTTCGACGGTTCGACCAATTCCGGCCAGCCCGTCAGCCTTTCGCGCTGATCGTCTTCCGATACGACACGGATAATAGCCGCCCATGGGCAAGGACTGGGACAGCGGATCGACACATCCGGACCATGGCGTTTCGGATAGGCTGCAAGCCCTTGTCGCCAGTGGCGAGCTGAAGCCGGACCCGGCCCAGAAGGCGATGGCGGCGCGTTTCGACCGCCTGCTGCGCGATCTCCATGCCCAGCGGCCGGTGCGCAAATCCAGCGCGCTCGGCTGGCTTTTCGCCTCCCGCAAGCCCGAGACCGTCAGCGCCCCCAAGGGGCTCTACCTCTATGGCGGCGTCGGGCGCGGCAAGACCATGCTGATGGACATGTTCTTCGATCTGGCGCGCGTGAAGCGCAAGCGCCGGGCGCATTTCCACGAATTCATGGCCGATGTGCACGACCGCATCCACAAGCATCGCCAGAAGCTGAAGGCGGGCGAGACGAAACAGGCCGATCCGGTGCCGCCGGTGGCGGCCAGCCTCGTCGAGGAAGCAAGGCTCCTCTGCTTCGACGAGTTTTCCGTGACGGACATCGCCGATGCGATGATCCTGTCACGCCTCTTCGGCGAACTCTTCCAGCGTGGCTGCATTCTCGTCGCGACCTCGAATGTCGAGCCGGACAACCTTTACAAGGACGGCCTCAACCGCGGCCTCTTCCTGCCCTTCGTCGATCTTCTCAAGCAATATGTCGAGATCGTGCCGCTGGATTCCCTGACGGATTACCGCATGGAGAAGGATAGCGGATTGCCGGTCTTCCGTTATCCGCTCGGCGAGGCGGCGGACATGGCGCTGGATGCGGCCTGGCGGCGCGAGACGTTGGGCAAGCCCGTCGCAGCGCAGACGATCTCCTTCCGCGGTCGGAGCATTGCCGTGCCGCAGGCTGCGGGGCGCATGGCGCGCTTTTCGTTCGCCGATCTCTGCGAGAAGCCTCTGGGCGCTGCGGACTATCTCGAAATCCTCGCGCATTACGACACGCTTTTCGTCGATCACATCCCCTTCCTGGGAGCGGAGAAGCGCAACGAGACGAAGCGCTTCATCAATCTCATCGATACGATCTACGATCACCGGGCGCGGCTCTTCGCCTCCGCCGCCGCGGCCCCGGAAGCGTTGCTGGTGACGCGCAAGGGCACGGAAGGCTTCGAGTTCGACCGGACGGTTTCGCGGCTCATCGAAATCCGCAGCACGGAATATCTGGCCGACCACATGGCCCGTTACACGAAGGACGTGACGGAAGCATGACGGAAATTCTTACGTTTACGTAAGAATTTTTACATCTAACCGATTGAAAAACTTCAACTCAAAAGTATGTGTTGAATTTTTAACCTAGGAAGCGTAAGCCCTTGCGCCGAAAGGTCCCGCAATTGCGACATTGGGGACCTGTTGATCGGAGCAAGAGGAAGCTTTCATGGCCCGCAAGAAGATCGCACTTATTGGTTCTGGCATGATCGGTGGCACGCTGGCGCATCTCGCCGGCCTGAAGGAGCTGGGCGACATCGTCCTCTTCGACATCGCCGACGGCATTCCGCAGGGCAAGGGCCTCGACATTGCCCAGTCCTCGCCGGTGGAAGGCTTCAATGCCTCGCTGACGGGTGCCAGCGACTACGCCGCCATCGAAGGCGCCGATGTCTGCATCGTCACCGCCGGCGTCGCCCGCAAGCCGGGCATGAGCCGCGACGACCTGCTCGGCATCAACCTCAAGGTCATGGAACAGGTCGGCGCCGGCATCAAGAAGTATGCCCCGAACGCCTTCGTCATCTGCATCACCAACCCGCTCGACGCGATGGTCTGGGCGCTGCAGAAGTTCTCCGGCCTGCCGAAGAACATGGTCGTCGGCATGGCCGGCGTCCTGGACTCGGCCCGTTTCCGCCTCTTCCTCTCCGAAGAATTCAAGGTTTCCGTTCAGGACGTCACCGCCTTCGTTCTCGGCGGCCACGGCGACACGATGGTGCCGCTCGCCCGTTACTCGACCGTCGCCGGCATCCCGCTGACCGACCTCGTCAAGATGGGCTGGTGCACCAAGGAACGTCTGGAAGAGATCATCCAGCGCACCCGTGATGGCGGCGCCGAAATCGTCGGCCTGCTGAAGACCGGCTCGGCCTACTATGCCCCGGCCGCTTCCGCCATCGAGATGGCCGAATCCTTCCTCAAGGACAAGAAGCGCGTCCTGCCCGTCGCCGCCCACCTCTCGGGCCAGTACGGCGTCAAGGACATGTATGTCGGCGTTCCCACGGTCATCGGTGCCGGCGGCGTCGAGCGCATCGTCGAGATCGACCTGAACAAGGCCGAACAGGAAGCCTTCGACAAGTCGGTCGCTGCCGTTGCCGGCCTCTGCGAAGCCTGCATCAACATCGCTCCCGCCCTGAAGTAATCCGGTAGCCAGACAGGATTTTCCCGATGAACATTCATGAATATCAGGCCAAGGCTCTGCTCAAGAGCTTTGGCGCGCCGGTCGCCGAGGGCGTTGCGATCTTCTCCGCCGACGAGGCTGAAGCGGCTGCGAAGTCGCTGCCCGGCCCGCTCTACGTGGTCAAGAGCCAGATCCATGCCGGCGGCCGCGGCAAGGGCAAGTTCAAGGAACTGCCGGCGGAAGCCAAGGGCGGCGTCCGTCTTGCCTTCTCGATCGACGAAGCCAAGGCCCATGCCAAGGAAATGCTCGGCAACACGCTCGTCACCGCGCAGACCGGCCCTGCCGGCAAGCAGGTGAACCGCCTGTACATCGAGGACGGCGCCGACATCGACCGTGAACTCTATCTGTCGCTGCTCGTCGACCGCTCCGTCGGCCAGGTCGCCTTCGTCGTTTCGACGGAAGGCGGCATGGACATCGAGGCTGTTGCGCATGATACGCCGGAAAAGATCGTCAATGTCGCGATCAACCCGGAAGCCGGCGTCACCGCCGCCGATCTCGCCAAGCTCACCGCGGCCCTGAAGCTCGACGGCGAAGCCAAGGCTGACGCCGAAAAGCTCTTCCCGATCCTCTACAAGGCCTTTGTCGAGAAGGACATGAGCCTGCTCGAGATCAACCCGCTGATCGTCATGAAGAACGGCCGCATGCGCGTTCTCGACGCCAAGGTCTCGTTCGACGGCAACGCGCTGTTCCGCCACGACGACATCAAGGCGCTGCGCGACGAGACCGAGGAAGACGCCAAGGAAATCGAGGCCTCCAAGTGGGACCTCGCCTATGTGGCGCTCGACGGCAATATCGGCTGCATGGTCAACGGCGCAGGCCTTGCCATGGCGACGATGGACATCATCAAGCTTTACGGCAAGGAGCCGGCGAACTTCTGCGACGTCGGCGGCGGCGCCGGCAAGGAGAAGGTTGCGGCGGCCTTCAAGATCATCACGGCAGATCCGAAGGTCGAGGGCATCCTCGTCAACATCTTCGGCGGCATCATGAAGTGCGATGTCATCGCCGAGGGTGTCGTTGCGGCCGTGCAGGAAGTCGGCCTCAAGGTTCCGCTGGTCGTTCGTCTCGAAGGCACGAATGTCGAGCTTGGCAAGAAGATCCTGAACGAATCCGGTCTGGCGATCACCGCCGCCGACGATCTGGATGATGCTGCCAAGAAGATCGTCGCCGCGATCAACGGCTAACCGAAGGACCAGACCTCATGTCGATTCTCGTCAACAAGAACACCAAGGTCCTCGTTCAGGGCCTGACCGGCAAGACCGGCACCTTCCATACCGAACAGGCGCTCGCCTATTACGGCACGCAGATGGTCGGCGGCATCCACCCGAAGAAGGGCGGCGAAACCTGGACCGGCTCCAAGGGCGAAACCCTGCCGATCTTCGCTTCGGTCGCCGAAGGCCGCGAGAAGACCGGCGCGGACGCCTCCGTGATCTACGTTCCGCCGGCAGGCGCCGCGGACGCGATCATCGAGGCGATCGAAGCCGAGATCCCGTTCATCACCTGCATCACCGAAGGCATCCCGGTTGCCGACATGGTGCGCGTCAAGGCTCGCCTCGACCGCTCCTCCTCGCGCCTGCTCGGCCCGAACTGCCCCGGCATCCTGACGCCGGAAGAATGCAAGATCGGCATCATGCC
The DNA here is from genome assembly GCF_050172695.1 of Shinella sp. G-2. Lineage (NCBI taxonomy): Bacteria > Pseudomonadati > Pseudomonadota > Alphaproteobacteria > Hyphomicrobiales > Rhizobiaceae > Shinella > Shinella sp. G-2. Next base: position 21,355 of record NZ_JBBEYH010000008.1, on the reverse strand, counting down.
GGGTTCGATCTTCCGCAAGGGCTCGGTCGGCATCGTCTCGCGCTCGGGCACACTGACCTATGAGGCCGTGTTCCAGACCTCCAACGAGGGCCTCGGTCAGACGACGGCCGTCGGCATCGGCGGCGACCCGGTCAAGGGCACCGAGTTCATCGACGTGCTGGAGATGTTCCTGGCCGACGAAGCCACGACCTCCATCATCATGATCGGCGAAATCGGCGGTTCGGCCGAAGAAGATGCGGCGCAGTTCCTCATCGACGAAGCCAAGAAGGGCCGCAAGAAGCCGATGGCCGGCTTCATCGCGGGCCGTACGGCGCCGAAGGGCCGCACCATGGGTCACGCCGGCGCCGTCGTTTCCGGCGGCAAGGGCGATGCGGAATCCAAGATCGCGGCGATGGAAGCGGCGGGCATCCGCGTTTCGCCTTCGCCGGCGCGCCTCGGCAAGACCCTCGTCGAAGTCCTCAAGGGCTGAGAAACGAAACTGGATGGGCCGGCTGAAATGCCGGCCGATCCGTCTCTTCCCGGCGCGAAGCGACAGCGGCGCCGGGCGGCAAGCCGGGGAAAGCCCGGTCAACACGATCGTTCGGGAGGCGGGCGCGGCGCCCGCAAAACACCATGGCACGGCAAGACGCCAACGAACAATTCCTGGCCACGTCCTTCCTCGACGGGGCGAACGCAGCCTATATCGAACAGCTCTACGCCAAGTACGAGGCGAACCCCGCCTCCGTCGGCGAGGAATGGCAGGCCTTCTTCAAGGCCCTCGAAGACCAGCCCTCCGACGTGATCAAGGCGGCCAAGGGCGCCTCGTGGAAGCGCGCGAACTGGCCCATCGCCGCCAACGGCGAACTCGTCTCGGCGCTCGACGGCAACTGGGGCGTCGTCGAGAAGGTGCTGGAGAAGAAGGTGCAGGCAAAGGCCGAGGCCGCTGCCGCCCAGACCGGCACGCCCGTCAACCAGGCCGACGTCAACCAGGCGACGCGCGACTCGGTGCGCGCCATCATGATGATCCGCGCCTATCGCGCCCGCGGTCACCTGCATGCCAAACTCGACCCGCTCGGCCTTGCCGCACCGGTCGAGGACTATAACGAGCTTTCGCCTTCGAACTACGGTTTCGAGGACAAGGATCTCGACCGCAAGATCTTCATCGACAACGTGCTCGGCCTCGAATACGCGACCGTGCGCGAAATGGTCGAAATCCTCGAGCGCACCTATTGCTCGACCATCGGCGTCGAATTCATGCATATCTCCAACCCGGAAGAGAAGGGCTGGATCCAGGAACGTATCGAAGGCCCGGACAAGGGCGTCGACTTCACGACCGAGGGCAAGAAGGCGATCCTGCAGAAGCTGATCGAGGCGGAAGGCTTCGAGCAGTTCATCGACGTCAAGTACAAGGGCACCAAGCGTTTCGGCCTCGACGGCGGCGAAGCGCTCATCCCGGCGCTGGAGCAGATTATCAAGCGCGGCGGCCAGATGGGCCTGAAGGAAATCGTGCTCGGCATGGCGCATCGCGGCCGCCTCAACGTTCTGACCAACGTGATGGCCAAGCCCCACCGCGCCGTCTTCCACGAGTTCAAGGGCGGCTCCTACGCGCCGGACGACGTGGAAGGCTCGGGCGACGTGAAGTACCACCTCGGCGCTTCCTCGGACCGCGAGTTCGACGGCAACAAGGTGCACCTGTCGCTGACCGCCAACCCCTCGCATCTCGAGATCGTCAACCCGGTCGTCATGGGCAAGGCCCGCGCCAAGCAGGACCAGATGGCGACCGTCTTCGAGGGCGACATCATCCCGCTGCGTGAGCGCGCCAAGGTCATGCCGCTGCTGCTGCACGGCGATGCGGCCTTCGCGGGCCAGGGCGTCGTCGCCGAAATCCTCGGCCTTTCGGGCCTGCGCGGCCACCGCGTCGCCGGCACGGTGCATGTCATCATCAACAACCAGATCGGCTTCACCACGAACCCGGCCTTCTCGCGCTCCTCGCCCTATCCGTCGGATGTGGCGAAGATGATCGAGGCGCCGATCTTCCATGTGAACGGCGACGACCCGGAAGCGGTGACCTATGCCGCCAAGGTCGCGACCGAATTCCGCATGACGTTCCACAAGCCGGTCGTGCTGGATATCTTCTGCTACCGTCGCTTCGGCCATAACGAAGGCGACGAGCCCGCGTTCACCCAGCCGAAGATGTACAAGGCGATCCGCGCCCACAAGACGGTCGTCAATCTCTATGGCGCGCGCCTCATCGCCGAGGGCGTCATCAGCGAGGGCGAATTCGAGAAGATGAAGGCCGACTGGCGCGCCAATCTCGAAACCGAATTCGAGATCGGCCAGTCCTACAAGCCGAACAAGGCCGACTGGCTGGACGGCGCCTGGTCGGGCCTGCGCTCGGCCGACAACCAGGACGAACAGCGCCGCGGCAAGACCTCCGTGCCGATGAAGCAGCTCAAGGAGATCGGCCGCAAGATCGCGACGATCCCGGAAGGCTTCAAGGCCCACAAGACGATCCAGCGGTTCATGGACAACCGCATGCAGATGGTCGAGACGGGCGAAGGCATCGACTGGGCAATGGGCGAAGCGCTTGCCTTCGGTACGCTCTGCGTCGAGGGCACCAAGATCCGTCTCTCCGGCCAGGACTGCGAACGCGGCACCTTCTCGCAGCGCCATTCGGTTCTCTACGATCAGGAGAGCGAAGACCGCTACATCCCGCTTGCCAACCTCTCGCCGACGCAGGCCCGTTACGAGGTCATCAACTCGATGCTCTCGGAAGAAGCGGTGCTCGGCTTCGAGTACGGTTATTCGCTGGCCCGCCCGAATGCGCTGACCCTCTGGGAAGCCCAGTTCGGCGACTTCGCCAACGGTGCGCAGGTCGTCTTCGACCAGTTCATCTCGTCGGGCGAACGCAAGTGGCTGCGCATGTCGGGCCTCGTCTGCCTGCTGCCGCACGGCTATGAGGGCCAGGGTCCGGAACACTCCTCCGCCCGCCTCGAACGCTTCCTGCAGCTCTGCGCGGAAGACAACATGCAGGTCGCCAACGTCACGACGCCGGCGAACTACTTCCATATCCTGCGCCGTCAGGTGAAGCGCGACTTCCGCAAGCCGCTGATCATGATGACGCCGAAATCGCTGCTGCGTCACAAGCGGGCGATCTCCTCGCTGTCGGAAATGGCGGGCGAAAGCTCGTTCCACCGCCTGCTGTGGGACGACGCCGAGGTCATCAAGGACGGCCCGATCAAGCTCCAGAAGGATGCCAAGATCCGCCGCGTCGTGATGTGCTCGGGCAAGGTCTATTACGACCTTCTGGAAGAGCGCGAGAAGCGCGGCATTGACGACGTCTACCTGCTGCGTCTGGAACAGCTCTACCCGTTCCCGGCCAAGGCGCTGATCAACGAGCTTTCGCGCTTCCGCAACGCCGAGATGGTCTGGTGCCAGGAAGAGCCCAAGAACATGGGCGCCTGGGCCTTCATCGACCCCTATCTGGAATGGGTGCTGGCGCATATCGACGCCAAGTACCAGCGCGTGCGCTACACCGGCCGTCCGGCCGCCGCCTCGCCGGCGACGGGCCTGATGTCCAAGCACCTCGCGCAGCTTGCCGCCTTCCTCGAGGACGCGCTGGGCGGTTGATCCGCCCGGCCCTATGTACTCACGACAAAGACACGAACAACGGAACTCAACTCATGGCTACCGAAATCCGCGTCCCGACTTTGGGCGAATCCGTCAGTGAAGCGACCGTCGGCACCTGGTTCAAGAAGGTCGGCGATACCGTGAAGGCCGACGAGCCGCTCTGTGAGCTCGAAACCGACAAGGTGACGATCGAAGTACCGGCGCCTGCCTCCGGCGTTCTCGCCGAAATCACCGCCAATGCCGGCGACACCGTCGAGCCGGGCGGTCTGCTTGGCCAGATTTCCGCTGGCGCATCCGCCGGCGCCGCCGCACCGGCTGCCGCCGAGAAGGCCGTTGCCGCAGCGCCCGCCGCCGAAGCAAAGCCTGCCGCTGCCGCGGCCATGCCGGCTGCTCCGGCCGCCGCCAAGCTGCTCGCCGAAAACAAGCTCTCGGCCGATCAGGTCGACGGTTCCGGCAAGCGCGGTCAGGTCCTGAAGGGCGATGTCATCGCTGCCGTCGCCAAGGGCATCACGGCGTCGGGGGCTGCTGCCGCCGAGCCGGTCAAGGTCGCTGCCCGCCCGGCGTCTTCCGAAGCCGATGCGCCGCGCGAAGAACGCGTGAAGATGACGCGCCTGCGCCAGACCATCGCCAAGCGCCTCAAGGATGCCCAGAACACCGCCGCCATGCTGACCACCTACAACGAGGTGGACATGTCGGCCGTGATGGACCTGCGCAACCGCTACAAGGACCTCTTCGAGAAGAAGCATGGCGTCAAGCTCGGCTTCATGGGCTTCTTCACCAAGGCCGTGACCCACGCGCTGAAGGAATTGCCCGCCGTCAACGCCGAGATCGACGGCACCGACATCATCTACAAGAACTACTGCCATGTCGGCGTCGCCGTCGGCACGGACAAGGGTCTCGTCGTTCCGGTCGTGCGCGATGCCGACCAGATGTCGATCGCCGAGATCGAGAAGGAAATCGGCCGCCTCGGCAAGGCCGCCCGTGACGGCGAGCTTTCCATGGCCGACATGCAGGGCGGCACCTTCACCATCTCGAACGGCGGCGTCTACGGCTCGCTGATGTCCTCGCCGATCCTGAATGCGCCGCAGTCGGGCATCCTCGGCATGCACAAGATACAGGAACGCCCGGTCGTCGTCGGCGGCCAGATCGTCATCCGTCCGATGATGTATCTCGCGCTCTCCTACGATCACCGCATCGTCGACGGCAAGGAAGCCGTGACCTTCCTCGTGCGCGTCAAGGACAGCCTGGAAGATCCGGAACGCCTCGTTCTCGATCTCTAAGGGAGGCATCGATGGAGACGGCGGCGGCTTCGCCCATTCTCGTGCCGCTCGTTTTGAGCGTGGCGCTGCTCGTCTTCCATATCGCCCTTCAGGGCATGCTTGCCACGCGGGAGCTTGGCTCCCAATGGAATGCCGGCCCGCGCGACGAGGCGCGGGAACCGAAAGGCATCCTCGCCGGACGCGCGGCCCGCGCGTCGGCCAATTTCCGCGAGACCTATCCCGGCTTCGTGGCGCTCGCGCTGGCGGTGGCCATCGCAAACGATCCATCGGGCTGGGACCTTGTCGGCGCATGGCTGTGGCTTGCCGCCCGGCTCGTCTATATTCCGCTTTATCTGGCGGGCATTCCCTATATCCGATCGCTCGTCTGGCTCGTCGCGCTGGCAGGTCTTGCGATCATGGCTGCCACCGTCGTCGTCTAGGAGACAGGCATGGCTTTCACCAATGTTCCCCCGCTTCAACCGCATATCTGCGTGGCGGATGGCCTCGAAGCGATCGCCTTCTATGAGCGGGCCTTCGGCGCGGAAAAGACGTTCTGCCAGCTCGCCGAAGACGGCAGGCGCGTCATACATGCCAATCTCGCCATCTACGGCGGCGAGGTGATGCTGCATGACGAGTTTCCGGAGTTCGGCCTGCCCGTCAGCGCGCCGACGACCATCGGCGGTGCATCCGTGACGATCAACATCAACCTGAAGGATCCGGCCGCCGTCGATGCGGCCTATGCGAGGGCGGCCGCTGCCGGCGCACGGGACCTGATGCCGCCGGCCGACGTCTTCTGGGGCGCACGCTACGCCCGCATCACCGATCCCTTCGGCCATGTCTGGGCCTTCAACGCACCTCTGGAGCGCGCATGAGCCAGTATCTTCTCGAACTCGCCTCGCTGATGGCGATCTTCGCCTTCGCCATCGTCTCGCCCGGTGCGGATCTTGCCATGGTCATGCGCCAGTCCATCGTGCACGGGCGGCGCGCGGCCATCGTGACGTCCTTCGGCATCGGCACGTCGCTGATGTTCCACGTCACCTATACGATCCTTGGCCTCGGCCTCATCATCTCCCAGTCGATCTATCTCTTCAACATCGTGAAGTGGTGCGGTGTCGCCTATCTCGTCTATATCGGCATCAAGGCGCTGCGCGCGGGCAAGGCAGACCTTTCCGTCGAGGCGGTGAAGGGCAACGAGGACGGCAAGGACGAACAGTCCGCCCTGCGCGCCTTCGGTCTCGGCTTCCTGGCCAATGCTTTGAACCCCAAGCCCGTCTTCTTCTTCCTGTCGATCTTTTCCACCGTCGTCAGCGCCCATACGCCGATTGCCATCAAGTTCGGTTACGGCCTCGTCATGGCGACCTGCCTCATCGCGTGGTTCGTCGGTGTCTCGCTTTTCATGACGACGCCGAAGATGCGCGCGACCTTTGCCCGCATGAGCCAGTGGATCGACCGCGCCAGCGGCCTCGTCTTCATCGCGCTCGGCATCAAGCTCGCGACGGAAAAGGCGCACTGAAGAATGCGCGCCGTCCTCGTTCTCATCGGTCTTTCTGTCGCGACCGCCGCCTCGGCGGCGGAATGCCGGCAGGACCGTGCGATCTATGCCGATCGCGACCAGGGTTACGAGCTGACCTTCGAACCCGTCGGCTCGAATGCCGCGGCGACGAGCCATCATTTCAAGCTGAAGGTTCTCTCGAGCGGCGTGGTGCTGGATGGCATCGTCATGCCGGGCGATCCCGCGCGGTCCAACGGCATGGTCATGCACAATTGCCCCGAGGGCGATGCGACCGGCGAGGAGATCGCCGCCTGCACGGTCTGGGAAGGCGTGATCTATGCGCTCGATGGTGGCGATGCCGCGCTCCTGCCCGATGAGGGCGGCAAGGCGGCGGAAAACCTGCTTCTTGCCGGCTTCGGCGCGTCGCTGCGCTATTCCAGGCTCTGGGAGGACGGCAAGGCGACGGTCGTCCCGTGGGACGTTCTGAAACGGAAAGGATGCGCGGCATGAGCGAAGCGCCCGTTCTTCTCGTCACCGGCGGCAGCCGCGGCATCGGCGCCAGCGTGTGCCGCCTTGCCGGCGCGGCCGGCTGGCAGGTCGCGGTGAACTACGTTTCCAATCTTGCGGCCGCCGAGGCCGTGGTGGCCGAAATCCGCGATGCCGGTGGTTCGGCGATCCCCGTTCAGGGCGACGTCGGCAGCGAGCTTGGCCTTGCCAACATCTTCTCCACCATCGACGGCACCTTCGGCCGGCTCGACGGTCTTGTGAACAATGCCGGCATCGTCGCGACGCCCCAGCGTGTCGACGAGATGTCCGCCGAACGGCTGGAGCGCATGTTCGCCGTCAACATCATGGGGTCGATCCGCTGCGCGCAGGAGGCCGTGCGCCGCATGTCGACGCGCCATGGCGGGCAGGGCGGGGCTATCGTCAACCTGTCGTCGGTCGCCGCGCTGCTCGGCGCGGCCGGGCAATATGTTGACTATGCCGCCAGCAAGGGCGCCATCGAGAGCTTCACCATCGGTCTTGCCCGCGAGGTGGCGGCGGAGGGCGTGCGCGTCAACCTTGTGCGCCCCGGCATCATCGATACCGAAATCCACGCCTCCGGCGGCCTGCCGGACCGTGCGCGCGACATGGCCTCGCTCATCCCGCTGCAGCGGCCGGGCACGGCCGACGAAGTCGCCCATTCCATTCTCTATCTTCTCTCCGACGCGGCATCCTATGTGACGGGTGCCGCCCTCAACGTCAGCGGCGGCCGCTAGGCTCCGCGCAGGAAGGACTTGTCATGGCATATGATCTCATCGTTATAGGTTCCGGCCCCGGCGGCTATGTCTGCGCCATCAAGGCGGCCCAGCTCGGCCTGAAGGTCGCGGTCGTCGAAAAGCGCGCCACCTATGGCGGCACCTGCCTCAATGTCGGCTGCATCCCCTCCAAGGCGCTGCTGCATGCCTCCGAGACCTACAGCCACGCCGCCCACGGCATGGACGCGCTCGGCATCGAGGGCGTGAAGCCGACGCTGAACCTTGCCAAGATGATGGCGCACAAGGATGCGACGGTGAAGTCGAACGTCGACGGCGTGGCCTTCCTGTTCAAGAAGAACAAGATCGACGGCATCCAGGGCACCGGCAAGGTGTTCGGCGCCGGCAAGGTCGCCGTCATCGGTGACAAGGGCGAGGAGCAGGTCCTCGAAACGAAGAACATCGTGATCGCCACGGGCTCCGACGTCGCCGGCATTCCCGGCGTTCCGGTCGAGATCGACGAAAAGGTCATCGTCTCCTCCACGGGTGGCATTGCACTCGACAAGGTGCCGGGCCATCTCGTCGTCGTCGGCGGCGGCGTCATCGGCCTCGAACTCGGCTCGGTCTGGGCCCGCCTCGGCGCGAAGGTCACGGTCGTCGAATATCTCGACGCCATCCTCGGCGGCATGGACGGCGAGGTCTCCAAGCAGTTTCAGCGCATGCTCGCCAAGCAGGGCATGGACTTCAAGCTCGGCGCCAAGGTGACGGGTGTCGAAAAGGCAGGTTCGGGCGCCAAGGTGACCTTCGAGCCGGTCAAGGGCGGTGACGCCACCACCATCGATGCCGACATCGTGCTGATCGCCACCGGCCGCAAGCCCTACACCGAGGGCCTCGGCCTCACGGAGGCCGGCGTCGCGCTCGACAACCGTGGCCGCGTCGAGATCGACAAGCACTTCCAGACCAACGTTGCCGGTATCTACGCCATCGGTGACGTGGTCCGCGGCCCGATGCTCGCTCACAAGGCGGAAGACGAAGGCGTCGCCGTTGCCGAAATCCTCGCCGGCCAGGCCGGTCACGTGAACTACGACGTCATCCCGGGCGTCGTCTACACCCAGCCGGAAGTCGCCTCCGTCGGCAAGACGGAAGAGGAACTGAAGGCCGCGGGCATCGCCTACAAGGTCGGCAAGTTCCCCTTCACCGCCAACGGCCGCGCCCGCGCCATGCTCGCGACCGACGGTTTCGTGAAAGTTCTCGCCGACAAGGAGACGGACCGCGTTCTCGGCGTGCACATCGTCGGCTTCGGTGCCGGCGAGATGATCCACGAGGCCGCCGTGCTGATGGAATTCGGCGGCTCCTCCGAAGACCTCGGCCGCACCTGCCACGCGCATCCGACCATGTCGGAAGCGGTCAAGGAAGCCGCGCTGGCTACCTTCGCCAAGCCGATCCACATGTGATCCGGTCGGGCGGCTGCGACAACCAGCCGCCTGTTTTCATTGCGCGAACAGGGGCAGCATGAAGACCGCCAAGGAGGCCTTCATGTCGCCCGTGTCGAGACCCGTCTCACTTCCCCATCCCATCCTGCCCGCCGCCGATTGGGCGGACCGCTTCACGCTCGGCCTGCCTGTCGAAAACCTGACGGCGCGCGAGGCGGCGCGGCTGGCGCTGGAGCATCCGCCGGGCTGGGTCCGCAAACTGATGGTGTTGCGCAACGCCCTTGTCGCGCCGTTCGGTCTCAAGGGCGCGGCGGAGGAGGTAAGGACGTCGGAGGCGGAGATCGGCGGCTTTCCCGTGGTCAGTGCCAGCGACGACCGGGTGGTGCTCGGCTTCGACGACCGGCATCTCGATTTCCGCATCGTCATCGACGTGCGGCAGGACCGGCCGAGCGGGCAGACCCTCAGCGTCATGACGCTCGTCCATCGCAACAATCTGCTGGGGCGGCTCTATCTTGCCGTCGTCATGCCGTTTCACAAGCTGATCGTGCGACGGATGCTGTCGGGCATCGGCCGGCGGCTTCTCACTTCACGGCGGTAACGGCAAAGCCCTCTTTGCGCAGCAGTTCGACGACGCCCTCCGGCCCCGGCAGGTGCAGGGCGCCGACGGCCATGAAGACGTTGCCGCCCGAAAGGATCGGCGCGGCGCGCGTCGCCATGACGTGGTTGCGGTCGACGATGATGCGCTGCTCGAATTCGGCATAGGCCTCGGCGTCCTCGTCGGTCTCCGGGCTGGCGGCGCGCATCATGGGCATGATCATGCCGGTATCGCCGGCAAGATAGAGCTGGCTCATCGTTTCGATGACGTCTTCCAGGGTATCGCCGAGCTCAACCGTCTGCACGAGGCCCTGGATCTGCGGTTCGAGGGGCAGGGAATCGAGCGCCGAAATCTGTTCGATCAGGGTTTCCAGGCCTTTCAGGGTCTTGCCCTCCGTCAGCGCGTCCCTGGCCAGGCGCTGGTCGAGGAAGGCGGCGCCGGATGCCTTGCGCGTGATCTCGCAGGCGGGCAGCGCGACGAAACTCGCGATCATCCACGGTTTCATGCGGCCGACGGCCGCCAGCGACAGACCGCGGCTCTTCAGACCTTCGGCCAATCTCTCCGCATCGTCCTTGTCGAGGAAATCGGTGATGGATTTGCCATCGGTGAACATGGTGAGGTCCGGACGCGCCATGATCGCCGCGCCGGCCTTCTTCTCGTCGGCGATCTCGTCGGATTCGACGATGACCGTGCCGGCGGCGGAATAAGCGGTGCGCGCGGCCTCGGGCATGGCGAGCACGCGCGGGTCGGTCACGTGCATGGTGCCGAGCAGCCAGGACGCCGGCTTGCCATCCTTCTCGATCTTCCAGAGGATACCCTTGCCGTTCGGCACGGCATCGGCCTCGGCGCGCAGCCTTGCGAAGGCGGCTGGGTCATCCTTCTCGTATTTTGCCAGCAGGTTTTCCCCGCCGCAGGCCGCCGGTTCCTCAGCCTTCGCCGGGGAAAGCGTCGCCAGCACGAAAAGAAAGGCGAGCGCGACGAGCACGTTGATCGCGGCCAGTGCCCACAGGCCCGTATCGGCCAGGCGGTCGGCGAGCATCAGCCGGCTTTTGTGAAGAAGGACTGTCATGGTCGAACTCCCTGCATGTGGGGCGGACCCTAGTCGTCTCATCCTCACAATCCCTTAACGGATCACGCGCGGGGATGCGCGCGGTCGTAGATTTCGAGCAATCGGGCCGAATCGACGCCGGTATAGACCTGGGTCGTGGACAGGCTGGCATGGCCGAGCAGTTCCTGAATGGTGCGCAGGTCCCCGCCGCCGGCGAGCAGATGAGTCGCGAAGGAATGGCGCAGCGCATGGGGCGTCGCACTGTCCGGCAGGCCGAGCGCGCCGCGCAACCGCTGCATCTCGCGCTGGATGATGGCCGGCTGCAAGGGGCCGCCGCGCACGCCGCGGAAGAGCGGTTTGTCGTCGGCAAGCGGGATGGGGCAGAGCTTGATGTAATCTTCCACACCTGCGCGGGCAGGCGCGATCAGCGGCACGATGCGGGTCTTGTCGCCCTTGCCGGTGATGCGCAGCGACGTGGGGCTGCCGGCGAAATCCGCCGGGGTCAGCGACAGCGCCTCGGAAATGCGCAGGCCGCAGCCGTAGAGAAGGGCGAGCACGGCGGCGTTGCGCGTGCGGATCCACGGCTCGTCGGCCAGCTGCTCGCTGGCATCGACCACGGCGATGGCCTGGCGGTCGGAAAGGGGTTTGGGCAGCGACTTCGGCTGCTTCGGCGAACGGACGGCGGCGGCGCCCGCCGCATTGGCAAGGCCCTTGCGCTCCAGATGGCGCAGGAACGAGCGCAGGCCCGCGAGACCCCGGCCGAGCGTGCGCGCGCCCGCGCCATCGCGGCGGCGGGCGGCGAGGAAGCCGCGCAGGTCCGCGGGGCGCAGGGCGCCGATGTCCTTGAGGCGGGCGGGGGCGGCGAGGTGCCCGGTGAGGAAGGCGAGGAACTGGCGCGTGTCACGCTCGTAGGCTTCCAGCGTGTTGTCGGAAAGGCGGCGCTCGTCGGCCAGTGCGGCAAGCCAGCCCTGCCGTTCGGCCATGAGCGCCGGATCGGCGATGATGAGAAGTTCGGTCATGTCCTGCTCTTGGCGTTCGCACTCAGCGTTTGCGGCAGGATCGGCGAATTGCGTTAGGGATTTGCTAACGTTCCGCCGGAGGGCTGGGCAAGCGGCGTCGCCTTCCTCTAGACACGGTGACCTGTATAGAGACGTTCTTTCTTCCTGATCCGGGTCCATCATGCTGCTGCGTTCCATGTCCGCCGAAAACTATCGTTCCCTGCGCGCGATCCGCATGGATCTCGGGCGCGTGAACCTGTTCGTGGGGGAGAACGGGGTCGGCAAATCGAACCTCTACCGCTCGCTGCAACTGGTTCAGGCGGCGGTGCGCGGAACCTTCGCCAACGAGATCGCGGCGGAAGGGGGCATGGGGTCGGCGCTCTGGACGGGCAAGCGGCGGCCGAACGAGCCGGTGCGCATCAAACTTGAAGCCGAACTCATGGACGAGGACCGGGCGATCACGTTTCGCTACAGGGTCGAGGCCGGGCTGCGTCCGCCGGCTGCCGCGGGCTTCGCCTTCGAGCCGCAGGTGAAGGCCGAGGAGCTTTCCATCGAGACCGGACGGCGGCCGGTGACGGTGATGAAACGGGCAGGACCAGGCATCACGGTGCGCAACGACGCGGGCCGCATGGTGGAACATCCCGAACAGGCCCTGACCTCTGAGACCGCCGTCGCGCTTCTCGGCGATGCCGGGCACTATCCGGAGATCGGCACCTTCCGCCGCGCGGTCTCGCAATGGCGCTTCTTCCATGGTTTCCGCTCGGATCGCGATTCGGCGCTGCGCCAGCCTTGCCTCGCCGTCACCGCGCCGCTGCTCGACGAAGACGGGGCGAATATGGCCGCGGTCTTCGCCACGCTGGCCTGGACGCGGCAGGACACGGTCGATCTCGACCGCGCCGTCGCGGATGCCTTCGGCGGAGCGAAGCTCTCCGTTGCCGAACCCGAGGAATTTGCTTCCTACGGCCTTGTCTTCCCGCAGTTTCCGCAGCGCGTCTTCCAGCCGCGCGAGCTTTCCGACGGCCAGATCCGGTTCCTGGCGCTCGCCGCCGCGCTGCTTTCCTATCGCACGCCGCCGCTGATCGCGCTCAACGAGCCGGAGGCGAGCCTGCATCCGGACATGCTGTCGCCGCTGGCCGCGATGATCGCGCGGGCCGCACAATCGAGCCAGCTGTGGATCGTCACCCATTCCGAACGATTGGCGCGGGAGGTGGAGATGCGCTGCGGCGTCCGGGCCAAACGCGTCGTGCGCAATGACGGGGCGACCTGGATCGACGGCATGCGGCTGACCGGCGAAATTGCGGATGACGACGAATGACGGGGCCGGCGATCTTTGCGGTTTTCTTCGCGCGGTCGCGGGGGCATCTTGCCGGGCGATGAGCAGCGATTCGACCAACCTCTTCGGGGAGAAACTCTTTCCGCGTACGGTGCCAGTGATGGTGCCCGTGCCGACGCCTGTGCCCTATTCCTATACGGTGCCCGAGGGCATGGCGGTCGAACCGGGCTCCATCGTGCAGGTGCCGCTCGGGCCGCGTCTGGTGCCGGGCGTCGTCTGGGACGGCGGCGATGACGGCAAGGTCGACCCGAAGAAGCTGCGGCCCATCGAAAAGGTCTTCGACTGCCCGCCGCTCTCCAGGGAGATGCGCGATTTCCTCGACTGGGTTTCGGCCTATACCGTGACGCCGCCGGGCCTCGTCGCCCGCATGGCGCTGCGCGCGCCGACGGCCTTCGATCCCGAGCCGATGATCGAGGGCCTGCGCTTTACCGGCCACCGGCCGGAGCGGCTGACGAGCGCCCGCGAACGGGTGCTGGAACTGGTCGAGGACGGCATTCCCTGGACCCGCTCCGGCCTTGCCCATGCCTCGGGCACTTCGACCAGCGTGGTCGACGGGCTGGTGAAGCAGGGAAGCTTCGAGACCGTCTTTCTGCCGCCGCCGCCCGTCGTGGCGATGCCCGACCCCGACTATGTCGCGCCGCGGCTGGAAGGGCCGCAGACGGAGAGCGCGGCGGACCTGGTCGAGAGTGTCCGCAAGGGTGTCTTTTCCGTCTCGCTGATCGACGGCATCACCGGCTCGGGCAAGACGGAAGTCTATTTCGAGGCGATTGCCGAGACGCTGCGGCAGGGGCGGCAGGTGCTGATCCTGCTGCCGGAGATCGCGCTGACCGCAAGCTTCCTGGAGCGCTTTCACGACCGCTTCGGCGCCAAGCCCGCCGAATGGCATTCGGACCTTGCGCCACGGACCCGCGAAAAGGTCTGGCGGCAGGTGACGACGGGAGACGTGCGGGTGGTGGCTGGCGCGCGTTCTGCGCTGTTCCTCCCCTTCGAGAATCTCGGCCTCGTCATCGTCGATGAGGAGCACGACCCGGCCTACAAGCAGGAAGACCGCGTCTTCTACAACGCGCGCGACATGGCGGTGGTGCGGGCGCGGATCGGCGACTTCCCGGCCGTGCTCGTCTCGGCGACGCCTTCGGTGGAAAGCCGGGTCAACAGCGATGTCGGCCGTTACCGGAAACTGCATCTGCCGACGCGCTATGGCGATGCCGCCCTGCCGGACCTGCATCTCGTCGACATGCGCCGGCATCCGCCGGCGCGGGGCGGTTTCCTTTCGCCCATCCTGCTGCGCGGCATCGCCCGCACCATCGAAAAGGAGCAGCAGGCACTGCTCTTCCTCAACCGGCGCGGCTATGCGCCGCTGACGCTCTGCCGGGTCTGCGGCCACCGCTTCCAATGCCCGCAATGTTCGAGCTGGCTGGTCGAACATCGTTTCCGCGGCCAGATCCAGTGCCATCATTGCGGCTATGCCGAGCGCACGCCCGAGGCCTGCCCGGAATGCGGCACCTTCGATCACCTCGCGGCCTGCGGGCCGGGCGTCGAGCGCATCGCGGAAGAGGTGGAGCGACACTTCCCGGAAGCGCGGACCATCGTGCTTTCCTCCGACCTCATGGGCGTCAAGCGCCTGCGGCTGGAGCTGGAGGCCATCGCGCGCGGCGAGGCGGATATCGTCATCGGCACGCAGCTCGTCGCCAAGGGGCACAATTTCCCGCTGATGTCGCTGGTCGGCGTCGTGGATGCCGATCTCGGTCTTTCCAACGGCGATCCGCGCGCGGCCGAACGGACCTTCCAGCTTCTCTCGCAGGTGACGGGCCGGGCCGGGCGTTCGGGTCTCAAGAGCCACGGCCTCATCCAGACCTATCAGCCGACGCATCCGGTGATGCAGGCCATCGTCTCCGGCGATGCGGAGGCCTTCTATGACCGGGAAATCGGCGAACGGGAAAAGGCGCTGCTGCCGCCCTTCGGCCGGCTTGCCTCCGTCATCGTGTCGGCCGACAGCCGCGGCGAGGCGGAAACCCATGCGCGCGGCCTCCGGCAGGCCGCGCCCCATGTCGACGGCATCTCCATCCTCGGTCCGGCGGAGGCCCCCCTGGCGCTGGTGCGCGGGCGGCATCGCTTCCGCCTGCTGGTGCACGGGCGGCGGGGCAGCGACATGCAGACCTTCCTGCGCACCATGCTGGCCAACGGGCCGAAGGAGCGGGCATCGCTGCAGGTGCAGCTCGATATCGATCCGCAGAGCTTCCTGTGAGCGGCGTGGTTAACAAAGAGTTGTGCGAATTCGGATGGCCGGCTTCTGCCGTCCGGACGCCTGTGCAATAGAGAATCGCAGCGCATCCACGGGAGAAACGCCGAGATGGAATTCTACATCCCCACCGAAACGGGCGAGTTCCTGGCCTTCTGCGCAGCCATTGCGACGGGGCTTTTCGGCCTGTTCGCCCTGTTCGCTCCCGGTATCGCGCTGAAGCTCTCCGGCCTTGAGACGAAGGACGCCAGCCGCGAGGGCCTCGCCTTCGTGCGCTCCACCGGTGGCTTTTATGCCGGCCTTGCCGTCGTGGCGCTGATGATGGCGCAGAGCTGGATCTACATGGCGATCGGCGGCGGCTTTGCACTCGCCGCGTTCGGCCGCATTCTCTCGCTGATGTCGGATGGGTCCTTCTCGATGAAGAACCTTCTCGTGCTCCTCGTGCAGGCGGTGCTCGCCGCACTGCCGCTCGGCTACGCTTTCGGCTTTCTCTGACCTGAAAATCCGGCTTTCGACGCATATCAGCGCCAGAACATAGTCCGCCCAGTCAACTTTTGCTCCGACTGTGGCCGACTTATGGCGCATTCCTGCGTCGGGCGTGTTGCGAGTCCCGGTTTCCTATGCTAGACGAACCGCGAAATTCAGAAAAAGCGGGCGCGAAAGCCTGTGGGAGCTGAAGATTACCGCAACGATTTCAGTGTGTTAGGACCGTAGCGCTGCTACAGCCCTGCGCTCTGGATGATAAGAAGAGAAGCTTGTGCCCGTGGCAGACACATCCCAGCTTGTTTCCGGTGTTGCAGAAAGATACGCGTCTTCGCTTTTCGACCTCGCTCAGGAAGCCGGTTCGGCTGACAGTGTCGGTGCCGATCTCGCCCGTTTCCAGGCGCTGATCAACGAAAGCGATGACCTGAAGCGGCTGATCGTCAGCCCTGTCTTCTCCGCCGAAGATCAGACCAAGGCCATTGCGGCCATCGCGGCAAAGGCCGGCATCACGGGTCTCGTGGCAAACTTCCTCAAGGTGGTTGCGTCAAATCGCCGCCTCTTCGCCGTTCCCGGCATGATCCAGGCTTACCGCGTCATCGCGGCCCGTGCCCGCGGCGAAATCACGGCCGACGTTACCTCGGCCCATGCGCTCACCGCAGCGCAGGAAAACGAATTGAAGGCGGCGCTGAAAGGCGTCACCGGCAAAGACGTGGCGGTTGCCGTCACTGTCGACCCGTCCATTCTCGGTGGTCTGATCGTCAAGGTCGGGTCCCGCCAGATCGACACTTCCCTTCGCACCAAACTCTCTACCCTTAAGCTTGCACTGAAAGAGGTCGGCTGATGGATATCCGCGCCGCGGAAATTTCCGCAATTCTCAAAGATCAGATCAAAAACTTCGGCAAAGAGGCGGAAGTCTCGGAAGTCGGCCAGGTGCTCTCCGTCGGTGACGGCATCGCCCGCGTTTACGGCCTCGACAATGTCCAGGCCGGTGAAATGGTGGAGTTCCCCGGTGGCATCCGCGGCATGGCGCTGAACCTGGAAAGCGACAACGTCGGTGTCGTTATCTTCGGTTCGGACCGTGACATCAAGGAAGGCGACACCGTCAAGCGTACGGGCGCCATCGTTGACGTTCCGGTCGGTCCGGAACTGCTCGGCCGCGTCGTCGACGCGCTCGGCAACCCGATCGACGGCAAGGGCCCGATCAATGCCAAGCAGCGCGCCCGCGTTGACGTCAAGGCTCCGGGCATCATTCCGCGCAAGTCGGTTCATGAGCCGATGTCGACCGGCCTCAAGGCCATCGACGCCCTCATCCCGGTTGGTCGTGGCCAGCGCGAGCTCGTCATCGGCGACCGCCAGACCGGCAAGACCGCCATCATCCTGGACACGATCCTGAACCAGAAGGCGATCCACGACAACGGCCCGGACGGCGACAAGCTGTACTGCGTCTACGTCGCTATCGGCCAGAAGCGTTCGACCGTCGCCCAGTTCGTGAAGGTTCTCGAAGAGCGCGGCGCTCTCCAGTACTCGATCATCGTTGCTGCAACCGCCTCCGACCCGGCGCCGATGCAGTACCTCGCACCGTTCGCCGGTTGCACGATGGGCGAATACTTCCGTGACAACGGCAAGCACGCCCTCATCGGCTACGACGACCTTTCCAAGCAGGCCGTTTCCTACCGCCAGATGTCGCTGCTGCTGCGCCGCCCGCCGGGCCGCGAAGCTTACCCGGGCGACGTTTTCTACCTGCATTCGCGTCTCCTCGAGCGCGCTGCAAAGCTGAACGACGACATGGGCGCTGGCTCGCTGACGGCTCTGCCGGTCATCGAAACCCAGGGTAACGACGTTTCGGCGTTCATCCCGACCAACGTGATCTCGATCACCGACGGCCAGATCTTCCTTGAAACGGACCTGTTCTACCAGGGTATCCGTCCGGCCGTTAACGTCGGTCTGTCGGTTTCCCGCGTGGGCTCGTCCGCTCAGATCAAGGCGATGAAGCAGGTCGCCGGCTCGATCAAGGGCGAACTCGCCCAGTATCGCGAAATGGCAGCCTTCGCCCAGTTCGGCTCGGACCTCGACGCCGCAACGCAGCGCCTGCTGAACCGCGGTGCACGCCTGACCGAACTCCTGAAGCAGCCGCAGTTCTCGCCGCTGAAGACGGAAGAGCAGGTCGTCGTGATCTTCGCTGGCGTCAACGGCTACCTCGACAAGCTTCCGGTCGCACAGGTCGGCAAGTTCGAGCAGGGCCTGCTCGGCTACATGCGCTCCGAGGGCAAGGACATCCTCGACAAGATCCGCACCGACAAGGCCATCAGCGACGACACCAAGGGCAAGCTCAAGGCTGCTCTGGACGCCTTCGCCAAGACCTTCGGCTGAGCTGACGGTTCAAGCCCTGCGCGCTGACAGGCGCGCAGGCGCCCCGAACTTTGGATTTGACGCATGACCCTCCGGGATCGTGTTACAGGACGGAAAACGGATGCCTTCACTTAAGGATCTGAAAAACCGGATCGCCTCCGTCAAGGCGACGCAGAAGATCACCAAGGCGATGAAGATGGTCGCCGCGGCGAAGCTTCGGCGTGCCCAGGAAGCGGCCGAGGCCGCCCGGCCCTATTCGCAGCGCATGAGCGCCGTTCTCGCCAACATCGCCCAGGCTGTCGGCCAGGACGATTCGGCGCCGCGTCTGATGACCGGCACGGGCAAGGACCAGGTTCATCTGCTCGTCGTCTGCACGGCCGAACGCGGTCTGTGCGGCGGCTTCAACTCGCAGATCGCGCGTCTGGCGCGTGACCACACCCGCAAGCTTCTGGCGAGCGGCAAGACGGTCAAGATCATCTGCGTGGGCAAGAAGGGCTTCGATATCCTGCGTCGCGAATACGCTTCGCTGATCATCGACCGTGTCGACCTGCGCGAAGTCAAGCGCATCGGCTTTGCCAATGCCGACCAGATCGGCCGCAAGGTCATCGGCCTGTTCGAGCAGGGCGAATTCGACGTCTGCACGCTGTTCTATTCCGAGTTCAAGTCGGTCATCGCGCAGGTCCCGACCGCGCTGCAGCTCGTTCCGGCCTCCGCTCCCGCGGCTGTCGCCGAAACGACCGGCGCCACGGCGATCTACGACTACGAGCCGGACGCCAGCGCGATCCTCGGCGACCTCATCCCGCGCAACATTTCCGTGCAGATCTTCCGGGCGCTGCTCGAGAACGTCGCCGGCGAAATGGGTGCCAAGATGAGCGCCATGGACAACGCGACCCGCAATGCCGGTGAAATGATCAACAAGCTGACGCTGAACTACAACCGTCAGCGCCAGGCTCAGATCACCAAGGAACTCATCGAAATCATCTCGGGCGCTGAAGCGCTCTAAGGACCAGGACAAAGAGGGTAAGAGACATGGCTAAGGCAGCTACCCCGAAGGAAACCGCAGCGGAAAAGAAGCCGGCTGCGCGCAAGCCGGCAGCGAAGACCGCTGCTGCAACCAAGGCGGCGGCTCCGGTCGCAGCCGGCGCGACCGGTCGCGTTACCCAGGTTATCGGCGCCGTCGTTGACGTCGCCTTCGACGGCGCTCTGCCGCTCATCCTGAACGCGCTGGAAACCGACAACAACGGCAACCGCCTCGTTCTCGAAGTCGCTCAGCACCTCGGTGAAAACACCGTCCGCACGATCGCCATGGACTCGACCGAAGGTCTCGTCCGCGGTCAGCCGGTCGCCGACACGGGCGCCCCGATCTCCGTTCCGGTCGGCGACGAAACGCTCGGCCGCATCATGAACGTCATCGGCGAGCCCGTCGACGAAGCCGGTCCGCTGGTCACCAAGGGCCGGCGCGCCATCCACCAGGACGCTCCGGCCTATGTCGAGCAGTCCACGGAAGCGCAGATCCTCGTCACCGGCATCAAGGTCGTCGACCTTCTCGCGCCTTACGCAAAGGGCGGCAAGATCGGCCTCTTCGGCGGTGCAGGCGTCGGCAAGACCGTTCTCATCATGGAACTGATCAACAACGTCGCCAAGGCGCACGGTGGTTATTCGGTGTTCGCCGGCGTGGGTGAGCGTACCCGCGAAGGCAACGACCTTTACCACGAAATGATCGAATCGGGCGTGAACAAGCACGGCGGCGGCGAAGGCTCCAAGGCTGCTCTCGTTTACGGTCAGATGAACGAACCGCCGGGCGCCCGCGCTCGCGTCGCCCTGACGGGTCTGACGATCGCCGAAGACTTCCGCGACAAGGGCCAGGACGTTCTGTTCTTCGTCGACAACATCTTCCGCTTCACGCAGGCTGGTTCCGAAGTGTCGGCTCTGCTCGGCCGTATCCCGTCGGCCGTGGGCTATCAGCCGACGCTGGCCACGGACATGGGCGCGATGCAGGAACGCATCACGACGACGACCAAGGGTTCGATCACCTCGGTTCAGGCCATCTACGTTCCCGCCGACGACTTGACCGACCCCGCGCCGGCAACCTCGTTCGCCCACCTCGACGCCACGACCGTTCTGTCGCGTTCGATCGCCGAAAAGGGCATCTACCCGGCCGTTGACCCGCTCGACTCGACCTCGCGCATGCTCGACCCGATGATCGTCGGCGAAGAGCACTACGAAGTCGCCCGTAAGGTCCAGGGTACGCTGCAGCGCTACAAGTCCCTGCAGGACATCATCGCCATCCTGGGCATGGACGAACTGTCGGAAGACGACAAGCTGGCCGTTGCCCGCGCCCGCAAGATCGAGCGCTTCCTGTCCCAGCCGTTCTTCGTGGCCGAAGTCTTCACCGGTTCGCCGGGCAAGCTCGTCGCTCTCGAAGACACGATCAAGGGCTTCAAGGGCCTCGTCAACGGCGAGTACGACCACCTTCCGGAAGCGGCCTTCTACATGGTCGGCTCCATGGAAGAAGCCATCGAGAAGGCCAAGAAGCTGGCTGCCGAAGCCGCTTGATTTGATTGGCGGGCGCCCGAGCGGGCGCCCTCTTTCCCCGGCCGTATGAAATCAGAAGAAGTGAATGGTCATGGCTGACAGTTTCAACTTTGAACTCGTTTCTCCCGAGCGCCTGCTGGTTTCCGGCAGCGTCAGCGAAGTCGTCATTCCGGCGACCGAGGGCGAGATGACCGTCATGGCCAACCATGCGCCGACCATGACGACGATCAAGCCTGGCGTCGTTACCGTGAAGTCCGCGGATGGCAAGAAGGACCGCTATGTGGTCTTCGGCGGCTTTGCCGATATCGTCCCGACCGGTTGCACGCTGCTGGCCGAATCGGCCGTTCATGTCGACGAGTTCAACAACGAAGACATCACGCGCCGCATCGAAGCTGCCCGCAAGGAGCTCGAACATGCGAAGTCGGACGACCAGAAGTTCGGCATCGAAAGCTACCTCGCGGAACTGACGACCCTCCAGGGTATCGTGATGCCGGTCTGATCGCCGGCTTTCAGACGCGAAACATCGAACCCGCCTCCGGCGGGTTTTTTGTTGGCCGCATCGCACCTGCCCGCAACTTCCTCTTTACCTTGTCTGCGAGAATGGTTGCGGCCCGGCGGGCGGCAAGCACCCGGATTGTCTGTTTCTTTACGGGACACCCTTGAGACTGCCGGAAATTGCCGATCGCCATGACGGCGGGCTTTGAGACCAGGATGGAAATCATGAGCAGCAAGATCGTCCCCGTCATC